>DATFHJ010000169.1:0-9013 GCA_035248585.1 Thermoanaerobaculia bacterium
AGCTTCGCCATTCCGGCGTGGGTGTTCGCACTCGTCGTCGTCACCGGCATCATCGTGCCGCTCCTCGCCGCGGCGGTGCCGGTGTGGCGTGGCAGCGGCGTCTCGATCCGCCGCGCGCTCGCCGACTTCGGCGTGGCCGCGAGCGGCTTCGGCGCGTCGCCGTTCGATCGCCTCGTCGCGAACGTCGGCGGACTCGCGCGTCCGCTGCTGCTCGCCATCCGCAACAACTTCCGCCGCCGCACGCGACTCGCGCTCACGGTCCTGACGCTCGCCGCGGGCGGATTGTTCTTCATGACCGCGCTGAACCTGCGGGCGTCGATGATTCACACGCTCGACCGGCTGTTCGCCGAGCAGAAGTTCGACCTTTCGGTGGCCATCCATGGCCCGTGCGCGGAGACGATCGGGATGGTCCGCGCCATTCCGGGAGTGCGAAGCGCGGAATGCGTCCCGAACGGCATTCGCCTCGCCCTGGAGAAGACCGATCCGCGGTCGGTCGAGGCGATGAAGACGCGCATCGAAGAGCGGCTGGTCCATGCCGGCATCCAGGTTCACAGCCTGACCAGCAAGAGCGATCGCCGCTTCGGCTTCGATCAGCACATGGTGATGATCTACGTGGCGCTGATCATCATGTCGGCGATGATCGGGGGCGTCGGCGGGCTCGGGCTGTCGACGACGATGAGTCTCAACGTGCTCGAGCGCCGGCGGGAGATGGCCGTGCTACGCGCGGTCGGCGCGACGCCGCGCACGGTGTGGCTGCTGCTCGTCACCGAAGGCTGTGTCCTCGCGGTGCTGAGCTGGTTGCTCGCCGCCCTCGCGGCCTGGCCGCTCAGCAAGGCTCTCGGCAATCTCCTGCTCACCGTCGTGTTCAAGCGCGGAATCGATTTCCGGTTCGAACTTCAGGGCCTCGTCATCTGGCTCGCGATCTCGCTCGTTCTCGGCGCGGCGGCGAGCTTCATCCCCGCAAAACACAGCACCTCACAACCCGTTCGGGAGGCACTCGGATATGAATAGCAAACGGAAGTGGATCTGGTTTCTCGGCACCATCGCCGTCGTCGCGGTCGCGATCTATTTCGGCAGCGGCGCGCTATGGACGTTGTTCCTGAAAATGCACGGCGTCAGCGGACACTAAGAATGTGGAGCGGCGGGCTTTAGCCCGCCGAATGAAAACGGCGGAACGAAAACGGCGGGCTGAAGCCCGCCGCTCCACCTGCACGGCGTCAGCGGACACTAAGGCTCCGGCCCGAACGTCTCCGTGATCAGCGCGCTCGCGTCGGCGTCGATCGATGCGAGCGCTTTTCGCGCGCGCTCGAGGAAGGGATCGAATCCTGCGGCCATCATCACCGCGCCTTTGATCTTCGTCCGGTTGCGCTCGACGAGGATCTCGATCGGGCCGCTCTCGTGGACGATCTGTCCCGCGCGCGCGAGCGGATCGAAGTCGCCGGCGTAGAGAATCTGCCGCTGATCGGGCTCGTAGAGGACGCAGATCTCGCGCGGGTCTTTCTCCGCGAGCATGTGCAGGACGATGCTGCGAATCGGCGCGATGCCGACGTCGCCGGCGAGAAACACCACGCTGCCGGCGTCGCCGTCCGGCAGCAGAAAATCGCCGTACGGTCCATCGACCGAGACTTCGTCGCCCGCCTGCAGCTTGCGCAGCGCCTCCCCGCCCTTCCCCGCTCCGACGCGCACGCAAATCTGCACGGCCTCGGGGCGCTGCGGCGCGGAGGCGATCGTGTACGCGCGCGACACACCTTCGGGGAAACGGAAGTTCACCCATTGTCCGGGCTGGAAGTGGAAGCCCTCGGTGAACGAAACGGTGAGTTGAAGAACGCTCGGCGCGAGCGGCTGAATCTCCGTCACGATGGCGGCGGTTCGCATCGGGGCGGATTGTATCGGATCAGAACCACATGCCGGACTTCGACAGCTTCGCGATCTTCTTGAGAATGCGATCCTTCTTGAAGCCGCGCAGGTGATCGACAAACAGCGTGCCGTTGAGGTGATCGATCTCGTGGCACATGGCGCGGGCCATGAGGCCGTCGCCCCACATCTCGCGCTCGGCGCCGTTGCGGTCGAGGTAGCGCAGCTTCACGCGCTCGGGTCGCGTGACGACCTCGACGAAGTCGGGGATCGAGAGGCATCCCTCTTCCTCGGTGATCTCCCCTTCCGCCTCGACGATCTCCGGATTGATGAAGACGTAGCACTCGCCGGCGCGCTTGCCGACCGAAAGGTCGATCACCATCAGCCGCTTTGCCACGCCGACCTGGTTCGCGGCAAGGCCGACGCCGGGCGCCGCGTACATGGTGTCGATCATGTCGTCGATCAGTTTCTGCAGCGCGCCGTCGATGTCCGTCACCGGCTCGGCCGGATGGCGGAGGACGTCGTCGCCGTATTTGCGGATGGGAAGCACGCTCATGATTTCTTCTTCAGACTCTCGATCATCGCCTCGACGGTGTGTGCCGCACGTTTCTTATAAAAATCGTCGAGCACTTTGCGAATGCCGGGATATTTCGACAGGACGCCGTCGAGCTTGTCCTTGTCGAGCCGCAACAGCTCCGTGCGCTGAGACGCGGTGATCGTGGCCGTTCGCGGTTTTCCGGTCAACACGCTCACTTCTCCGAAAAAATCCCCCTCGCCGAGGCGCGCCAGGTAGACCGTGCCGCTGGGCGTCGTGCCGCGCGTGTACACCTTCACCTCGCCGGAGGCGATCAGATACATCGAAGTTCCGGGATCGCCTTCATTGATGATGACGCTCCCCTCGTCGTGCGACTCGACTTCCATCTCCTTCACGATCGCCGTGCGCTCGTCGTCCGGCAGCATCTCGAAGAGAGGGCTCTTCGGAACGGGCTTCGTAAAGAGCGGCTCGGTCTTGCCGGATGGGTCCTCCGGCTTCTTGAGCTGCTCGCCCGCCTTCTCCGCCTTCTTGCGGACGGCGATGGCCTGCACGGTGAGGCCGTTGTCTTCGTAGTACTTGGCCGTCGCCTCGTATTGCTCGATCGCCTCGGCGGTCATGCCCGCGCCGGCGAGCGCGTCGGCGTACTGCAGGCGGATGCGCGGGTTCGACGGATATTTCTCGTGCTCGCGTTTGAGTAGCGGCACCGCCCGCGCGTACTCGCGCCGCCCCAGGAGACTCGCTCCGCTTTCGTTCTCGTCGGCCATGGCCCGTATTGTAGAAACAATCGCCTGCCGGGAAAAACCGCATCGCTCGTCAGTCCATCGTTGCCGACTCCAAGAGAAGAGAAAGGATAGGTGGACCATGAGCACAGTTGCAGAAGTCGAGGTAGTCCAATCCAGGGGAGCGGCGGGATCGGCCGAGACCTCCATCATGTCGTGGGTGTTCGAGAAATTCGCCGGTGCCGTGATCGGCTCGGCGGCCGGCGTCGGCATGGATTACGTGCTGGCGATGATCGGAATCAAAGAGAGCTCCGGTCAGACCAAGGCGAGGCTGGAAAACATCCAGAAAGGCATCGACGCGATCCTGAGCGAAGTCAGACAGATCGAGCAGCAGATCAACGGTCTGCTGGCGTCCCTGCTCCTGGCGCGAGACGAGATCCGCAACGCCGTCCAGGAGTCCGTGATCGACCCGGCCATCGGCCTCATCGAAGCGCACTACGGGACGGCAGCGGCGTTGTTGAAAGGCGATTCCTCCTCGAGCCAGATCACGTCGATGGGTGAAGGAGTCCGGCTGCGCCTCAATTCATCGACGGCGGACATCGACACGAAGACATTCTCCGAGCACGTCATCGGCGCGTGGGACATCGCGGGCCAGATCGTGAAGATCGCCAGGACGGCCGCGACGACGAGCTTCACGACCAAGCCGCTCCTGAAAGGGTGGACGGATTACCTGATCGAGAAGGAGAAATGGCATCTTGCGTACAAAGGCCTGACGGTCTATCTCACGCTGGAGTCGTATTTCCAGCGGCTGCTCGCCGCGCAGTTCCAGGGCATCAACCTGGTGACCTCGGCGAAGTGCTATGACAAGACCGAGGCCGAGGCGAAGCCGATCACGGAGGCGTATCTCGCCGACGTCGCGCCGTTTCTCCTCGCCGAGGCGGATCTGTTCGTGAAATGCGCGGACGAGATCATCGTGGCCATGTTCACCGATGTGGGGACGAAATGGCTGTATTCGCCGGGATCGACGAAGGCTTCGGACGACGTCCGCACGATTTCCCGCCGCGCGAATCTGATCCGCGCCATCGTGCGCGCCGCGGTCGGCAAGGGAACGCTGGCCAACGGCGGCATCTGCGGCACGGTGATCGGCCGCAACATCGAGCAGGAGGATGCCGCGTCGCGCACGTTCACGCCGAAGGGGTTTGCCGCATCGGCCGGCGACCCGACCGGCCAGCTCGCGGCCGGCGGAAACGTGCCCATCGAATGGGGACCGTCCACGGACAACAAGTACGCGACGCTGCGCGAGAAGTCGAAGAGCGGATTCAGGGCGTTTCACTACTACTGGCCGTTCACGGCGCCGCCCGAAGCGGGCAAGCCGATCGATCCGTCGTTCGACGGCGGCCTGACGCCGCAGTGGTACAGCCTCGACACGATGGAGAAGCTGGATTCGCCGAAGCCCGAAGACAAGAAAGTGCTCCTCGCCGATTTCTGCGAGATGCGGTTTCTGCGCGGCGCGATCTTCGCCGACGCCGCCCAGGCCGACGCGGCGCTGATCTCCACGCCGGCGGACAAGGGCACGACGAACAACAATGAGAACCGCGTCGGCTTCCGCAACGACGAGAAGCACGGCATTCACGCCATGCGCGCCGACGAGACCCCGACCCTGCAGCGGCTGCTCGCGCAGGGTTCGCTCGAAGGGCACATGAACTACCACCTCCCTCAGGGCGAGCCGGTCGGGTTCACGCTCGAGTTTCCGCTGTTCCGCTACAAGGGCGGTCAGGAGAGCGTGCATTTCGTCGCGGAGCTGGCCATGAAGCTCGAGCTCGTGGAAGACGTGTTCCCGAACATGGGCAGAGGCTCCGCGTCGATGCTCATGAGTCCCCGCGGAAAGTTCTGGCTGACGCGCAAGCGCGTGGGGTCGACGGATGCGGCGACGACGATTCCCCTGTACACCACGGACGACCGACTGAGTCTGTGGGGCCAGGGAAGCCCGGCGCAGCTGGCGGAGACCATTACGTTCAAGAGCGACGTCCGGCTCGAGTACACGAACGACGCGGAATACGTCTATTCGCTCGTGCTCGAGCTGTGCGTCATCAACACGCTTCACGGCGGGCTCGATCCCGCCCGTGGTAGGCATGCGAAGGGCCGGATCACCTACGCTCTCAACGGCGTCCGCATGATGTGGAACTAGTCGTTCCGGGGCACCGGCGGCATCCCGCCGGTGCTCCGTTTTGTGGCATAGTCTCGCCCGCCGCATGACAGCCTCGAGTGCCGACGATTCTTCGCCCGCGAAGCCGCGCAAGAACCGGACGGCACTCACGGCCTGGGGCGTTTTTCTGCTGGCGCTCGCGGTCTACAACGCCAACCTGCGCGTCGTCGGCCCCCCTGATTCGTACTCCGCGCGGTATGTCCCGTTCTCCATCTGGAAGGCGGGGCGGCTCGATCTCGAGCCGGTCATCGACGCCGCGCTGCAGCGAACGAACTACGCGTACTGGATGTACCCGATGCGCGACGGCCGCCGCGCGTCGCTCTTCCCCATCGTCACCCCCGTCGCCATCACGCCGCTGTACGCGCCCGCCGTCGCGTACCTGCAGTGGCGCGACTGGCGGCAGGAAGAGCTCGAGCGCGTCGCGCTGATCATGGACAAGGTCTCGGCGTCGATCCTCGCCAGCGCCGCGGCCGCGCTCATGTTCCTGGTGTTCCGGCGACGCCTTTCGCTCCGCGATTCCATGCTCCTGACGATCGTGTTCGCGTTCGGCACCAGCACCTGGTCGACGAGCAGTCAGAGTCTCTGGCTGCACGCGATGGCCGAACTGTGCGGCGCGCTGGCGTTGTGGGCGCTGACGCTCGACTGTACGCCGAAGCGCGCGCTGATCGCGGGAGTAGCGATCGCGCTCATGGTCGCCAATCGTCCGACGGACATCTTCCTCGCCGCGGCTCTCGGCCTTTACGGGATCTTCTGGGCGGGACGCCGTTTGCCCTTGCTGCTGCTCGGCGGCCTCGCGGCCGGCAGTCCGTTCCTCGCCTACAACTACCACTACTTCCATCATCCCCTCGGCGCGTGGGGACTGACATTCGGCGCGGTTCCGGAGTACTTCACGCACTCGATCAAAGGCGGCATCGCCGGCCTGCTCTTCAGCCCGGGGCGCGGGCTCTTCGTCTTCTCTCCCGTCCTCTTGTTTCTGCCGCGGCACATCGATCGCGTCTTTCGCGAGCGGCAGCAGCGTCTCCTCGCCGTCGGCCTGATGATCGCCATCGCCGCGCAGATCGTGTTCTATTCGCGTTCGGATTGGCGCGGGGGAGCGTCGTACGGACCGCGCTACCTCGTCGACACGCTGCCGTTCCTGGTCTGGCTGATGATTCCCGTCATCGCCGCGTTCAAACCGGGACGCCGTCTCGCGTTCATCGCGTTGCTCCTGTTCTCGATCGGCGTGCAGTTCATCGGCGCGTTTCAATTCCAGAGCGCCAGCTATTTCCTGCAGTATCCGCGCGGCGAATATCCGTTCGACGCGCGTCCCTTCTGGGCGATCGATCTCACGCAGTATCTGATCGAGGCAAAACAACCGATCGCGCCGCCGGTCATTCTCTGGACGTTCCGCGTCCTCGGCGATCCGCCGCCGCAGGAGATGCTGCAGAAACCTCCGGCCGGGCTCTGGAAGCCGCTGCCGCGCTGCACGCTCATCAACACCCGCGGCGCGGATGCGCCGGCATTCAAGGACGGCGAGAACTGGCGGATGTTCGCCGTGCCCGGACGATGCGGACTGCCGGCTACGGCGATGTCCGTCACCGGGATCGTGACCGTTTCGGCGACGCAGCCGGGGAACGTGTTCTTCGCGCCGCACAACGGCGGGCCGTGGCAAAAGGTCGCGGCCGGGCCGGCGCCCCGCGTCACGCGTCCGATGACGGTCCCGTTATGGGATCTGAATCGAAGCCTGCGGATCTTCACGGCGCTGGAGCGCCGCGGCGAAGCGCACGTGCAATTCGACGTCATCGGCTATCACACGTACGAGATCTTCGCGCCGCTCACCGACGCCGCGTACGAGGTGACGTGGCAGGGGCACACGATGCCGGCCACGGTGCGCGCGGGATCGACGACGCGGGTGCAGGTCACGTTCACGAATGCCAGCGGCGAGGTGTGGCCGAATCGCCTCGTCGACCCGGCGCAAAGCAATCCGAGCAACCCGGTCCGCCTCGGGTACGAGTGGTACGCCGCGGGCACGCCGCCCGGCAAGCCGCTGCGCCGCGCCGATCTCTCCGAGGGGTTGCGGCCGGGTCAGACCGTCACGTTGACGGTGCCGATCACCGCTCCGGCGGAGCCGGGAAAATACACGCTCGTGTTCAATCTCGTGCAGGAACTGGTGGCGTGGTTCGACGACAAGGGAGCTCCGCGGCTGGAGATCCCGGTGACCGTCGATTAGTACCTGATGCGCTGCAGTTCCTGCTTCGCCATCGACGACGACGTCGAGTACGGATAGCGGTCGATCACCTGCTGCAGGGTCTTGCGCGCCAGCGCGAGGTCGCCCGTTTTCTCCTGCGCGAGCGCGGTCTTGTAGAGCGCATCGGGCGCCTTGTTCTGATCCGCGTACTCGGCGACGACGCGCGCGTAGTAACGCATCGCGTTGTTGTAGTCGCGCGTGGCGAAGTAGGTCTCGCCGATCCAGAACAACGCGTTGTCGGCGAGGTCGCCGGTCGGCTCGACGTCGAAGACGTTCTGAAACGCATGCCGCGCTTCGCTGTACGCGCCGCGGCCGTAAGCCATGATCGCCTTGCGATAGTCGTCGGCGAGCTTCGCGCTCGCGAGCGCCGGCTGCACTGGCTGCGGCTGCGCGGATGGCCGCGGTGTAGCGCGCGCCTCCGGCGCGCTCTGGGGGGCGGGAACGATTCGCGCGGTCTGTGCTTCTTCCAGATGCGCGATCCGGTCGTTCAGCACGTCGATGCGCTCGAGGAGCTCCGTCATCGCCGTCTGCAACTGGCCGACACGCGGATCCGCCGCCGGCTCCGCCGGCAGCGTGACCGGCGGATCGGCCGGTACCGTGCTGCAGGCAGCGGCGGCGAAGAGCGCGAGCACGCAGGCGGCGAGACGCCACCCCAGCGAAGCTTCAACTCTGTTCATGCCTTGGTGTCACCCAGGCGCCGGCGGGCGCGGTCGGCGTAGTCGCTTTGCGGGTACTCGGTCAGCACGCGCTCGAAGTACAGCCGCGCTTCGCCGTTGCGGCCGAGGGCCGCGAGCGAAGTGCCGAGATCGAAGAACGCGCCGTCGCGCTCCTTGAAATTCGGGTACGTATCGATCAGGTAGTTCAGGCGCTGCACGGCCGCGGTATAGCTGCCGCGCTTCATGTAGAAGCGGGCGATGATGTGCTCATGCTTGCCGAGGCGGTCCAGCACGTCCTGGCGGCGCGCTTCCGCCTCCGCCTTGAGCGGACTGTTCCCGTACGTCCGGATCATATCGTTGAACTTCTCGAGCGCTTCCTTCGTCTTCTGCTGATCGCGGTCCGGCCGCTCCATCTGCTGGAACGAGCACATGGCGATGCGGAGCATCGCGTAGTCGGCCTGATCGCTGGTCGGATAGCGATTGATGAAGTCGCGGTACTTGTACTGCGCCTCGACGAGATTCACCGGATCGCCCTGCTCGTAAAACGTGTCGGCGATGCGGAGCAGACTGCGCCGCCCGAGCACTTCATTCGGATGGTTCTCGTACAGGTACGTGTAGTACGAGCGCGCGCGCTGCCACTTGTGCCGCGCGTAAAACTCCTCCGCCGCCGCCCACACCTGATCCTTCGACATCTGGAGCAGCTGCGGATCGACGACCGGCCGGATCCTCCGAGGCCCGCGATGGCAGGCCGCAATCGCCGCGAGCATCGCCACCGCGATCGTCATTTTCTTCAAGAAGTTCAAGCTTCCTCCGGAG
>DATFHJ010000170.1:0-13592 GCA_035248585.1 Thermoanaerobaculia bacterium
CGCGATCACGGTGTCGCCCGCGCCCGTGACGTCCGCGACCTGATCGGTCCCATACACCGGCAAGAACATCGGCGCGCCTTCTTTCTCGAACAGCGCCATTCCTCGGCTGCCCCGCGTGATCAGGATCGCCTCGCAGTCGAGGCTCTCCTGCAGCGTCTCCGCGACGTCGTACAGCCGGTCTTCGTCCTCGCCGTTGAACAGCGAGGTCCCCGCCGCCGCCGCCGCTTCTTCTTCGTTCGGCGTCGCCGCCGTGACGCCGGGGTAGGCGAGGAGGTTGTAGCGCGAGTCGAGCGTGACCGGCTTTCCGTGCGCGAACTGCGTGAGCGTTCCGGCGAGCGTGGAGCTGACGACGCCGTAGCCGTAGTCGCTGATCAGCGCCGCGTGGCAGATCGACATCTGCTCGCGCACGAGCGCCGCGAATTGCTGCAGCTCGTCGTCCGTCATGACAAATTCGTCTTCGACGTCGAAGCGGACGATCTGCTGCCGGCTGGCGTGCGGCATGCCGCCGAGGATGCGCGTCTTGGTGGCGGTGTTGTAGCGGTCGACGCGGAGGATCGCGCCGCAGTCGATGCCGTTCTCGGTCAGCTGGTCGATGAGCGAGTGCCCGGCGGCGTCGTTGCCGAGGACGGAGACGGGAACGGGCAGGCCGCCGAGGGCGTAGATGTTGTGGATGGCATTGCCGGCGCCGCCGAGGAGCACGTCCTCGCGATACTGGCGAAGAATCAGCACCGGCGCCTCGCGGGAGATCCGCTTCGGAGTGCCATAGATGAAGCGGTCCGCTACGATGTCGCCGTAGACGACGATCAGCTTCCCCTTCATCGCTTCCGTCAGTTGCAGCAGCCGGGAGCGGGAGAACACGGCGCGCAGTCTAAACGATGAACGACCAGCTTGTGGAAGGCGTCCACTTCTATCGCGAGGGACCGTACGTGGTCTTTACGGAGAAGTATTTGAAGGAGCGGGGCTATTGCTGTGAGTCGGGCTGCCGGCACTGTCCGTTCGGATATCGGAAAGATCAGCGTTCCGAAGCTCCTGTTTCTCCGGCTCCGTCAACACGTTCTCCACGTCGATGAGGAGGAAGATCTCCTCTCCCATCGGCACCACCGCGATCAACAGCTCTCCCCGAATCCCGCGAATGATGTCCGGCGGGGTGAGGAGCTTGTCGCTGGAGACGTTGACGATGCGGCGCACTTCGTCGACTTTTAATCCGATGAAGCCGGCGCTCGTGTGGGTGATGAGGACGAGCGGTTCGGCGAGGCGCATGTCCATGCCTGGGTAGAGGCGGTCGCGCAGGTCGACGATCGGGATCACTTCGTTGCGCAGGACGATGATGCCCTCGATGAACGACGGCGCGGTCGGCACGGTCGTCGAGCCCGCGTACGGAACGATCTGGCGCACGGCCATGATGTCGAGCACGAACGTCTCGGGGCCGACGCGGAAGGTGATGAGGCGCAGCTCTTTCCCGTCGCTCACGCCCGGATATTAAATGATCGCGCACGCGTTACGCGCGCACGCGGAATTTCCGCACCTCGTCCTCGAGGCTGCGGATGGCGTCGTTGAGAAGATTGATGGCGTCGCTCATGTCGCCGGCGGTGGTGCGGTTGCCGTCTGCGATGGCGCGCACCTGGCGCATCGTGGCGACGATCTTCTCGCTCTCGGTGGACTGGCTCGCGGCGACCTGGAAGATCTCGTGGATCATCTCGATCATCCGCTCGGCGGCGGCGGAGATCATCGACGAGCCCGACTTCTGCTCGACCATCGCCTGGCGCACGTATTTTGTCACCTCGCGCATCGACTCGACGGCCTTGAGGATGTGATCGGAGCCCTGCGCCTGCTGGCGCGTGGCGGCGTTGATCTGCTTGACCATCTCCTGCAGCCGCTCGACGGCGCGGGTGATGGTCTCGCTGCCCGTGGCCTGTTCGCGCGTGGCGCCGGCGATCTCGCGTCCCATGCTCGAGGCCTTGGCCGCGGAGTCGAGGATGTTGTTCAGGGCCTTGCCGGCTTCGTGCGACAGCGCGACGCCGTTTTCGACGAGCGTCGATCCCGACGACGTGACTTTCAGCGCGTTCTCCACTTCGTCCTGCACCGCGCGGATGAGGTTCGCGATGTCGCGCGTCGACGAGGCGGTGCGCTCGGAGAGCTCGCGGATCTCCGCGGCGACGACGGAGAAGCCTTTGCCGTACTCGCCCGCCTGCGCCGCGAGGATCGCGGCGTTGAGCGCGAGGAGGTTCGTCTGCTCGGCGACGTCTTCGATGACGTTGAGGATCTTGCCGATGGCGACGGAGCGATCGCCGAGCCGGCCGACGACCGAGTTCGTCTCGATGACCGATTTGCGGATCTGCTCCATTCCTTCGATGGTCTCGCGCACCGCCTTCATCCCCGACTCGGCCGCATCCGCCACCGCCAGCGCGAGGTCGTAGGATCTCGCCGCATTCGTCTCGACCTCGGCGATCGAGGCCGACATTTCGACCATCGACGACGATGTATCGGTCACGAAGTTCGTGAGGTAGACGACGTTCTGATCGACCTCGTTGATGGACGAGACCATCTGATGCGTCGCCGACGCCGTCTCTTCCACCGACGCGAACAGCGTGTCGGTGTGGCGGCTCACTTCCTCCATCGACGCCACCATCTCCAGCATCGACGATGACGTCTCTTCCGACGACGCGGAGAGCGCCTCGACGTTGTCCGTGATCTTCCGCACGCCGCCGTTCAGCTGGTCGATCGACTCGTACGTTTCGTCGATGATCGCGCGCTGCTCGTCGACGCGATGGATGACCGTCTGCGAGCGGTCGCTCACCGTCTCGACGACGGATCGCAGTTTCGCCTGCGACTGCATGAGGCTCTTCACCGTGCGCTCGAGATTGCCGGCCATGCCGTTGAACGTTTCGGCGAGCCCGCCGATCTCGTCGCTCGAGCCGATCTGCACGCGCTGCGTGAGATCGCCCTTCGAGATCTCGTCCGCCGTTTCGACGAGCGAGAGAATCGGCAGGACGATGAACCGCGCCGCGAGCCACGCCAGAAGGCTCGCCGCGAGCAGCGCGAGCACGACGATGCCGGCGGCCCAGGTGCGCAGGTTCGCCAGCGCGAGCCGCGCCTGCGACTCGTTCATCAGCAGGCGGAAGTAGCCCTTCGGCGTCGCGTTCGGATTCGCGGCATCGGCTTTCGTCTCGTAAAACGGCACGCTGTAGATGTGCAGGCCGTCACCGGTGCTGGTGCCGCGCTCGTTGCCCGGCTTGCGGTTGGCGATCACCGCCGGCACGCTGGGCTTCGTCGCCGCCAGCACCTTGCCGGTGCCGTCGAGGAAGTCGGCGTATTCGACGGAAGGACTCTTGCCGAGATCGGCGACGATGTTTTTCAGATCGTCGGTGAGGCCGAAGATGACGTAGTAGCCGGCCGTCGACTCGATCGTCTGCGCGATCGCCGCGCCCTGCTCGACCGTCTGCTTGATCATCGCCCGGCGCACGAGCAACTGCTGCAACAGCAGAATCACGAGCGCTACGACGACGGTGATGAACGCGAACGTGCCGATGAACTTCGAGCGGATGCCGATGCGGCCGGTCGTGCGGTTGGTGTTTCCCACGAGCATGGACGTGCGGGAGTGTAGCAGCGCCTGTATCATCCCGCCCATGCCCCTCATCCGCTGCCCCAAGTGCGGGCAGGCGTACGACGTGCCGGGTGTGATCGCCGTCCGGCTGGCGAATTCGATCGCGACGTGTCATTGCGGCGAGTGGCTGTCCGGCAGTAAGGCCGCGGTGCTGGCGCGTCTGATCGACGTCGATCAGATTCGCGAGATCGACATGAAGCCGTATCGCGTCGATGCGCCGGCCGACGCTCCGGCCGAGCCGAAGCTGGAGCTGCGCGAAGCGCCGGCGCGTCCGCGCTCGGTTCACATCATCGCCCGCGGCGCGCACGAGTCGCTCGACACGGTCTTCACCATCTTCGAGCACCCGCTCTGGTTCGGACGCAAAGGCTGTCATGTCCTCTTGTCCGAGGCCGAGCTGTCGATCCGCCACTGCTCGATCTTCGTGCGCGGCGATCAGCTCGTCGTGCGCGACGCCGACTCGCACATGGGAACGTTTCTCGACGGGCAGCAGATCGAGGAAGCGGTGATCGACGACGGCACGCACCTCATGCGCATCGGCAACGCGCTGGTGAGCATCGAGCCGACCGACGTGGCAGGGGTTCCGGTGCAACAGATCACGCTCGATCCCGCGTCCGTGACCGACGAGTCGCTGCTCGCCGAAAAGCTGCGTGCCGCGCGCGCGACCCAGCCCGCCGCGACGCGCTCGGTGCTGGTCTGCCTCGAAGGTCCGCTGAAAGGGCAGGAGTTCGAAATTCCGCCGAGCGGTCTCGTCGTCGGCCGCGAAGGCCACGTGCGAGTGCCCGACGAGTTTCTCTCCCGCCGTCACTTCGAAGTGGTCCGCGACGAGAGCGGCACGATTCGCGTCCGCGACCTCGGGTCGCGCAATGGCACGTTCCTCAACACGCTGCCCGCGAAGAACACCAAAGTGCATCAGGGCGATGAGATCAGCGCGGGCGTGAATCGCTTCCGTATCGAGAATCGGGCGTAAAGAAATCCGTTCCAACTTTGCGCGTTGGCGGCGTCGCGCGGCGAGGCGTATAGTTCGCCAACTCTCTCATACAGGACACAGGTTCATGAGCACGTTCGAATCCGCTGTTGCCCGGATTCTGGCGCCGTTGTCGGAGCTGCTGCACAAGCGGCTGACTCTCGCCGACTCTTCGTCGCCGGAGACTGCAAACGCATTCGCCATTCGCATTCCCGTTCCTCGGGTGGCCGTCGTTTCGGACGGCGCTCCGTTCAATGACGAAGAGCGGCGCCTCGTGCAGGAGCTGTTCGACGTCCTGCGCGTCGCCGAGGAAAGCGAAGCGCGCTACGCGGAGCTCGAGCAGCGGATGCTCGGGCTGCAGCGCGAGAATCTCGATCTTTTGGTCAAGAACCGCGCGCTCGCCGAGGTCTCGTCGAGGGATGCGCTGACGGGCTTGTACAACCGCTGGTACGTCATCGAGAAAATCGACAGCGAGATCAATCGCGCCCTCCGCCACGGCTCGCCGATGTCGCTGCTGATGCTCGACATCGATCACTTCAAACGCATCAACGACACGTGGGGCCACGCGGCCGGCGACGAAGTGCTGAAAGGCGTCGGGCGCCTGCTACGCGACAGCTGCCGCGTGTACGACGTGCCGGGGCGTTACGGCGGCGAGGAGTTCTGCATCGTGCTGCCGGAGACGCAGCTCGGGAACACCGCCGCCGTGGCGGAGCGGATCCGTAAGCGCCTGGAAACAACGGAGCTTACCTGCGGTGCGGAGGCGGTCGTCGTGACGGCGTCGATCGGGATCGCGGCAATGGATGAGTCGGCATCGAATGAGGTTTTGAGCCCCGCCGCGCTGATCGATCGCGCCGACCGCGCGTTATACTCGGCAAAGAGTCGCGGCCGAAATCGGATCGAAACGTGGGATCGCGCGCTGTACCAGTGCGCTGATGACTCCATCAGTCACTGAGCGCGTGAGCCGCATCACGGCTTGCCGAAATGCAGCGACCTACATTGCAGGTTTGCGTTTGGACATCCGACAGAGGGGAAAACATGAAAACGAAATTTGTCTTTTTGATGGCTGTGGTCCTGATGGTTGCGACGAGCGCGCTCGCGGCCGGCAAGCCGGTTCTGGCCGTGAACGAGTTCCAGAACCGCACGTCCGCGGCGTGGTGGTACGGCGGCGTCGGTGACGATCTCGCCGGCATGCTGACCAACGAGCTCGCCGGAACCGGCAACTTCAAGATGGTCGAGCGCGACAAGCTCTCGGCGGTTCTCGACGAGCAGGATCTCGCGGCTTCGGGACGCATCAGCAAGTCCACCGGCGCCAAGATCGGCAAGATGACGGGCGCGCAGTACATCGTCGTCGCGACGCTCAGCGCGTTCGAGTCGGACGTCAAGGGCACCGGCGGCGGCCTGAGCTTCCGCGGCATCAGCGTCGGCGGAAAGAAAGAAGATGCGTACCTGGCGGTCGACCTCCGCGTGGTCAACACGACCACCGGTGAGATCGAGTTCACCCGCACGGTCGAAGCGCGTGCGTCCAGCGGCGGTCTCGCCGTCGGCGTCTACCGCGGCGGCTTCGGCGGAAACCTCAGCCAGTACGAGAAGACCCCGACCGGCAAGGCGATCCGCGCCGTGATCATGGAGATCAGCGAGTACCTCTCCTGCGCCATGGTCGAACAGGGCGATTGCATGGCCGCGTACGACGCCAAGGACGCGTCGCGCAAGGCGAAGACGAAGAAAGCGATCAAGCTCGACTAAACCCGAGAGGTCCCATTCGCCCGGAAGTCAAGGCCAGCCGAAAGGCTGGCCTTTTTACTTCTGCCGCGCGTCGAAGCCGTGGTCCACGAGAAAGGCGACGGCTGCTTCCGGCTGCGCGCAGAAAAAACTCTCCGTTCCTTGTTCGCCGATCCTTGGAAGGAGAATGTCCAGCGGCTGGGATTGATGTTCGCGGATCGCGGCCAGCTTCGCGTCGTGTCCGGAACGGTGATGGAGGACGAGGTTCTGCCGCTGATCCTCGCCCCAGAAACAATATTCGAGCGTGAGCGCGGAGCCATCGGTGGCCTCGACGCCGATCGCGTGCGTCGCGCGATGGTCTTTATGACGGTCACACGACGCCGGTAACGCGACGATCGCGGGGCGGTGGATCTCCACCTGCTTGCGCACGGATTCGACGGCCGTCGCGCGGTGCTCGGCGAGCCGGCCATCCGGCAGCGCGAGCATCTCGACCGTCACGCCTCCGAGCCGTTGAATTGCGGCTCGCGCCTCCGACGCGCGGCGATCGATGTGCTCCCGCGTCCCGAACACAGTTGAATCCACGCCGCCGCGAGCACCGTCCGTCATGATCATCTCGACTACCGTCCAGCCCAGCTCGATCGCGCGATGACAGAGCAGCGCCGCCGACAGCTCGAGATCATCGGGATGCGGTGCGAGGACGAGCAGCGCTGGCATACTCGCGCAGCATATGCCGCGGATCGTGCTCAGTACCGCCGGCACTCACGGGGACTACCTCGCGTTCGCCGGATTGGGCCGGGCGCTGGTCGCGCGTGGCCACGACGTCGTCGTCGCCGTGAACGCGGCGGCGCATGCGCTTTTCCGCGACGCGGGTCTCGCCGTCGTCGCGTGCGGCCGCCCGTATGGAGAGGAGGAGGCGCGCTCGCACGTGCAGCTCTTCGACGAATGGAATCCGCTGCCGAAGAGCGAGCGCTCCCGAATCCTGCGGGAGATTTTCGATCGCGAAGAAAACGATCGCGATCTCGCGGCTGCCTGCGAGGGCGCGGACCTGCTCGTCGCGATCTCCCTGCAACCCGCCGCCCGCCGCGTTCATGAGGAGCTGAAGATTCCCTGGGTCGCGGTGTCGCTGTTGCCCGCGGATTTCGCGCGTGGCAAACCCACATACGCCCGGGCCACGCGGACGCTGCTTGCGTCGAGCCGGCATTACAGCGAGCCGAAGACGAACTTTTCATCGCTGCGGATGACGGGGTTCTGGTTCCCCGACCGGTTTCACGCCGCGCCGCCGCTCGAGGTCGAATCCTTTCTCGCCGCCGGAGATCCGCCCGTGGTGTTGTCGTTCGGGAGCCTGCCGGTGCGCAATGCGCGCGAAGTCGTGGCGATCCACGCGCGCGCGGCAAGACAAATCGGCCT
Source organism: Thermoanaerobaculia bacterium (assembly GCA_035248585.1). GTDB lineage: Bacteria > Acidobacteriota > Thermoanaerobaculia > Gp7-AA8 > Gp7-AA8 > QHVT01. The sequence goes on from DATFHJ010000170.1 coordinate 7,695, forward strand.
TCGCCTGCTCGTGCAACGCGGCTGGGCGAATCTCGATCTCGAGGAAGAGGGCGTGCTGGTGACGGGGGCGCTTTCGCATGACTGGCTCTTCCCGCGAAGTGCGGCCGTGATCCATCACGCCGGCGCCGGCGTGACTGCGCGGGCCATTCGCCATGCCTGCCCGATGGTCGTCGAGCCATACGGCCGCGATCAATTCTTCAACGCCTGGCGCACGACGCACCTCGGCATCGGCGTGACGATGCATCCTCATCGCCTCACCGTCGACGGCCTCTCCCGCGCGCTGGATCGGGCGATGAGCGCGCCCTTCACCACTCGCCTCGCCGCGCTGAGCGAGTTGATTCGCGCCGAGGACGGCTACGGCATTGCATGCGACGAGATCGATGATTTAATTCATCAAAAATATCCAGAGAGGAGCGACCATGTCTGAAAACCTGACTCCCATCGAAGGTGAACTGAGCGAGAGCGAACTGCAGCGCCTGGCCGAGGGGAAGCGAGAAGACGGCTACGGCGGAGGCGGCGGCTACGGCGATGACGAGCCCGATTACGTCCAGGGCTACAACGGCAACGGCTACGGCGAAGAAGAGGACGACGAATCCAAGGAGTAGCGAGCGAGCGTGCGCTCGATGAACTGCTCGAGCTCCGTCCAGTTCGTGACGTAGCGCGAAGCGTGCAGCGGCGGCCGCGGATCGTGAATCCTCACCGGCCGCTCGAAAAACTCGTCGAGCGCGTCGCAGCGAAATCGGGGATCGCACAATTCTTCGTACACGAGCGGGATCGCGTTCGGGATCGCCTGCAACCGCAACCGACTCGTGTAGACGTACTTTAGATTGCCCGCGACGAGCCGCTCGTCGGCCTCGGTGAAGGTCCACGTGTGGACCTGTTCCCCACCGCTGCGCCGCCACGAATTCGTCCGCATGGCCAGAATGAAGCTCGCCACCGTCGACGCGATGTCGTCGCGGACGAGCGTGATGAATTGAATGTCCGTCCGCCGGATGAACTCGCGGTAGTCCCGATGCCGGTTCGGCATGCTCTTGAACCCCGCGTACCGCTCCGTCCCCCACTCAAAGAACCGCTCGATCAGCTCCCCCGCATCGCGCGCCCCGAACCACTCCATATAGCCGCGGACGAATGAAGGATGCACGAGCTCGTTGTCCGGACACTCGAACAACTTCCCCGGCACCAGCACATCCTCCCTCGCCGCCAGCGCCGACATCAGCGACGTCGAGCCCGTGCGGCCGGTGGTGAGGAGGCAAAACCGGCGGCGCGGGGGCATGGCGGGATTTTGGGCACTTACGTCTACTCACCGTGAAACTTTCGCCTACTTACGCTTGACTTTCGCCCTATTACCGCCTACATTGCATGGGCGATGCGATATCTGACGGAACGGCAGCGGGACATCCTGAACTTCATTCGGGACTTCCAGAAGGAGCGGGGCATCGCTCCCACCCACCGGGAAATCTGCGATCACTTCGGGTTCTCTTCGTACGGCACGGTCTACAAACATCTCTCGCTCCTCGAGAAAAAGGGGCTCATCCGGCGGGACTGGAATCAGAAGCGCGGAGTGGAGCTCATCGAGAAGCCGGAGGACACGCAGGGGCGGCGGGAGACTCCGGCGAACGCGCGGGAGTTGCCGCTCTTCGGCTACATCGCCGCCGGCCGGCCGCTCGAGGTCGATCTCTCCGACGAAACCGTTGCGGTTCCGAATCACCTCACGACACGCGGCGAGAACTACGTATTGAAAGTGCGTGGGGACTCGATGATCGACGACGGGATTTTCGACGGCGATCTCGTGATCATCTCGCGGCGTGACGATGCGATGAACGGCGAGATGGTCGTCGCGAACGTCAACGGGGAAGTCACGCTCAAACGACTCTATCGCGAGGGAGAACGAGTCCGGCTGCAGCCGGCGAACTCGATGATGCATCCCATTTACGCCTATGCCCGAGACGTCGCGGTGCAGGGCGTGGTGGTCGGCTTAATGAGACGGTTCTAGTGAGAAGGTGAGGAAGCCAAAATGGATCTCGTGCTCAAACTTCGTGAAATTCGCAGGCTCCGCGGGCTGAGCCAGAAAGACGTGGCCCGCCTCTCCGGCGTCGGAGAAAAGACGATCAGCTCCTTCGAGACGGGGCAGCGCATCGGCTCGCTCAAGATCTCGCAGCTGCGCAAGCTCCTGAGTGTGTACGGGCTCACCGAAGCGGACTTTTTCGGCAGTTCCGTCGAACGGCAGATCGCGCCGTGGGAGCTCGATGAAGACGATTGCGCGGCGCAGCGTCTTGTCGATGACCTGCGCGGCTTGCCGAAACCGGTGCAGAAAACGATGCTCGGGAAGTTCCAGCTGATGCTCGAAGGCGCGTCGGAAGCAAACCACGCGCACCGCGATCAGCGGCCTGCCAGCCGCGACCCGCGTCCGCCGAGCTACGTGCGGGAAAATCCCGAGTGGCACATGCTGACCTCGAGAAATTGACGCGGCGCAAAGCGCCGCGTCACCCCGAGCAAAGCGAGGGGTCCGGGGGCGGGCTGATTCACAACTGCGCCGCGAGTGAGTCCGCAAGGGTAGGGCGCTCGAAACCAAACCCCTCATCGAGCGCGCGCCGCGGCACCGCGCGTTGGCCGGCGAGCAGCGCCTCGTCGGCCATCTCGCCGAATAAGAGCCGGAGCGCGAACGGCGGCGTCGGAAGGATCGCGGGACGATGCAGCGCATGCGCGAGGGTGCGACTGAGCTCCCGATTGCGCAGCGGCTCCGGTGCGGTGGCGTTGTAGACGCCGCGTGCGTTCGGATTCGCAATCGCCCACTCGACCAGCCGCAAGGCGTCTTCACGATCGACCCACGACATCCACTGCTTGCCGCTGCCGATCGGGCCGCCGACGCCCAGCTTGAACGGTAGGAGGAGTTTCTTCAGCGCGCCGCCGTCGGGCGCGAGCACGATGCCGAAGCGGATGATGACGAGCCGCGCGAACGATTCCGCCGCGCGCGCCGCGTTTTCCCATTGGTCGACGAGCTCCGCGAGAAAGCCGGAGCCGCGAGGCGAGCGCTCGTCCAGCACTTCATCACCGCGATCGCCGTAGATGCCGACGGCGGATGCATTGATGAGTGTGCGCGGCCGGGCCTGGACGATTGCGGTCGTCGCGTGCAGACGGCTGTCGATCAGTCGTCGCTTGCGCTCCTCCGTCCACCGCCCCTCGCTGATGTTCTCGCCGGCGAGATTGATGACGAGGTCCGCGGCGGCCACATCCTCGGACCACGCGCCTTGCGTTTTCCCGTCCCAATGCACGCCACGGCCAGTCTCGACCTTTTGCGGATTGCGTGTCAAAACGGTGACGTCGTCACCGCGCGCAACGAGGCGCTGCACGAGCGGCTCGCCGAGGAAACCGGTACCGCCGGCTACGACGATCTTCATGCGGCGATTCTATTGGAGATGGAGCCGCAGGGATGCTGCCGACAGGCGATCCTCATGCCGAAGGCTTGGCCAACCTGCGCTGCCGGCCGTGCCGGCCTAAAACGCCGACCGCCGGCCCCTCTCGGCCGGCGGTCGACATTCGATCAGGAGGAGAGATAGGAGTTTGAATCGTTTAACCAGTGCCCTCATCTTCTAAGACGACGGGCACCCGGAAAGGTTTCAGGCGATTCGTGAACGGGCGGTTACACGGCGGGGGTCCGACGGCGAACCCTTCTGCAGCCCCGCGAACGCGATCATCGCCGCGTTGTCCGTGCAGTAGCGCTTCTCGGGCAGCCGCACGATGAGCCCGTGTTCCTGCCCCCACGCCGCCACCCGCTCGCGCAGCACACCGTTCGCCGCCACGCCGCCCGCGATCGCCAGCTCCGCCGGCTTCGGCGCCTCGAGCCTCGACCACACCGACTCCAGGCGATCGAACAGCTGCGCGATGAGTGCGTCCTGAAACGTCGCGCAGAAATCCCCGAGCGTCGTGGCATCGCCATCCACGCGAACCTGATGCTCGCGCGCAAGACGAATCGCCCCCGCCTTGATCCCCGAGTACGAAAAATCGAGCGACTCGTCCTTGAACTGCGGAACCGGAAACGGAAAGCGGCGCGGATCCGCTTTGCCGTCACGCGCGTGCTTTTCAATCTGTGGCCCGCCGGGATACGGCAGGCCGACGAACTTCGCCACCTTGTCGAACGTCTCGCCGATCGCGTCGTCGCGCGTGCGATTGATCTGCGCAATGGAGCGCCCGCGCACGTCGTAGATCGCGGAGTGGCCGCCGGAGATCACGAGCGCGAGAAAACGATCCGGCAGCGGAGTCGCCGCGCCTTCGCGCTGCAGGTACGGCGAATAGATGTGTCCTTCGAGATGATTCACCGGCACGATCGGGATGCCGAGGCCGTAGGCGAGGCCCTGCGCGCCGGCGACACCGACGAGCAGCGCGCCAATGAGGCCCGGACCCGCGGTCACGGCGATCGAGTCGACGTCCTCGAACGACAGATTCGCGTCGCCGAGGGCGCGCGAAACGAGCGGGAAAAGATGTTGCAGATGCTCGCGCGACGCGATCTCCGGCACCACGCCGCCGAACGGCTGGTGCCGCTCGATTTGCGAGGCGATGAGGTTGACGCGCACGCTGCCGTCGCCGTCGAGCACGGCGACCGACGTCTCGTCGCAGGAAGTCTCGATGCCGAGGATCATGGGGAACGTGAACCGGAAACGGGCGCGATCCGTTCCATTTCCGTTTTTGCATTCCTTGCAGACGCGCCGTCATTAATGCATGATCGGCAGATCTCGAAAGCGTGGTCGGATGCAAATCGCGATTGTCATCCCGACGTTGAATGAAGCGGCCGCTCTCCCCGGCACGCTGGAAGAGCTCCGCGCGCTGCCCGGCGACTTCGAGATCCTCGTCGTCGACGGCGGCAGCAATGACGGCACGCTCGACCTCGCGCGGCGGTTGGGTGTTCGCGCGGTCGCCGGTCCGCGCGGCCGTGGTGCGCAGATGAATCACGGCGCGGCGCTTGCCGGCGGCGACGTCCTTCTCTTCCTCCATGCCGACACGCGGCTGCCGCGCAACGCCCATGCGCTGATCGAAGGCGCGATGCGCGATCCCGAGCTGCAGGGCGGTTGCTTCCGCCTCGGCTTCGACCGGCAGCATGTCCTCCTGCGCTTCTTCGCCTTCTGCACGCGCTTCTCCTTCCGAACCGTGCATTACGGCGACGCCGCGTACTTTGTGCGCGCGGATCACTTCCGCGCCAGCGGCGGCTATCGCGCCTATCCGATCATGGAAGATCTCGACTTCTGGCTGCGTATGTCGCGCGGCGGGAAGGTCACCGTCCTCGACGCGTCGGTCGTTTCGTCCGCGCGCCGCTTCAGCCGCTGCGGCATCGTGCGCCAGCAGCTTCGCAATATCATGCTCGTGCTGCTCTTTCTGATCGGCGTGAGCCCGTTCACGCTGCATCGCTTCTATCAGGACGTGCGCTGATGAATGTCGCCGAATTCGCTCCGCTCAGCTGGCGCGATTCCATCCGCGAGGATGCGATCACGCTCTGGCACTGGGTCCACTCCAACGTCCACAACTCCTACATCACCTTCCGCGTGCTCGACTACATCTACTGGCACCGCCTCGGCACGGGCGTTCTTCCCGCCGGTCATCCATGGGCCACGGGCGCGCAACCCGAGGACGGCACGCCGATCTGGCCGCACAACATTCTCTATGCATCGCCGCGGCGGAAGACGGAGTGGAACGGACCGGCGCCGGAGTCGGACGACGTGATCGTCACGAAGATCGGCGCGTTCATGGCCGCGATGGTGCAGCGCTCGACGGTGGCGGAGCCGGGCATTCCGCAGGGACCGAAGCGGCGCATGCCGCACGCCGTCAACCTGCTGCACGGCACGGTGCAATACAACGGCGGCTTCCTCATCTTCGACGATTTCCTCGACGCGAAATTTCATCTCTCCG
>DATFHJ010000171.1:0-30947 GCA_035248585.1 Thermoanaerobaculia bacterium
TGGAGCGGCGGGCTTTAGCCCGCCGTCTTCTTCTGGCTCTTTTTCCGTCGGGCTGAAGCCCGCCGCTCCACTGACCTCCTGCAGGTAGGCGTCGACGACGCGCATCGGGTCGCCGATCGCCTCGACCATCCCGTGATCGAGCCAGAGCGCGCGGTCGCAGAGGTTGCGTACCTGGTCGAGCTGGTGCGTGACGAACACCAGCGTCACGCCGCGCAGCTTCATCTCCTGGATCTTGGCGATGCAGCGCGCGGAAAACTCCTCGTCGCCCACGGCCAGGACTTCGTCGATCAAGAGGATGTCGGGATCGACGTGCACCGCGACCGCGAAGCCGAGGCGCACGTACATGCCGGACGAGTACGTCTTCACCGGCTGCTCGAGAAACTCGCCGATGCCGGAGAACGCGACGATGCGGTCGAAGCGCTCGTCGATCTCGCGCCGCGACAGCCCGAGCATGATGCCGTTGATGTAGATGTTCTCGCGCCCCGTGATCTCGGGATGAAACCCCGCCCCGAGCTCGATCAGCGCCGCGATGCGTCCGTTGACGGCGATCTTGCCGCTGGTCGGCTTGAGAATGCCAGAGATCAATTTCAGCAGCGTCGACTTGCCCGAGCCGTTGCGCCCGATGACGCCGAACGCTTCGCCGCGATGAATCTCGAACGAAACCTCGCGCAACGCGGGCACGGTCTGCTCGGGTGCCAGCTTCAGATCGCGCTTCAGCAGCGCGGACTTCAATGTCGCGAATTGCGAGCGCGTTCCCCAGAGGCGGTAGGCCTTGGAGACCTGCTCCAGCGTGATGGCAAAGTCGCTCAAATCGCCTCCGCCAGCGTGTCGCGCAGGCGATCGAACACGAAGAAGCCCGTCAGCAGCGAGGCGCCGGCGTAGGCGAAGACCAGCACCGTGTCCGACACGCTCGGGAAGCGGCCGAAGAAGAAGATGTCCTGGTAGGCGACGACGAACGGCGTCATCGGGTTGATGCGCAGCAACGCGCGGAGCCCGCGGACCTGGACGTTGTCGATCGTGTAGATGATCGGCGTGACAAAGAAGCCGAGCTGCAGCAGGTTGGCGATGATGTCGCGCAGATCGCGGAAGAGCACCGACGCCGAGGAGACGGTCAGGGCCACGCCGGCCACGAAGAGCGTCTGCAGCAGCATGAGCACCGGCGCGAGGAGGAGCATCGGCGTGACCGTGAATTTGCCGAGCGCCGCGAACGCGCCGATGGCCGCGAGCAGGATCGGAACCGCCAGCGCGAAGTGCACGAGGTGCGAGAGCACGACCACGATCGGCAGCGCCTCGGCCGGAAACATCACTTTCTTGATGAGAGCCGCGTTCGCGGAGATCGAGTTCGTCGACTCCAGCACCGCGGCCGCGAAGAACGTCCACGGCAGGATTCCGGAAAAGAGAAAGAGCGGATACGGCTGCACGAGCTGCCCGGTGAAGAACTTCGTGAAGACGAGCGTGTAGACCGCGAGCAGGAGGAGCGGGTTGGCGAGCGACCAGAAATAGCCGAGGACCGAGCCGCGATAGCGCGCCTTCAGATCGCGCGCCGTCAGCGCGGCAATCAGTTGGCGGTGGCGAAGCAAGGTCCCGGGATCTATCCGTCCTCCGTCACGATCAGCATCAGGACCGTCGCTCCGACCTGAAACTCCGTCTTGTCCGAGATCTCGGTCGGGCCGTTGATCTTTTCGCCGCCGATGAGCGTGCCGTTCGTCGAGCCGGCGTCGTTCAGCATGAACACCATTTCCCGCACTTCGATCGTTGCGTGCAGGCGCGAGGCTTCGGTGTCATTGAGCGTGAGGTCGGCGTTCGAGCGCCCGATCGAGACCCGCGGCTTCTCGATGCGAAACACCGTGCCGGCATCAGGCCCGTCGAGAATCGCCAGCGACAGCCGCCGCCCGGCCGGCAGCTTGAGCGGCTCGGTCTTGCCCGTCGTGCGCGGACTCGGCAGCGGCGACTGCTCGGTCGTATCCGCCGGCACTTTCGGCTTCTCGGTTTTGCCGGTGTACGTGCGGTCGCCCACCGGCATCTCCGGCGGCGCTTTCGGCGCGAAGGCGGGGTTGTGGATGTCGAATACGTTCGCGCACTTTGCGCACTTGATCTTCTTCGACGGCTTCCGCTCGAACCGCTCTTCGTCGTACTGATACTTGGAGTGGCAGCTCGGACACTCAATGATCACGGCGAAAACTTAGCACGAGTCGCGCATAGAATTCGCGCTGCCATGAAGAAGCCGCTGTTCCTCCTCCTCCTCACCCTCACGTTCGCCTGCCAGCAAACCGAAAGCACCGCGCCGTCGTCGGAGCAGAACGCCGCCGCGAATCCGAACATCAAGGCCGACGTTCCGCAGCGGCTGGCGCAGCTGCCGAAAACCGTCGTCGACTACGACCGCGCGCTGCTCAATCCGGAAGAGCAGCAGGTCGTGCAGAAGCTCATCGAGGCCTCGCAGCACATCGATGAGATCTACTGGCTGCAGGTCTCCGAGGAGAATCCGCAGCTGCGCGCGAGGCTGCAGCAGGATGCCGGCAAGTCCGACCTCGACCGCGCCGGCTACGACTACTTCGTCGCCAACAAAGGCAAGTGGGACCGGCTGAAAGAGGACGAGGCGTTCATCGCGCCGTTCGACAAGAAGCCGGAAGGGGCGGCGTTCTATCCGGCGGACATCACGAAGGAAGAGCTCGAGAAATACGTCGCCGCGCATCCCGATCAGAAGGAAGCGCTGGAAGGGCTGTTCACGATCGTGCGCCGCGACGGCGCGAATCTGAAGACCATTCCCTACTCGGTCGCGTACAAGGACCATCTCACCCAAGCCGCGGCGAAGCTGCGCGAGGCGGCGCAGTTGACGACGAACGCGTCGCTGAAGAACTACCTGACCAAGCTCGCCGACGCGTTCTTCAAGGACAACTATCGCGACAGCGACATTGCCTGGATGGAGCTCGACGGGCCGATCGAAGTCGTCATCGGGCCGTACGAGGTCTACGAGGACAACCTCTTCAACTACAAGGCCGCGTTCGAGTCGTTCATCAACGTCGTCGACAAGCCGGAGAGCGAGAAGCTCGCGATCTACGCGCAGCACCTGCCGGACATGGAGGCCAATCTCCCCGAGCCGGACGAATACAAGAACAAGAACCGCGGCACGTCGTCGCCGATCCGCGTGGTGCAGGAGATCTACACCGCCGGCGACGCGCGCCGCGGCGTGCAGACCTCGGCGTTCAATCTGCCGAACGACGAAGTGGTGCGCGAGCTGAAGGGCTCGAAGAAGGTGCTGCTCAAGAACGTGATGGACGCGAAGTTCCGGCAGAGCGGCAAACCGATCGCGCTGCGCGTGCTCGAGCCGGCGCTGCGCGACGCGATCTCGTTCGATGCCTACTTCAATCACACGCTCTTCCACGAGCTCTCCCACGGCGTCGGGCCGGGACTGATCCCCGATCCTGCCGGCTCCGGCAAGCGCGTCGACTCGCGGACGCTGCTCAAGAATCTCTACTCCGCGATCGAGGAGTGCAAAGCCGACGTGGTCGGGCTGTGGAACATTCTCTATGCCCGCGACAAGAAGCTGCTGACGTCGATCGACGAGCGGCAGCTGTGGGCGACGTACACCGGACTCATGTTCCGCTCGATGCGCTTCGGCATCGACGAGGCCCACGGGCGCGGCACCGCGGTGCAGTGGAACTGGCTGCGCGAGCACGGCGCGGTCACGCCGAAGGGTGACGGCACGTACACGATGGACGAGGCGAAGTACCGCGAGGGCATCCGCACGCTGGCCACGGAGCTCTTGACCATCGAGGCGACGGGCGACTTCGCGCGCGCGCAGCGTCTGCTCGACAAGTACGGCGTCTCGAATCCGGAGATCGCTTCGGTGGTCGAGAAGCTGAAGGACATCCCGGTGGACATCAATCCGGTGTTCGCGGGGGCGGGAGAGAAATAGATGGAAGGACGCGTCCGGCTTCAGTGCGGCGACTGCGACGTCATCGACGAAGTCGTCGGCGAGATTCCGGACGAGTACATCCGCTCGTTCGAGGCCGCGGTGCACAAGCATGGCTGGGTGCCGCGGCCCGGCGCGAAACCGGGACCGCTGATCTGCCGCGATTGCCTGGCCGCGTCGTATGAAGGACACGAGAGCGTCGACGACCGGCCGTGAATTTTGAGAACGCTGCCGCGCGCTGTACCGCGATGGTCCGCGGCGACCTCGGCCTCATCGGCTTCTTCGAAGCCTCCAACGAGCCTGCACTCGTGCAATCGCTGCTCCGCGAAGCGGCAGCGTGGCTGCGCGCGCAGGGCGCAACGCAGGTCATTGGGCCGATGGATGGCGACACGTGGCATCGCTACCGCGTGAACGTGGGGCCGTTCGATGAGCCGCCGTTTCTTTTGGAGCCAACGAACCCGACGTACTACGCTTCGCTCTGGTCCCCTTTTCAGATCATCGAACGGTACTCATCCAAGCGTGTCAACGACATCGCGCCTTTGATCGAAAAACTCGCGCCGATGCACGAGCGGGCGCTGCGGCGCGGCTATCGCATCCGGCCCTTCGACGTTTCAGAGCTGCCGTTGGTCTGGAAGCTGTCGCTCGAAATCTTCAAAGGCAACCGTTTCTACTCCGACATCTCACTCGAAGAGTTCCTGAAGCTCTACGCGGGCATCGACCGCTTGCTTCTTCCCGAGCTCGTGCTGTTCGCCGAAATGGCCGGTGAGCCTGTCGGATTTCTCTTCGCCTATCCCGACAGCGATTCACGCACCGTCGACTACAAAACCATCGGCGTCGTTCCCGCGCACCGCCGCGGCTACCTGGGATGGGCACTGCTGCATCAGGCTTACGTCAGCGCGCTGGAGCTGGGACGCCCGATCGCCAATCACTGCCTGATGCACGAGTCGAACGCGTCGCAGTCGATGGACGCGGGCCACGGCACGACGTTCCGCGAGTACTATCTGTACACGCTGTGAACGCCGCCTCGCTCTTCCGCGACGCCGCACGCGCGCATCCGGAGCGGATCGCGTTCCACGAAGGCCGGCGCGCGATCACGTTCGGCGCGCTGTGGGAGCGCGTGGAGCGCTTCCCGGTCCGCGAACACGACCGCGCGCTAATCATGCTCCCGATGTCGGTCGAGCTCTACGTCGCGCTCCTCGGCGTGCTGCACGCGAACGCGGTGGCGGTGTTCCTCGATCCGTGGGTCGGCCCGCGCCGGATGATCCAGCTCGCGCGCCACGCCCGCCCGACGAAATGGATCGGCACGTGGAAGAGCCAGCTGCTGCGCCTCTTCGTGTCCTTGGAGAGCGGGCGTCCCGCCCCCCCACCGGGGGCGGCCGGGACGCCCGCGCTCCTCACCTTCACCACCGGCTCCTCCGGCACGCCGAAGAGCGTGAACCGCACGCATCGCATCCTCATCGCCCAGCACGAGCGCCTCGCGGAGGCGTTCCCTCCAAAAGAAGGCGATGTCGATCTCTGCACGTTCCCGATCTTTGCCCTCAACAATCTCGCCCTCGGCGTGACGACGATCATTCCGCCGATCGATCTGAAGCGCATCGACGCGCTCGATCCGCGGCTCGTCGCCCGCGTCGGCAAAAGCGCGACCACGGCGACGTCATCTCCACCGTTGTTCGACGCATTAGCAAAGCTCGCGGAACGCCCGCGCTTCCGCCGCATCCTCACGGGCGGCGCGCCGGTGACGGACGCGCAGCTGCGCGCGTGGATCGCGGCGTGGCCGGAGGCGGAGATCGTGATCGCGTATGGGTCCTCAGAGGCCGAGCCGGTCGCGCATATTGAGGCGCGGGAGCGGCTGGCGGCGGGTGGGCGAGGGTATCTCGCCGGCAGAATCGTGAACGGCGTGAAGGCGAAGCTGGATTTGATCGACGACAAAGTCGGCGAGCTGCTGGTGGCGGGCGAGCACGTGGCCACGGAGCACGAATGGCACCGGATGGGAGACACGGGTTGGTTCGATGAAGAAGGGCGATTCCGCATCGCCGGGCGCGTGCACTCGACGATCTGGCGCAACGGAGTCGCGCATCACGCGCAGTTAGTGGAGCAGGCGGCTTGGGGGGAGGATCCGCGGATCAAACGCGTCGCGGCGGTGGGGAAAGAAGGGCGGCTGGTGGTAGTCGTCGAGTCGTCGAGTCGTCAGGTCGCCGAGGATGTGAGGAAGCGTGTCGATGCCGACGAGGTCATCGTCACGAACGAGCCGCTGCCTGTCGATCCGCGGCACAACAGCAAGATCGACTACGCGAAGTTGCGGGAGTCGCTGTGAAGCACTTTCTCGCGTACCTGAACGAGCGCTTCCCGCCGATCGCGAACGTCCTGCTCATCCTCACGTACTACTCGTCGAATCAATTCCTCGCCTTCGCCCTGACGCGGCCCGGCCCCGTGATGCATTACGACGCGTGGTCGTTCCTCGGCATGCTGATGCTGGTCTCGTTCTTCTTCCACATCCGCGTCTTCGACGAGCACAAGGACTACGAAGAGGACTGCCGCTACTACCCGAATCGCGTGCTGCAGCGCGGCCTCGTCACGCTGCGCCAGCTGAAGATCGCCGGCGCGATCGCGATCGCCATCGAAGTGACCATCTGCGCGCTGCGCGGCCCGCGGGCGCTCGCCGCCTGGGCCATCGCCTTCGGCTTCACGCTGCTCATGCTGCGCGAGTTTTTCGCGCACGACTTCCTCAAGCCGCGCTTCCTCCTCTACGCGACGTCCCACATGCTGATCATGCCGCTCCTGTCGCTGCTCGTGTTCTCGTTCGCGACGCGGCGCTGGCCGTGGGAGGCGCCGCCGTGGTTCTGGGTCTACGCGTTCGTCGGCTTCTTCGTCACGTTCAACTGGGAAGTCTCGCGCAAGATCCGCGCGCCGGAGCAGGAGATCGACGGCGTCGATTCCTACACGAAAATCTTCGGCACGTTCGGCGCCGCGTACCTCGTGCTGGTCATCCGCGCCATCGACACCGCCATGGTGGCCGCCGTCGGCTGGCACCTTGGTTTCAGCCGCTGGTTTTACCTCGCGCTCGTCGTGCTCTACGCCGTCTGCCTCTTCGGCTTCTTCCAATACCGCTTCCGCCCCACGCCGCGGCACGCGAAGATGATGGAGGTGTATGCCGGGATGTACATGATCGTCTTCGATCTGCTCGTGGCCGTGGAGCTGGTGAGGAAGTATGGGCTCCGGTAAGGCGGAGAACCTCGCCGCGCTTGCGCGCCACGGCTTTCGTGTGCCGCCGTTTGTTGTGGTCCTAGGACGTCCTACGACGTCCTACGACGTCCTAGGACCCCATAAGCTCTTCGCCGTCCGCTCCTCCGCGACCGGCGAAGATTCCGCCGCCCTCTCCTTCGCCGGCATTCACGAATCATTCTTGAACGTCCCCCGTGACGGAATCGCGGAGGCGATCGAAAAAGTGCGCGCGTCGGCAAAGACCGAGCGCGCCATCGCCTATCGCCAGGAACACGGCATTCCGCTCGACGAGAAGCCGATGCCGGTCATCGTCCAGCAGATGATCGCGGCGCGCACGAGCGGCGTGGTTTTCACCGCGAACCCGACGACGCAGGACACGCGCGAGCTGGTGATCAGCGCGCTCTTCGGCCTCGGCGAGGGTCTCGTCAGCCACGGCTTCGACGCCGATACGTTCACCGTGCGGAAAGACGATCTCTCGATTCGCGCGGAGATCGTGGAGAAGCGCGAGGCGATCGGCGTAAGCGTGGCAGATCCGAACGCGGCGAGCCTCACCGACGATGAGGTGCGTGAGCTGGCAAAGGTATCGATCGAAATTGAAAAAGCGTTCGGCGGGCCGCAGGACATCGAGTTCGCGTTCGATGCGGACGGCCTGTGGATCCTGCAGACGCGTCCCATCACCACCATCCAGGGCAACCGCCTGCTGTGGGACAACTCGAACATCGTCGAGAGCTTCTCCGGTGTCACGTCGCCGATGACGTTCAGCGTCATCCGCCGCGCCTACGCCATCGTCTACCGCCTCTTCGCCCAGGTCATGGGCATCCCCGACTCCGTCGTCGCCGAGAACAAGTACGTCTTCGAGAACACCCTCGGCCTGTTCCGCGGCCAGGTCTTCTACAACCTCCTCAACTGGTACGCGATGGTGCGGCTGTTTCCCGGCTACGAGCAGAACAAGCAGTTTATGGAGTCGATGATGGGCGTGCGCGAGAGCACGGCCACGGAGACGACGCGCTCGAATCGCCTGGCGATGATTCCGCTCGCCTGGCGCATGTTCCGAAACTTCACGAGCATCGACCGCCTCACCAAAGAGTTCGAAGCGAACTTCAAGAAGCACTACGACCGATGGTCGCGCATCGACTTCGACGCGCTGAAGCCGCACGAGCTGATGCGCCTTTATTACGAATTCGAAGACCGCGTGCTCTGGTCGTGGCGCGCGCCGATCATCAACGACTTCTTCGTGATGATCTTCTACGGGACGTTGAAGAAGCTCACTCCGCTGCACAACGATCTTCTCTCTGGCGAGGGCGGGATCGAAAGCGCGGAGCCGGCGAAGATGCTGGTGCGCATCGCCGACCTGGCTCGCCCGAACGCTTCGCTGCGCGATGCGATCGAGCGCGGCGATCTTGCCGCGGCGAAGCAGCACCCGGAGTTCGCGAGAGAGCTGGACCGCTACATGGAGCTGTACGGCTTTCGTGGGATGAATGAGCTGAAGCTCGAGGAGCCGCCGCTGCGCGATCGGCCGGACGTGGTTTTGATGTTTATCAGGAACTATCTGGACGAAGCCGGCGGGCTGAAGCCCGCCGCTCCACAGGTGCGGGAGGAGGCGGAGCGGCGCGCGCCGCGAAATCTCTTCTTCCGCTACGTGCTGAAGCGCGCGCGCATCGGCGTGCGCAATCGCGAGAACATGCGCTTCGCGCGCACGCGCATTTTCGGCCTCGTGCGCGAAGTCGTTCGCGCGATGGGGCGACGTCTCACAGAAGAAGGCATTTTCGATTCCGCGGACGACGTGTTCTACCTCGGCCTCGAAGAGTTGTGGGACTACGTCAAAGGCACCGCGCTCACCACGAATCTTCGCGAGCTCACCGCGCTTCGAAAGAAAGAGTTCGACGAGTACCGCGCGAATCCCGACATCGACGAACGCTTCGAAACGTTCGGCATGGCCTACCACCGCAACCGCTTCCGCTCCCAAACCGCACCCTCGCAGGACGGCGCAATCAAAGGAATCGCCTGCTCCCCGGGCGTCGTAACCGGTCCTGTCAAAGTCCTACGCAGTCCGAATGACGATCTAAGACTCAACGGTGAAATCCTCGTCGCCGAGCGCACCGATCCCGGCTGGGTCCCGCTCTATCCTTCCATCTCCGGCCTGCTCATCGAGCGCGGCTCGATCCTCTCGCACTCGGCGATCGTCGCGCGCGAGATGGGCATCCCCACGATCGTCGGCATTCGCGGCCTGACGCAGCTCGTGAAGAGCGACGACGTCGTCACGATGGATGGCTCGACCGGGGTTGTCGAACTGCACTGAAGAACACCCAGGCGAACACCGCCGTGCACGCGGCGAGATACCACGGATAAAAGCGATCGAACTGCCCGGTCATGTTCGCCGCGAGCAGCAGGATGAACGGCACCATCAGCGTCCGCGTGGCCGCGCGCACCTTGACTCGCCGGCGCTCCTTCGTGAGAACGCGCGCCACGACCAGCACGGCGAGACCGATGAACGCCGGGATGATGTAGAGCAGCCGCGGCGCGAGCGACCAGGCGGCGTAGAGAAACAGCGTCACCGTCAGCGCGCCGCCGATGTTGAACCATTCGATGCGCGCGGCCAGGACGAGCATCAACGCCACGATCACGAGGAAAGCGACGTTCTGCATGGCGATGTGCGGGACCGTCTTCGTCGTGATCTTCTGCAGCACGAACACGACCGCGATCGGGACGAAGAGGTTGTCCGTGCCGGTCAGCGAGATGGCCTCGAAGATCGTGACCAGCATCGCCACGAGCAGCGCGGAGAGGATGCACGTCGCGCGCGGCAGGGTCGTCATCAGCAGCATCGGCAGGGACGACGCCAGGAAGGCGATGACGAAGAAGACGAGTGACCCTTCGACGCTCTTGTATTCGTCTTCGACTTCGTAGCGATGCCGGCCGTAGCGGCTGCCGATCAGCGCCGCGAACGCGTCGGCGACGGCGAGCGTGAGCACGGCGGCGAGGTAGAGCCACTTGCGATCGCCGGCGATGACGAAGACGAGCCAGATCGCGAGCGGGTAATACTCGCTGCCGCGCGTCTTGCGCTCGACTTTGTGCAGCGACTTCATGACGTCGAGGCGCTCGCCGAGGAGGAAGAGCGCGGAGAGCGACGCGGTGAGCGCGAGGACGACCCACGGCGACTCGATGAGCCACGGCAGCGCGAGGCCGATGAGGCCTCCGCCGAGGTGCACGAGCTTGCGCGTCCACTCCGGTTTGGCGCCGAGGCGTGCCCAGATTTCGGCGGCGAGAAGAATGATCGTGAACGAGCCGAGGATGATCAGCACGCCGCTCACGGCTTCTCCTCGAGCACGAACGCGCTGTAGAAGAACGCGTTGTCTTTTGCGAAGAGCGCGTCGCTGTCGAGGCGCGTGACGCCGGTGCCGCTGCGTGGCACGAGCAGGTTCCAGTAGGCGAAGCGTGCGTGTCGGTTCGCGTGCGCGAGCAGTCGCTCGAAGATCGCCCGCGTCGTTTCGGGATCGATGTATTCGAAGATGTCGGAGAGGTAGAAGCCGTCGAACATGCCGGTGGCGGCGTCTTCGATCGAGCCCTGCACGAGCGTGAGCTTGTCGAGGTTCGCGCGCACGGCGTCGAGCTCGCGCAGATAGCGCGGCAGCACGCCGCGGTAGTTGCCGGTGAAGATGAACGTCAGGTAGGGATTCGCGTGCGGTGCCAGCACGGTCGCCGCGTACTCCGCGCGTTTGAAAATTCGATCGGCGACCGAGCTTTCGACGTAGCGGAAAAACTCCGGATCGCGGCCCGTGCGTCCCATCACGAATCGGCTGAAGAAGACCTTGAACATGGCCCGCCAGCGCCACGTGTTCCATTCGCTTCGATAAAAGTCTTCGCGCTGCTCGCGCGTCTTTTCGGCGAGCAGCTTCTCCACGTCGCGGCGCGAGTGCACGAGCGGCAGGACGTACTTGCGAAAAATGCGAAAGTAGTTTTCGAAGCGGCCGGCGTGGATGATGCCGCGCTCGATGGTCTCGCGATCGAAGGCAGCCGTGGTCTTCAGCGACTGATACACACTCCAGCGGTTGCGCATCTCGCTCACGCCAAGAAATCCGAGCACCGTATCGTTGTCGAGCTGCCGGATCGCGGCGCGCTTCAGCTCCACGAGCGCCAGCTGCGCCGCGCTCAGGTCCGCCGCCACCACCTCCGCGCCGCCCGCCAATAGCGCGAACGCGTTGTCGCCCGCCGAGGCGATGGCCAGCATGCGCTTGCCCGGCGCGGGCAGGAGCGCGTCGCAGAGCACGTCGGCGTCTTCCCACGAATTCGCATAGCGGATCAGGTCGAAGCGCGCGCGATCTTCGATTCGTGTCATTTGCGGCCGAACGACTGATGCGCCTGCGCGAACTCGCCCGACGCCAGCGCGCCGGCGATCGAGACCTCGCCGCACAGCACCACCGCGGCGCAGATCTCGGCGAACTTCTTCGCGGCACCCGCGCCGTAGCAGCCGAGCATCTCCAGGCATTCGCGCGCGGTCGGCAAATGCGTGCCGCCGCCGACCGTTCCGACGATCAGATTCGGCAGGGAGATCGAGCAATAGAAGTCGCCCTCGGGCGTGACGTCCATGCGCGTCAAGCCGACCGAGGCCTCGGCGACGCAGGCCACGTCCTGCCCGCAGGCGATGAACATGGCCGCGAGCGCGTTCGCGTAATGCCCCTGCATCCCGATCGAGCCCGATTGCAGACTGCCGACGATCGCCAGCTGCCAGTAGCGGAAGATCTGCTCCGGCTCCGTGTGCAGGTACTTCTTCACGACGTCGCGCGGGATCGTCACGTCGGCGATCACTTTCTTGCCGCGCGCCGATTGAAACGCGAGCTGCGTCGCCTTCTTGTCGCCCGACATGTTCGCCTCGATGAACCACGTCCGCGGCTTCACCGGCGAGGTCTCGATCAGCCGCGTCGCCAGCGCGTGCGTCGCGAACGTGACCATGTTCTGTCCCGCCGCGTCGCCGGTCGTGTAGTGGAAGACGAGGTAGACCTCCTTGCCGGAGATCACGGGATCGATCTGCATCAGCCGCGCGTGGCGCGAGCTTTCCTTGACCCGCGCCTGCATCGACTCGAACTGCCCGACGGTGTGCGCAACGAACGCGCCGGCCTCGGCGAGCGAGTCGAAGACGAATCCCGGCGCGCGCAGGACGGACTCGACGAGGCAAAGTGCCGCGCAGCCGCCGGCGAGGCTGATCATCTTCGCGCCGCGCTGATACGACGCGACGAGCGCGCCTTCGGTCGTGGCCAGTGGCACGTAGAAATCGCCGCGCGCGTTCACGCCGTTCACCCGCAGCGGCCCGATCACGCCGACCGGAATCCGCGCGAAGCCGACGAGACTCTCGATGTTCGCCCGCAGCTCTTCCGGCGCAATCTCTTCACCGGCGCCGGCGAGCTGATCGATCGTGAAGCCGCGCTCTTTCAGAAACACGCGCCGCTGCTCGAGCGCCGCCGCCGAGTCTTCGTCCTTCGCGGGAATCGACGGCGGCAGCGGATCGTGCCGCGGCTGCACGTCGCGAGCGCGTTCTTCGAGCGTCGAGCCGGCCAGGATTCCGGCGAGGATGTCTTTCGCGCGCGGATTCATGGCCGCAGGATAGCGCGGCCTTCGCCCCGCCACGACACCTCTTCGCATCACCGTCCCGGCTCTTCATCCCGCGTCACAGATCCGTGTGCGCGACACGCCGGAGCCGGCGCGTATAACGGTAGAAAGGAGAGCATATGAAACGAGCAATGGCGGTAATGGCATTCGCGGCGCTTTGCGTTGCGGGATCGGCCTTGGCGGAGGAGGAGCGCGGCGGCTTGATCGGCAGCGGAACGCGGACGGGGGACAACGGCGGCATGATTGGCAGCGGCACCGCCGTCGATCAGATTCTGGGGAGCGGGAATGCCGCCGGTCAGGTGATGGGCAGCGGCGGATTCATTACGACGTCGCAGGCCGACCAATGGTTGGGCAGCGGCGGACGATCCGAGAGCAGCGACAGCGGTCAGATTCTGGGCAGTGGCGGCTACCTCGGCAGCGGCAACGCCGTCGGCCAGATGGTGGGCAGCGGCGGCTACTTCGGCAGTGGCCTGCTGATGGTGAGCACGGACGAAGGGACCTTCTTCATCTGGATCGCGGAGTAGCCAAAAGAAAAGCCGCCCGAACGGGCGGCTTTTCATTCGTGAACGTGTCAGCGGCTACGCCAGTTTCCGAATCGCCTCTTCCACCTGCTCCGCGGTCGGGACGACCGGCTGCACGAGCGAGCCTTCCAGCCACTCGTACTCGCCCTTCATGAGCTGCTGCACGACTTTGTAGGCGAGCTCGTCGTGGTTGTCGAAGAGGGTGCGGAAGTTCTGGTCGATGCGCGTGCGCGCTTCGCGGCAGAAGAGGTCCGCCATCTCCAGCGCGTTCTTGTCGCCCTTCTTCGCCAGCATCGTGGCGTAGCTGACGGCGGCGGACATTGCGAAGAGGTCGGTGCCGATGTCGACGATGCGGAAGAGCACCATCTGCTTCCGCTCGAGCTTCGCCTGATAGCGCGCCATGGCGTGGAAGATCGAGCGCGAGAGGTGCCGTGACTGCCGCTCGATGTAGCCGACGTGCGTCGAGAGACGTCCGAACTCGCCGTGTTTCGGGAAACGGCTCCAGCCCACGTATCGCGACGGATACCACGCCGCGTAATACGCCCCCGCTTTCGCCGCGGTACTGATCTTCTCGCCGGTCGGCGTGTCGGGCTGCAGGATCTTGAATGCGCGCTTCATGTGCGGATCGACGGCTTCGCGGGCGATGAAGAGATGCTGGATCTCGCTCGTCCCTTCGAAGATGCGGTTGATGCGCATGTCGCGCATGATCCGCTCGACCGGATGCCCCTTCTCGCCGCGCGCCTTCAGCGACGTCGAGGTCTCGTATCCGCGTCCGCCGCGGATCTGCACGAGGTGATCGACGATCTGCCACGACACCTCGGTGTTGAACAGCTTCGCCATCGCCGCCTCGAGGCGGAGATCGACGTTGCCGCGGTCGGCGAGGCCGGACGTCAGCCACACGATCGCTTCCTGCGCGAACGTGTGCGACGCCATCCAGGCGATCTTCGCGGCGACTGCTTCGTGTTTGCCGATCGGCGCGCCCCACTGCACGCGCTCGTTCGCCCATTCGCGCGCGATCTCGAGCATGCGCCGCGAGCCCGCCGCGCAGCCGGCCGGAATCGTGAGACGGCCGGTATTGAGAGTGATCAGCGCGAGCTTGAGGCCGAGGCCTTCACCCCACAGGAGATTCTCTTTCGGGATGAAGACGTCTTTGAAGCGGATGAGGACGTTGCCGATGCCGCGCAGGCCCATGAACTGGCAGCGATGCTCGATCTCGACGCCCGGCGTGTTCGTCTCGAGGATGAACGCCGAGATCTGTTTCTTCTCTTTGCCTTTGACGACCTTCGGCGGCGTCTGGGTCATCACGACGATGATCTCGGCCTTGAGACCGTTCGTGCACCAGAGCTTTTCGCCGTTGAGGATCCAGCCGCTCCCGTCCGCGGTCGGCACGGCCATCGTCTGCATCTTCGCGGGATCGGATCCGACGCCCGGCTCGGTGAGCGCGAACGCGGAGATCGCGCCCTTGGCGAGACGCGGCAGATACTTCTTCTTCTGCTCTTCGGTGCCGAAGAGTTTCAGCGGCTGGGGGACGCCGATCGACTGATGGGCGGAGAGCCAGGCCACGGTGTTCGCGCACCAGGTGGCGGTGAGGCCGAGGGCGCGGTTGTAGTTCGTGGCCGAGAATCCGAGGCCGCCGTACTCCTTCGGAATCTTCATGCCCCACGCGCCGAGCTCGTTGAGGCCCTTGAAGAGCTCGTAGTCGTACTCGCCCTTGCGGTCGATCTCTTCCGCGTCGACGTTCTCCGCGAGGAAGCGCTCGAGCTTTGCCAGGAACGCGTCGCCTTCGGCTTTATCGGCGGGATCCTGTTCGGGGAAGGGATGAATGAGGTCGAGGTTGAGCTTGCCGAGGAAAAGATCGCCGACGAACGACGGCTTTTCCCATTCCGTTTCGCGCGAGGCCTCGGCGACTTCCATCGCCTCCACTGCGCCCTGAGTCTTGACTTCAGCCATGATGAAACTCCCTGATCTGTGCGCTGTTACAGGTTTCGCGCCAGTATGAATGAATGGTCATTCAGCGGTCAAGGGGTGGGTCGGTGGCAGGGGGAATGAGCGATGCAAAGTAGACTGCACGCCATGAAAGAATCCACCGAGATCATCGAGCTCGACGCGATCATCAACGACCGCGGCCTTCTCACCGGCCCGCGTCCCAGCGTCGATCGGACGCAGCTCCAGCATCACCTGGGCGAGGCGTTGCGGCTGCTGCACGTCGATCTCGACGACGAGAACCTCCTCGACACGCCGCGGCGGTGGGCGGAGTCGCTGGTGCAGATGACGAGCGGGTACGACTTCACGGATGTCAAAAAACTGACGACGCTGTTCCGCAAGGCGTGCTCGCGCGCGGATGAGAACTGCCAGAACCTCGTCGTCATCGGCGGGACGTACAAGACGCTTTGCGCGCATCACATCCTGCCGTTCTTCGGGCACTTCATCGTCGGCTACATCCCGGAGGATTGGATCATCGGCGCGTCGAAGATCCCGCGCGTCGTGGAGGTGCACATGCGGCGGCTGCAGTCGCAGGAGCATCTCGCGCACGACGTCGCGGACACGATTCAGAAAATCCTCGAGCCGCGCGGGATCGCCGTCTGGATGGGCGGCGTGCATCTCTGCATGGTCATGCGCGGCGTGGAGCAGGAGTCGTCGTTCATGGAGACCAACGTGCTCCGCGGCGAGTTCCTCAATGACGAGCGGACGCGCGACGAATTCATGTCGATCGTAAACCGCAGGGGCACTCGCGCGTAAACTCATCAGGCATGTCCGCCCGCCAGCGCCTTTACCTGATTGTCGCGATCACGGTCGTGGTGGTGATCGGCGCGGCCGCGTATTCGGCGTCGCGCTTCCTCCAATGGCATCGCGACGGCTGGACGGGCGTGTTCTACGCGCCGAGCTTCCCGGAGCAGAAGGGGCAACTCAAAGCCTCGAGCCAGAGCCCGGGCGAAGTGATGATGACGTACGCCAACACGCCGGCGGACGGCGTGTTCAAGGCGCGAGACCGCGTGGTCGCGGTCGACGGCATTCCGATCGAACAGATCCCGCGTCTGCATGAGCTCGAGAGGACGCTGCATCGCGGCGATCAGGTGACCTATCGCGTGCTCCGCGGCGGGAAGCCGGTCGACCTCACGCTGCGGCTCGAGTCTCCGTTCCGCTCGCCGTTCATCGTGGTGCGGATCATCATCTCCTTCATCGTCGCGCTGACGTTCCTCGTCGTTGCGGTGATGGTGGCCGCGCGCCAGCCGGGCGACCGCCGGGCGCAGGTCTTCTTCATCTTCGCGCTCATCTCGGCGATGGCGCTGGTCGGCGCCGCGGTGACGTCCTACGATCAGGCCGGCGGACGCGGCATCGTGGCGAACTTCGGCTTCAACGCCATCGCCTCGATCCTCGTCGCGCTCTGTTCCTTCGCCTACGCGCCGCTGATCCTGCACTTCTCGCTGATCTTCCCGCACGACCGGCCGATCATCGCCAGGCGCCCCTACCTGCTGCGCTGGGTTTACGCCGCCGCGCTGCTCGCGTCGTTCATGGTCGCCGCGATTCTGCTCCTGGTGCTGCAGCTCTTCGCCGATCCGGCGAACGTGCAGCGCATGGAGCCGCAGCTGAAACATTCGATCGAAACCTTCATCCTGGCGATGACGATCGGCGGCCTGCTGATCGCGCTGCACCTGAGCTGGATCGGTCGCCGCGAGGGTCTCTTCCGCGCCTTCGCCCGGCGCCCGTTCCGCTCCGTGTTCGCGCTTCTCGGCACCTACATGGGTGCGGTGACGCTGATCGCGAAGGCCGGCATCAAGATCGTCGCCTTCATCGCCGGCGCCTCGTCGGTCTTCGTGCCGATCGCCGTCATCGCCAGCTATCCGGTCCTCGCCTGCATCGCGCTCGTGCGCAGTTACCGGGAATCGGGCGTGGAAGAGAAACGGCAGGTGCAGTGGCCGCTGTGGGGCCTCTTCATCGCCGTAATGACGAAGATCGCCGTCATCGTGATCACGGTCGCCTGGTCGATCTACCTCTCGGCGACGCACGCGGCGATGCTGGACTGGCGCGGCGTGTACCAGATCCTCGGCATGGTGCCGACCGTCGTCACGATCCTCATCCCGCTCTCATTCGCGGCGGCGATCCTCAAGTACCGGCTGATGAACATCGACATCATCATCCGCAAGACGGTCGCGTACGCGTTTCTCACCGGCGCGATCATCGTGCTGTACCTGATCCTCGTCGGCGGCCTCGGCACGCTGCTCGTCAGCATCACCGGCGTGCAGAACCAGACCATGGTCATCGCCTCGACGCTCGTCGTGGCGCTGGTGTTCGTGCCGCTGCGCAATCGATTGCAGACGCTCGTCGACCGCAACCTCTTCCGCCACAAGTACGACTACCCCGAGGCGTTGCGCGCGATCTCCGCGGACACGCTGACGGCGAACGATCTCAACACGTTCCTCACCGCGGCGGCGGAGAAGACACAGCAGGCGCTGCAGAACCGCGCCGTGGCGATCTTCGTTACGCGCCACGACGAGCTGGTGGCGGCGGCGAAGGTGGGCCTTGCCGACTCGCTCCTCGGCACGATGCGCATGCGGCGCGATGCGCTCGTGCCGCTGCTCGAACGCCCGTTCGATCCGTCACGCCATCCGCTTCCCGAAGATGCGACGGCGGCAATCAAACGAATCGAGGCGAAGCTCGTCGTTCCGATCAATACCCCTGGTACGCCGGCGAACGGATTCATCGCCCTCGCGCCGAAGCTCTCCAACGCGCCGTTCGACGTCGAAGACATCGACTTCCTCCGCTCTGTCGCCGATCAGCTCGACCTCGGCATCGACCGCATCCGGCAGCAGCGCGAGGAGGCGGACTTCGAGCAGGCGCGCGCGATTCAACAGAGTCTTCTGCCGCGCGAAATGCCGAAGGTCGCCGGCGTGGAGCTGAGCGGCATCTGGCAGCCGGCGCGCACGATGGGCGGCGATTACTACGACGTCCTGAAGCTGAGCGACAGCGAGCTCGCGGTCTGCATTGGCGACGTCGCCGGCAAAGGGATGACGGCGGCGCTCCTGATGTCGGGATTGCAGGCCGCGGTGCGCGCGTCCGCGAGCGGATCGCCGCGCGAATTGTGCGAGCGCGTGCGGCGCGTCGTCGTGCAGAGTCTGACCGGCGGACGCTTCGTGACGTTCTTCTACGCGACGATCGACACCGCGGCGATGCGCCTGCGATGGTGCAACGCCGGCCACAACGCGCCGGTGCTCGCGCGCGCGGACGGCAGCGTCGTGCGGCTGGCCGACGGCGGGCCGGCGTTCACGCGCTTGTTCAAGGACGATCCGTACTCGGAGAAAGAGATCGCGCTGCAGGCCGGCGACCGGCTCGTGCTCTTCACCGACGGCGTTTCCGAGGCGAGCGGCGGCGACGGCGAGATGTTCGGCGAGCCGCGCCTCGAGCAACTCGTCGTCACGAACCGCGACCTCGGCGCGCAGCAACTGCAGCAGACCATTGCCGGCTTCGCCACCGCGTTCACCGGCGGGGAGCTGGATGATGATCTGACGCTGGTGGTTGCTGCCCTGTGATTTACGACGTCAGGTACGCCGCCGGGTCGCGAAAGAACGTCTCCTCGAACAACGCCTGCAATCGCTCGCGCAGCTCCGGCTGCTCGCCCGCGGGACAGCGGCTCCAGCGCACGTCTTCGTCAAGCAGCTCGGAAAGGTCGTGGCGCAGGATCGCGATCAGCCGCTCGTCGAGATCGGCGAAGTTGCGCGCGACGAATTCGTCGAAGCCGTCGCTCTCGGAAGAAACGGCGCGGAAGCAGAGCCAGCGGAACAGCGATGCGGCGGCCCACGGAAACCAGATGGTGAGATTCACGAGATCGGTGGCCGGGCAGCCGTTCGCGAAATCGATCGGGATGATCGCGTCGCCGTCGACGAAGGCCTCGAAGCTGTTGTAGCCCCAGCCGAAATGTCCGGCGATGAACCGCGCGTAGCGGGCGAGGCGCGCGGCGATGTCGCCTTCGGCTCTGCGGCCGGGCGCGCGCTGCGGCGGACCGAGGTCCTGGGCTTCAGGCATGGGCAGCACTTGCGGACCGACGGTGAGGCAGCGGTAGGCCGTGTCGCACTCGGCGATCGCTTCCTGCAGCAGGAATGCGCGCCCTTTCGACTCCGCGAGCCGCGCCATGAGCTCCTCCGTGCCGCGGATGAGAAACACGTCGGATCCGCCGCCGCCGATTGATTTCTTCAGGAAGAGCGGCCAGCGTCCGCCGAACTGCGTTTCGACGACGTCGATGGCGGCGTGTCCCTCGGCTCCCAGCCTCGTCCAGCGCCGCACGTCGTACTCGTCCTCGAAGCGGCGTCCGTGCGGCGGGAGGAGCACGGTTTTCGGCAAGCGGTCGCGCGGGTCGAGCGCCGCGGCCATGACGTCGTAGGTCGCGTACTTGTCGATCCACCAGAACGTGACCGGATCGTTGATCAGCGCCGCGCCGGAACGTTTGAAATGGAACGCGCGGGAGCGGGCGAACTCGCTGCGGTGGGTCATGCGGTCGAAGACGACGTCGGCGACGCGACGCAGATCCTCGCCGGCGACGACCGGCTCATCGCGCAGCGTGTGCCACTCCAGCCGATAGGACGCGCCGCGGTGATGCACGACGGGATCGATCGCGGCGAACAGCTCGGCGAGCACGCGGCGCAGCGTCCAGTCGGGGGAGGGGACGATGCCGATGCGCCGGATGTTCATCTCGCCGGACACCGTACTACAATCGTTCGGGGGTCCAATCCCCGAAAAACCAGCGAGGTCAGAAGGAGAGAAACCATGGGAAATAGCGCACCGACCCGGAAGCTCGAATCTGCTCGTAAGGCCGCTCGCAAGCAGGCCGAAACCAAACGGTAGCGCGCCGTGCGCGCTCCCCCTCCGGCGCGTCTGGACGAGTTCAACGACCACGCGCGCCGGACGGGATGGCTCTACACCAAGTCCGTCGAATACGACGGCCGCGCGTACGTTCACATCCCTCTCGTCTACACCACGCGCGTGGAACCCGAGCTCGAAGCGTATGCGCGTGCGCTCGCGCGATTCCCTCGACTCGTGGATGTTCCGTTCGACATTGAAGTGCGTCACGGCGTGGTCGCGGTGTTTGATCCGCGCGATCTCGATGCGTTTGTTGCGCAAGTCTCTTGTCTGTCGTGGACAGGCAGGATTGCCTGTCCTCCACTTGCCGAGCGTGTTCTCCGCGCCGAAACGGAGACGAACGAGGAGACGTTGCGCGAGGCACAGGAAGCGTTGATCGACGCCATCGCCCTCAACCTCGCGAATCCTTTCGTCGAGCTCGCCCATCCGGCGGAGCGAGCGAACGTGCGCTTCTCCGTCGATCGCTGGTTTCACGAGCGCGCGCAAACTCTGCGCGTCGAATGGCGGGACATCGTCGACTTTTCCTGGGAAGCGGGATTCCTTCCGCGCCGCCGCGACGTGCGCGCGATCTGGAGCGATCCGGCGCGCCTCGCCGATCACCTCGGCTACACCGGACCGCGTCCGCCGTTGAAGCCGGCGATCCGGATGCCGGACATTCCTGTCCCCGCATCAGACAATTTGTTGACCATGCTCGGCGAGCTGGAGGAGTTTCGCCACTACTGGCAGGCGCGCTTCTATGCTCGTCTCTGATCCGCCCAAAGTGCGCGGGCTGCGCCGGCTGCAGAGCCTCGGTCTGCCGGTGCCGCCCTTCGTCGCCATCACGTCACTCGACCAATTGCCTGACGTGTTGCCTCCAGTGCCGTCCGGCTATTCCGTTCGTTCCGCTGCGGCCGGCGAAGACGGCGAGACCTCGTCGATGGCCGGCCGCTTCGAATCCTTCAACGGCCTTGCCGCGAATGAAGTATTGAGCGCGGCGCAACGCGTGCTCGACGCCGCGGGCGCGGCGATCGTGCAGCACACGTTTCCGTCCTGGCTGAGCGGCGTGGCGTTCATCGAGAGCGAATCGTCGATCGTCGTCGAGTCGATGTTCGGCTCGTGCCGCAACATCGTCGACGGCGCGGTCACGCCGTATCGCAGCCGCTTCGCGGACGGCGCGTGGACGCACGAGTTTTCTTCTTCCGATACGGATTGCGCGGTGTTCCTTTGTGCGGCGCAATGCTTCGAGCGCGCGGAATCCGATCCCGGAGCGCGGCTCACCCCGCGCGCGCAGCCGTTCATCGAACAGCCGCGCCTCCTCCTCCCGCCCATCTCGCAGGAGTGGTACGTCTACGGCTACCGCCCGCCCGCGCCGCCCGAGTGGTACGAGCGCGTCCTCGCACAGCTCTTGGCGACAAAGCTCGCCGGGATGGACATTGAATGGGGCGCGGACGCGGAAGGGCGGGTGGTGTTTTTTCAGGCGAGGCCGATCACCACGGCTTTGCCAAGTGGAGCGGCGGGCTTTAGCCCGCCGGCTTTTTTCGGCGGGCTAAAGCCCGCCGCTCCACTACAAGGCATCGCCGCCTCCGCCGGCACCTATCGCGGCACGATCGGCGAAGACATCGCCATGATCACGCAGATCGCCGACATCGAATTCGACGCGCTGAAGAAATGCGGCGCGGTGCTCGCGGAAACGGGCGGCGCGCTCTCGCACGTGGCCATCCTCTGCCGCGAGCTCGGCATTCCCTGCATCACGGGCCTCGGCGTGATGCTCGAGCCGGGAACGCGCGTCGAGCTCGATGGCTCCACCGGCGAAGTGCGCGTGCTCGATAACGCTGCCGATCTGCTCCGCGAGGGGAAGCTCGTGGTCGTTCCCACCGACACCGTGTATTGCCTCGCCGCCGACGCGTGCAACCCGTCCGCGGTCGATGCGCTCTTCGAGGCGAAGGCGCGGCCGCGCACGAGTCCGATCATTGCGATGGTCTCCGACTTCGCGGAAGCGGAGCGATTGGTGGTGATGAACGAGACCGGCGCGCGCCTCGCGCGGCAGCACTGGCCCGGCGCGTTGACGCTCGTGCTGCCGCGGCGCGGCGTCTGCGCGGACGCGCTGAGCGGCGGGCGCGACACCCTGGCGGTGCGGATCTCGCCGCATCCGTTCGTGCGCCAGCTCCTCGCCGACTTTGGCGGGCCGATCGCCATGACCAGCGCGAATCGCAGCGGACGCGCTCCCGCCACGACGGCCGCGCACGCGGCCGCGGAGCTCGGCGACCGCGTGGCGCTCATCGTCGACGACGGCCCGTCGCCGATCGGGATTCCGTCGACGGTGATCGACATCAGCGACGAGGCGCATCCGATCGTCGTGCGGGAAGGACCGGTACGTTTGTGATGCATCTC
This sequence comes from Thermoanaerobaculia bacterium, assembly GCA_035248585.1. Classification (GTDB taxonomy): domain Bacteria; phylum Acidobacteriota; class Thermoanaerobaculia; order Gp7-AA8; family Gp7-AA8; genus QHVT01. The sequence continues at coordinate 22,480 of DATFHJ010000171.1, forward strand.
GTTCTCACGCCGCACTATCCGCCGCGCCGCTTCGGCGGGATTGAAAAGGTGGTCCAGCAGCTCGCGCGCGGATTGCGCGATGCCGGCGAGCGCGTCGTCGTCGGCGCGCTCGATCTCGAAGGTCCGGCGCAACTCGATCGCGACGGTGACATCGTCGTGGTGCGCGTGCCTTGTCACGCCGCGACGAAGGACGGCCGCACCGCCGCGTACTTTGATGCGCAGCCGGTGCTCGCAACCGCGATGCGTCCGTTTCTCGAGGCCGACACCGTCGTGCATGCGCACGATTGGTTCGTCGCGCCGGCGGCGTTTGCGCTGGGCGCGCCGGTGCTGGCGATCGTCCATGGCGTCAAGCGCGCCGAGGCCGCCGAGCTGCACGAGCGCCATCAGCGCATTCACGACATGCAACGCGAGCTCGTGCAACGAGCGGACGCCGTTTTCTGCGCAAGTCAGGCGGCGCGCCGAATGATCGCGCGGCATCTCGGCAGCGATCGCGCGCAGCTCCTCCGCTTCGGTATCGACGAAAACGCCGAGGGTCCGATCGCGACGAACGAGCGCCGCATTCTCTACCTCGGCCGCCTGCAACCCGACAAAGGCATCGACACACTCCTGCGGGCGTTCCGCGATATCGAGGATGCCGAGTTGCGCATCCTCGGGCGCGGACCGCTGCAGCCATCGGGCGAGCGCGTGACCGTCATCCCGTTCACGAGCGATGAGCGCATCGTCGACGAAGAGCTGCGCCGGGCGTCGGTGGTCGTCGTGCCGTCACACTTCGAGGCCGCGGGGATGGTCGTGCTCGAGGCGATGTGCCGCGAGACGCCGGTGATCGTCAGCCGCTGCGGTGGGCCCGAGGAGATCGTGCGGGATGGAGAGACCGGGCGTCTTTTCAATCCCGGCGACGCCGCGGAGCTCGCGCGTCTGTTGCGGATCGCGTTCGAACGGCCGGTAGAAACGCGGGCGATGGCGCGCTCGGGACGCATCGACGTCGAGCAACGCTTTCGCTGGAAGTTTGCGGTGGAGACGCTACGCCGCTGGCGTGAACCGGCCCTCGCCGAACGCGCGTAACCGCTCGACGTCCTCGCGCCGCGCCACGCACAGCGGCACCGTTTCGCGCATCGCGTCGACGAGCCGCTCCGTCGTCAGCGGCTCCTTCGTGCGCAGCGAGCGATAGAGCGAAGCGATGACGACCTGCTCGATCTCCGCCCCGCTGAAGCCCTCGCTCTCTGCCGCGAGGCGCGCGACGTCGAAGCGCGCCGCGTCCTGCTTCCGCGCGCGCAGATGAATCGTGAAGATCGTCGCCCGTTCCTCCCGCGACGGCAGGTCGACGAAGAAGATCTCGTCGAAGCGTCCCTTGCGCAGCAACTCCGGCGGGAGCTTGTGAACGTCGTTCGCGGCGGCGACGACGAACACGCCGTCCTGCTTCTCCTGCAGCCACGTGAGGAACGACCCGAACAATCGCTGCGAGAGGCCGCCGTCGGCGTCGGAGGAAGTCGAAGACGCGAACGCCTTCTCGATCTCATCGATCCACAGCACCACCGGCGCCATGGCCTCGGCGACCTGCGTTGCGCGGCGGAAGTTTTTCTCCGACTCGCCGACGTACTTGTCGTACAGCCGCCCCGCCTCCAGCTTGAGCAGCGGCAGCTGCCAGTCGCGGGCGATGAACTTTGCGGCCAGCGATTTGCCGCAGCCCTGCACGCCGACGAACAGCACGCCCTTCGGCGGCGCGAGGTTGAGCGCTTTCGCTTCCGCCGTGAAGCCGGTGCGCGCGTTGGCGAGCCACGCTTTCAGCCGCGCGAATCCTCCGAGCTCGAAGCGGTTGTCTTCGAGCGGGAAAAACTCGAGCAGCCCGCCCTGGTCGATGATCTCGCCCTTCCAGCGGATCACGTGCTCGATGTCGAGCGGCGAGAGCTTGCCGTCCTCGGCGATCGCCTGCGCGATCACGCGCCGCGTCTGCTGCAGCGTGAGTCCGGCCAGCGCCTGGATGAGACGCTGCGCATCCTCGCGCGTGAGATCGACCTGCACCGGCTGGCGCGCTTTCATCGCGTCGACGACGCGCCGTACGACTTCGCGCCGTTCCGCTTCATCCGGCAGCTCGAGCGTGAAGCGGACGGCCATCGTGTCGAGATCGCGCGGCAGGTCGATCGGATCGCCCGTCAGCACGATCGCCGAGGCGCTGTGCGTAAGGCGCTCGGCCAGCTCGCGCAGCTCGCGCGCGGTCTCCGGCTTCGCGAGATGCGGGGCGAGGTCCTTGAGCATGTAGATCGCGTCGAGGCGCAGGTCGCCCATGTGCTTCAGCGCGCCGAGGGCGTCGTGCGTGTTGCCGACCGGCGAGCCATTGCGGCGGTGAAAGCCGCTGGCGACCGACCATTCGAAGAAAGGCAGGTTCAGGTCCGCCGCGACCTCGGCCAGGATCTCCCGCACCCGCTCTTCCTCGACGGTCTCGATGGCGATGAGCGAGTGAAACGAGCGCACCAGCGCTTTCAGGTCGAGCACCGACTGTTGGTGGGACATCCATCGGTCACTCTAGCGGCACTTGACGAATATTGCAATCAGCAATATATTGCAATATGCAATGACGCTCGGACAGAAACTCGGAAAGCTTCGCGCCCTGGCCGGGCACACCCGCGGCCTCGGCCGGGAGATGACCCAGAGCGAGGTCTCGAAGGCCATCCTCCAGGAGTTGGACGGGAAGATCAGCCAGTCCTATCTCTCTCAACTCGAGAGCGGTGCCCGTCCGCATCTCACGGGCGGGACCCGCCTGCTGCTTGCCCGCTTCTTCCACGTGCATCCGGGCTATCTGGTGGACGACCTCGAGTCGTCGCTGCCGTCGAAGCCGAGGCATAAGCTCGACGACCAGCTCGATGTGTGGCTGATCGAGGGGTCGGAGGGTTTCGCCGTCGATCGCGCGTTGAGCAACGCGCTGCTGAAGATCGCGAAACACGAGAAGTCGCGGGACTGCCTGGTCTGGTTTGGTTCCATCGTCGAGAACCGGAGTCTCATGGAGCGGTTGATCACCGACGTCGATCCTCCTCACGCGCCACGCCGCAGACCGCGGCGTTGACGGCTTCGCGGTCACGCGGGGAAACCTCCGCGTGAGCGCGAAACCGGAGAGCGCAAACCATGACCACCCTCTTCATCACCTGTTTCATCGCCGGCCTCGGCCTGAGCGTCGTTTCGTTCGTCTCCGGCCTCGAGCACGTGAACGTGTTCGACAACATCTTCCACGGGCATCGCGTCCTGCACCTGCCGAGGATGCCGAAGCGCGGGAAGACGTCGATGATCAACGCCGCGGCGATCACCGCGTTTCTGACGTGGTTCGGCGGCGGCGGTTTGCTGCTCGAGCGGCTGACGCCGTGGTCGCGCGTGTGGATGATCGGCGGCGCGGCCGTCATCGGCGTGGCCGGCGGCGCGGTGATCAATGCCGTCATCAACGCGCTGGCGCGGCGCGAGTCGGTTGCGGAGACGCTGACCATGATCGGAGTGATCGCGCGCACGGTCGTGCCGATCCGCGCCGGCGACGGCACGGGCGAGATCGTCTTCACGCATGCCGGCGCGCGCCGCGTCGCCGCCGCGCGCAGCGACGACGGACGGGCCATTGAAAAGGGCACCGAGGTCGTGGTGACCAAGTACGAAAAAGGAATTGCCTACGTCATGACGTGGGCGGAGCTGTCAAAGGAGGACAGCGAACTATGTTGACGCTATCAACCTGGGTTGTCGTTGGGGGCATCATCGCGGGCACGCTGATGCTTCTCGGATTCATCGCTCAGATGTACCGCAAAGTCGGTCCGAACGAGGCGTTCATCGTCTACGGCGTCGGCGGCACGCGCGTGATCAAGGGCGGCGGCACGCTGATTTTCCCGATGATCCACAGCTTCAAATCGCTGCCGCTCGAGCTCATGTCGTTCGACGTCGCGCCGAAGCAGGACCTCTACACGAAGCAGGGTGTGGCCGTGACGGTGGAAGCCGTCGCGCAGATCAAAGTGAAGAGCGATCAGGAATCGATCCTCACCGCGGCCGAGCAGTTCCTGTCGAAAACGCCGCCGCAGCGTGAAGGACTGATCCGCCTCGTGATGGAAGGTCACCTTCGCGGCATCATCGGCCAGCTGACGGTCGAAGAGATCGTCAAGCAGCCGGAGATGGTCGCCGACCGCATGCGCGCCACGTGCGCGGACGACATGGACAAGATGGGACTCGAAGTCGTCTCGTTCACCATCAAAGAGGTGAAAGACGGCAACGACTACATCACGAACATGGGCCGTCCCGACATCGCCCGCGTGAAGATGCTCGCCGACATCGCCACCGCGGAAGCGGAGCGCGACACGGCCATCAAGCGCGCGGAGGCGTTGCGCGAGGCCGCGATCAAACGCGCCGAGGCCGACCAGCAGCGCGTGCTCGCCGAGACGCTGTCGCTCGCCGCGCAGGCGGAGGCGCAGCGCGACCTCGACGTGAAGAAGGCGCTGTTCGTCGAGACCACCAAGCGCCAGGAAGCGCAGGCCGACAAGGCTTACGAGATCCAATCCAAGATCATGGAGCAGAAGGTCGTCGCCGAAGCCGTGCGCGTGCAGCAGATTCAGAAGCAGGAGCAGATCAAAGTCGAAGAGGCGGAGATCCTGCGCCACGAGAAGGAGCTGATCGCGAACGTGCTCAAGGCCGCCGAGGTCGAACGCGCGCGCATCGAAACGCTTGCCGCCGCGGAGAGCCAGCGCCTGATGATCGAGGCCGAAGGCCGCGCCAGCTCGGTGCGTCTCGAGGGTGAGGCCGAGGCCGACATCATCTTCAAGAAAGGTGAGGCCGAGGCGAAGGCGATGAACGTCAAGGCCACCGCGTACCAGGAGTGGAACCAGGCCGCGGTCGTCGACAAGCTCATCACGCAGATGCCGGAAGTCGTCCGGGCCATGGCCGCGCCGCTGGCGAACGTCGACAAGATCACGATCGTCTCGACGGGCGACGGCGACACCGCCGGCGCGCACAAGATCACCGGAGACCTCGCCACGATCGCCGCTCAGGTGCCGGCGCTGTTCGAAGCGCTGTCGGGCATGCAGATGAGCGAGCTGCTGGCGAAGGTGAAAACGATCGGTTCGGGCGACAATAAGGCCGCTTGATCCGCCGGCTTCTCTCACTCGCGCCGCTCGTGCTCGCGATCGCGTGGTCCGCGGTCGCGGCCGAGCGGCGCGTCGTGTTCGCGGTGATGGAGCCGCAGTTCAGCCCGGTCCCTGGCGACGCAAAGCTCTACTTCGAGCCGATCGCGTGGGCGCAGCCGCTCGCGCCGCCGCCGAAGGCCGGCACGCAATCGTTCATCAAGCGATACTTTTCCCGAGACCGCCGGTACACGACGTATCTGGACGGGCGTCGTGGCGGCGAGATTCGTCCACTCGAATCCGCAAGCGCGGGCTGTTCCTCACTCGGCTCGACGGCCGCCGGCCCGCAGATGACCACGCCGGCGTTCGCCACGAACTTCGATGTTCCCGAACGCACGATCCGCAATCGCTGGGCGACGGACGAGGAAAGTGCGACGCTGCGCGCGTATGGCGAGCGCTGGTATGCCGCGCGCGGCTATGGCGCGGTGAAACTGAAGGTCGAGGCAGAGCTGATCGACGTCGGACCTGATCAGGAAATGCTCTTCGCGGCCACGATCGCGCTCGAGGAGCACAAAGACTGCATCCCGCGGGCGATCTTCGTGCTCGCGAAGCAGAGCGACGTGGCCGCGGGCAAGGTCGTGCCGCAGGTGGTCATCGGCACGCGCAACCAGTGCGAGATCGCCGGCGATCCCACCCTCTTCGGCCACCTCGATTTCGACGGCGACGGCATCGATGAGATCGTCGTCATGAATCACTGGATCGAGGCCTACCAATACGTCGTCATTCGGCGAAATCAGGCCGGAGAATGGCGGATTTCGGTCCTCGGCGGCGTTGCCGGATGTTGACCGGGACTACAAATCCGTTCCGGAACGTTCACGCCGTCCAGACGTACCAGAGAGAGCCATGGCACTAGACAAAAAAAAGGTCCTCTACGAGATCCGGGTGTTCGCGCTGATGATCCTGATCGTCAGCTCGCTCCGGTCCGCGCTCGCGGACTGGAATGACGTCCCGACCGGCTCGATGAAGCCGACGATCCAGGAAGGCGACCGCGTGGTCGTCAACAAGCTCGCCTACGATCTGAAAATCCCGTTCACCACGGTGAATGTCTGGAAGTGGGGCGATCCGAAGCGCGGCGACATCGTCGTGCTCTTTTCCCCGAAAGACGGCACGCGCCTCGTGAAGCGGGTCGTGGCGCTCCCGGGCGATCGCGTGGAGATGCGCGACAACCAGCTGTTCATCAACGGTCAGCTCGCCAAGCAGTCGCCGATCACGTTCGTCAGCTCCGAGGATCAGGGACCGGCGTATGTGCTCGACGAAGATCTGTCCGGGCACATGCACAAGATCATGATCTCGCCCGAGATCGGCGCGACGCGCTCGTTCGGGCCGATCGCCGTGCCGGCCGGGCACTACTTCGTCCTCGGCGATAATCGCGACAACAGCAACGACAGCCGCTACATCGGATTCATCGAGCGGCGGCGGATCGTCGGCGAAGCGGTGGCGGTGGCGTTCTCGCTCGACCGCAAGCATTACTTCATTCCGCGTTTCAATCGATTCTTCGAAGGGTTGGAGTAACGAATGCGAAAAACAGTGACGCTGTTTGCCTTCGCCGTGTTTGCGAGCGGCATCGCCAGCGCGCAATACAAGAAGCAGGTGCAGACGGGGCAGCAGAAGGCCCCGGCGCAGCAACAGCCGATGCAGGCCAGCCAGGCCGCGCAGGTAGAGGCGGCCCTCGCCAAAGTGCGCCGCATCTCGGAACAGGACTCGTATCGCCTGCTGACCAACGGCTCCGCCGTGATCGTAGACGTTCGTTCGAACTCGCAGTACCAGCTCGGACACATCAAAGGCTCGGTGAGCATCCCGCGCAGCCAGATCGTGTCGCGCTTCAAAGAGATCCCGCCGGGCAAGACCGTCATCACCTACTGCGCCTGTTCCGCGGAACAGACCAGCGGGCTGGCCGTGATCGAGCTCGCGAACCATGGCGTGAAGAACGCGGCCGCGATGAAAGGCGGCTGGCACGCGTGGCAGGCCGCCGGCTTCCCGACCGCGAAGGGCCCTCAATAGCACCCTCCCCACCAGACCCCTCGCGTTGGTCGGGGTGCAGGGCGCATAGAATGCGCCCTGCATGTTCACGATCAAAGAGCTCTTCGCGCGCGAGATCCTCGACTCGCGCGGCAATCCCACCGTCGAAGTCGACTGCCTGCTGGAAAACGGCGCGTTAGGCCGGGCCGCGGTGCCGTCGGGCGCGTCGACCGGCTCGCGCGAGGCGCTCGAGCTGCGCGACAACGACAAGAGCCGTTTCCTCGGCAAGGGCGTGCGCAACGCCGTCGATAACGTCGAAGTCATCGCCCGCGAGATCGAAGGGATGGACGCGCGCGAGCAGGTGATGATCGATCTGATGATGAAGCAGATCGACGGCACCGACAACAAAGCGAACCTCGGCGCGAACGCGATTCTCGGCGTCTCGCTCGCCGTCTCGCGCGCCGCCGCCGAGGCCGCGGGCCTGCCGCTCTTCCTCTACCTCGGCGGCGCCGGCGCGCGCACGCTGCCCGTGCCGATGCTCAACGTCATCAACGGCGGCGCGCACGCCAACAACAACCTCGACGTGCAGGAGTTCATGATCATCCCTGCCGGCTTCGACACGTTCTCCGAGGCCCTGCGCGCGGGCGTCGAGACCTTCCACCACCTCAAGAAAATCCTGAACGACCGCGGACTCACGACCGCCGTCGGCGATGAAGGCGGATTCGCGCCCGATCTGAAATCGAATGCGGAAGCGCTCGACTACATCCTCGCCGCGATCGAGAAAGCCGGATACAAGGCCGCCGAGCAGATGTACCTCGGCATGGATGTCGCCGCGTCGGAGTTTTTCGAAAAGAAAAAATACAAATTCGAAGACGTCGAGCGGTCGAGCGAAGACATGGTCGACTACTACGTCGACCTGCGAAAGAAGTATCCGATCATCTCCATCGAAGACGGCATGGCCGAGGGAGACTGGGATGGCTGGGAAACACTGACGGGCGTGCTCGGGACCAACACGCAGCTCGTCGGCGATGATCTGTTCGTGACGAATCCCGAGATTTTCAAAAAGGGGATCGAGCGCGGAATCGCGAACGCGATTCTGATCAAAGTGAATCAGATCGGCACGCTGACGGAGACGCTGGAAGCGATCGAGATGGGGAAGCGCGCGGGCTATCGGTCGGTGATCTCGCACCGCTCCGGCGAGACCGAGGACACCTTCATCGCCGACCTCGCCGTCGCCACCCGCGCCGGCCAGATCAAGACCGGCAGCGCCAGCCGCACCGACCGCGTCGCCAAGTACAACCAGCTCCTCCGCATCGAGAAGGAGCTCGGCGGCCGCGCCGAGTACCCCGGCTGGGACGCGTTCAAGCGCTAGCG
>DATFHJ010000172.1:0-12360 GCA_035248585.1 Thermoanaerobaculia bacterium
GAGGCTGTTCTCGATCGGCGCGACGCAGCAGTCGGCGTCGCCGTCCCGCACGGCGGTGAAGATCGACTCGAACGAGTCGTACGGAACCCCGGTCATGCTCGCGCCGAGGAGCCGCCGCGCCGCGGTCTCGCTGAACGCCCCACGCTCGCCCTGATACGCCGCCCGAATCTGCTCGCTCATCGTTTCCTCCAAAAACAAAAAGCCCGCTCCGTGTGATCGGAGCGGGCCTTGGTGTGGGTCGTTTGTTTGCTGTGCGCTAGACGATCCGCGGCTCCGCCTGGGTACCGCTAAAGAATCGGAAGGTCGGGCGCGAGGGGGTCATTGGGTGGAGACAGAGTAACACGTGACCTTCACCCACCGTCTCCCTCGTCTTCCGGCAACGGCCGGAGGACGGCGCGCGTGGCGGGCTTGTGCCCGGCGGCGACGTGACGAACGAGCTCGCCCGGATCCACGCCGAGAACGGACGCGAGATGGATCACCGTCGTGAGACTCGGCAGGTTGAGACCACGCTCGAGCAGGCTGAGGTAATTCGCCGTCATGTTCGCCCTTCGCGAAAACTCCTGCATCGTCCATTCATGCTGGCGGCGCAGATCATTGATCAGCTTGCCGAACCGGATCGCATCAGGGTGCGCGAACTTTGAACGGGGCATGGCTCGGCAATAATATCATCCATGGTTGACATTCCTGCGCAGCCCGGCGTATTGCATCTCAACCTTGGAAGTGCTTTGCGTGAAGGCGGTTTCGTATGGATTACCACCAAGGATTTGTTCGCCAGGAAGTGGTACCGCGTGCATTACAACCATGGATCGTATGCTGATTGAGCGATGGCGGTAACGTTTTCTACCATGGTAGAGATCCATATCGAAGGCGTTCAGATCCTAAATCAACCTTGGTTGTGATTCACCCAGACTTGGCGCGATTGCATCACCACCAAGGATGACAAACATCCGGGCACCACCGGTCAACGATCACAACCATGGTGTGCACGCGTACTACGTCCTCCCTTACGGATGTGATCCTTGGTTGAGATCGAGGCGTGATCAGGATTGTCATCCATGGTGCAGATTCACATGCACCCGGCAGGGATGTTTACGCCGCGGAGCGTATTTTCTTCGCTGAGCGTTTCGTCGGCGCCAGCGGCGCCGCCTCGAGATCCTCGGCTTCCTGCTTTTCCAGATCATCGAGGACGCCGCTCAAAAACTTGATCAGGCGGCGTCGCTGCGCGCGCTGGCTCGCGCTCCACTTCTCATGGTCCGCCCGCTTGTGCGCGATCTTGAACTTCAGGCCGGTCATCGAGGTCGTGTAGTCGTTCGCGTTCAGCTTGCGCACGTTCTGATGTCCGAGGATATACCAGTGGTACTCGGTGCCCACGGGCACGCCCGAGCCCTCGGGGGCACGGCCCGCGCGTCGCTTCGTGACGGCGTAGCTGAACTCCCACAGATCGGGCGTGATCTTCTTTTCCTTCCACTCGCCCTCGTCGTAATACCACTTGTGACTGCGGCCGACCTTCATGCCGGTGTACTGCTGCCCCTCGTATTGCTTGAACTCGTCATACGACACTGACGGGTCGCTCTTGTCGGCTTTGCGTTTCGGCATGGCGTCGCTCCTCCCGATGTGCGAATGCTGCAAGCGGCGAACCGCCGGGGCGTACAATGAGATCCATGACTCGCCCGGCACGATGGTTCGCAGTCATCGCCACATTCCTCGCGGCAAGCGCGTTCGCGCAGGTCTCGCCGCAGTATCAGAACTGGGGCACCAGCGGCATCCAGTATCTGATGATGAAGCAGGAGAAGATCGAGTGGGCGTCGCTGAGGACGGATGCGGAGGCGAAGGCCTTCATCGAGCTCTTCTGGGCGCGCCGCGATCCCACTCCACAGACGCCGGTCAATGAGGCGCGGCAGCAATTCGAGAGCCGGATCGCCGAAGCGGACAAGCGCTACACCCTCAACAAGACGCCGGGCTCACAAACGGACCACGGACTGGTCTACGTCGCACTCGGCGAGCCGAGCGACATCCTGAGACGAGTGCTCCCGCCGCGCGCGGCGCCGGGGACGCTGGGGCAGTTCCAGCGGCCGACCAACGTCGAACGATGGGTCTACAAAAATGCGGCGGCCGAGCGCACGATCGGGACGAAAGCGTTCGAGATCGCGTTCGACTTTCACGACGAAGTGTACGGAGGGAAGTACCAGCTCGACGAGCCGTCGCTGCGATCGTTCGAGTCGACGGCGCTGAACGTCGCGAAGACGGTGATCAAGCGGCCGTTCCTGACGGCGGAGGACCTGGCGTCCGGCGGAGTATCTGACCGTATGGTGCCCCTCCGGCTGATCGTCCTGTCGGACAGTGCGATCGCTCATGACGTTCTGCGCCGCGCGCAGGAAGGGCAGGATTTCGCGGAATTGGCGCGGAAATACTCGTCGCATCCGTCGGCACAACAAGGCGGATATGTCGGCCGGGTTCCGTACGCGGATCTCACCGACGATTTCAAAGCGGCGCTGCTAGGCAAGAAGCCGGGAGAGGCGGCGTTGCTTTCCCGCAGCCCGCACTTCGCCGTCTTGCAACTGCTCACGGAGGCGGAAGCGGCTGCGGCCGAGGCCGCGCTGCCGAAGCCGAAATAGTCAGGCGCGCGCGGCCGGCTCGAACAACTCGATCGCGTTGCCGTCGGGATCGAGCAATTGAATCTGCTTGCCGCCCGGCCCGGACTCCAGCTCATTGCGAAAGCGACAACCGGCCCGCGTGAGCTGTTCGATGAGGGACGGCAGATCGTCGACGCGAAGAACGACGCGATTCCAGCCGCCGGGCTCCTGGCTGGAGCCATCAGGCATCGGACGGGAGCCGGATGCGCCGGGGCCGCTGAGGAGAAGCGTGAGCGGTCCGAGGGAAACGGCGGCGAATTGAGGAAGCTGCTGGTGCTCGAGCTTGAAACCGAGGTGCTGCGTGTAGAACGCGACGGCGCGGCTCACGTCTTTGGTTTGATAGCGAACTCCGTGAAAGGCGGTCATGCCTATTCCTGCGCCGAAATCGTGGGCGTGCCCTAGATTGTTTCATGAGTCCGCATGAGCGAGCACTTTCGCAAATTGGAACGGATGTACCACGCCGCGCCGGTGAATGACTTCTTCCGGCCGGTGCTGAAGGTGGAGGAGGGCCGCGCGGAGCTGGAGATCCCGGTTCGCGAAGAATTCTTTCACGCCGCCGCGGCGGTGCACGGCTCCGTGTATTTCAAGGCATTGGATGACGCGGCCTTCTTCGCCGTGAACTCGCTCGTGACCGACGTCTTCGTGCTGACCGTCAGCTTCAACATCTATCTCACCCGTCCGGTCTCGGAGGGAGTGCTCCGCGCAAGAGCGTCGGTCGTTCATCGCTCGCGGCAGCTGTTTCTGGCGGACGCGGAGCTGTTCGATGAACGCGAGCGGCAAGTCGCGCGCGGAAGCGGATCGTTCATGCGCAGCCAGATCGCGTTGACCGAGGAGATCGGCTACTTGTAGCCCGTCTTGACGACCACGTACGCGGGCACGCGCTTGTCGCCTTCGACGTGAACCGGCTCGCCGTCGCGGCGCAGAAACATCTGCACCGAGGGACCGCCGTCGAAGAGCATCGCGTCGCGGCACTGCAGGCGATCGGCGGCGAGGTCGACCATCTGGTGGACGTCGAAGCGCGCGTCGGGATCGGTGGCGAAGAAGACCACGCGCTCCTCGCGATCGATGCACACGCCGCTGCGCCAGGTCGGATCCGCGCGCGCGACGTCGTTCCGTTTCCCGTCGACCACCAGCCGCGGCCCGCATTGCACCGCCGTCTTCGCGGACTCGCGGACGCCTTCCCACTCGCGCACCGGCACGATGCCCGGACGTCCTTTGCGATCGACATAGAACACCGACTGCCAGCGCACCGGATGCACCGGATTGAGCGCGCGCCCGTTCGACAACACGACGCCGAGGGGACGGAACTGCTGGTCGAAGAAATTCGCATTGATGGCGAAGTCGTACGTTTTCCCAAGGTCGCCAGCCGTGCTTCCCGGCCGGACGACGGCGTCGATGGAGGCGCGATGGGGATCGACGCGGACGAGATGCAGTTCGCAGTCGAGCGTGCGGTATTCGAGGCCTTCGGCGGCGCGTGTCCATTCTTCGACGCAGCGCTTTGCCGTCTCCGCCGGAGCCGGATCGGTGGGTGCCGGCGTTTCGCGATGACATGCCGCGGCTACGAGAAGGGCGATGAATGCAAACTTCACGTGACGCGCATTCGGCAACTTCGATGCCCGAGAAACGGCATGCTACTCTGCCAGGTCTCCAGCAGAGCGGGACATGGTGGGCAAGCGGATTCTCGCGTGGGTGGGCGCCGGTGCAGTCGTCGCGGCAGCCACGGCTGTCTCTCTACGATTGCGGAGCGACACGGCCAGCGGAAACTCCGCGCTCGAGTGTCGTCTCAGCCGGCATTCCACGTGGCCGGCAGGCATGCTGGCGACCCGTCCCGATGTCGTGATCGCGCGCCTCGCCTCGACCGCCGAGGAGAGTCGCGATGCCGCGGCGTGGAACGACCTCGGCGCCGCGTATTACCAGCAGGCGATCCGTACGCGCTCGACGCGCACGCTTCAGGACGCACTCGCCAGCGCGGATCAGGCGCTGCTCCTGGATCGAACGTTTGTTGAAGCGCGGTTCAACCGCGCCTTGATCCTCGAGCGCTTTCCGTTGCGCGAAGCCGCCGCGGATGCGTGGCGCGACTACCTCGCGCATGCGCCGGCGGACGAATGGCGCGACCGGGCCATTCGTCACTTGCACGCTGCGACAGTGCCGCTGCGAACCGTGCAGTCGGAACTGACCGCGGCATTCCCGCGTCTGGAGCGCGGCGATCGTTCCGCCGCGGCCACGCTGCTGCAGCTCGATGCCGGCGACGCGCGGTACTTCGGTGAGACGGAGGGACTGGCGCGGTGGGGCGAGGCGTGGCTGCGCCGCGACGCGGGAAGCGCCGAGCGGCAGCTCACGGCGATGCGCACGCTGTCGGAGGCGCTCGTGGCGTTCTCCGGAGAAACGCTGTTGCGCGACGCGGTTTCCGCGATCGAGCACGCAACGAGCGCCGATCGTGACGTGCTGGCGCGCGCACACATGTTCTGCCGCGATGGCCGGCTTGCCTACGATCGCCGCGAATTCGGGAACGCCGAGAAGCTTCTGACCGCGGCGGTGCGCGACCTCGAGCACGCCCGTAGCCCGGCCGCGCTCGAAGTCCGCATGTGGGCAGGGGCTGCAATGTTCTGGCAGGGAAGGCACGCGGAGGGAGAACGAGAATTTCGCGCGCTGCAGCGCGCCGTGCCGGAGCGCTACCGGGCGCTGCGGGGCTGGGTCGACTGGCAGCTGGCGTCGTGCTCCATGGCTCGCGCCGACAGCGGCAACGCGCTGCTGCATTACACCCGCGCCATCGAGACGTTCACGAAGCTGCAGGAGCGCAACAACGCCGCGTACCTGCACAACATCGTCTCGCAGGTCTACGACGACATTCGCGACCCGGAGCGCGCCGCCGCTCATCGAGAGCTCGCGCTGCTCGAGCTCGGAAAGACGTCGAGCATCAAGCTGACGCACGCGCTGTACGGGATGGTCTATGACGCGTTGCAGCGGAAAGAGTGGCGCGCCGCGCGTTCGCTGCTCGACGTGCAGATCGCGGTCAATGAAAAGGTGCAGGACGCGGAGTACAGCACGTTCGCGCTTCTGCGTCGCGCGCGTCTTCGCGCGCACCTCGGCGAACACGCGGGAGCGGCCGCGGATCTGCGGGCCGCTGCCGCGATCGTCGCAGCCGTCAAGGATCCGGCCCACCGGTCGAAGCTCGAGATCGACTGCGACGTCGTCGAGGCTGTCGTCGCACACGACGCCCGCGTCGCCATTCCCCTGCTCACGGGCGTCATCCGTTATCAGACGGAAAAAGGATTTCGGCGGCTCGTGCCGGATCTCTACCTGCGCCGCGGGCGAATGTACCTGGCCATCGGAGATCACGCCAGCGCCGCGGCCGATTTCGAGAGCGGCATCGCGCAACTCGAACAGCAGCGCGAGACCATTGGCCGCGGCGAACAGCGCTGGGGCATTCTCGACTCGGCGGAAGAGCTCTTCGACGAGGCCATCACGGAAGCGCTCCGCTCCGGCGCGCGCGCGGCGTTCGCATACGCGGAGCGGAAGCGGGCGCGCTCGCTCGCGGACACCGGGGCGGGCTCGTTCGATGCGTCGAAGCTCCCGGCGGAAACGCTGCTGATCGAATACGCCGCGCTGCCGGATCGGCTGCTGATCTTCGCCGTCGATGCCGCGCGCTGCGATGTGCGTGAGGTCCGCGTGCCGCGGGAGAGGGTGACGGCTCTTTCCGCGCGATTCGTGGAAGCGCTCAGCAAAGGCGCCGCGGACGGCAGCGCGGAGTTGGGCGAGCTTCTGCTCGGCCCGATCCGCGCCGACATCGCGAGTCATCGCGAAGTGGCATTCATCACCGATGCGTCCACCGCCGGAATCCCGTTCGCCGCGCTTCCCGGCATTGCCGGCCGGCCGCTCATCGAGGACGTGTCGGTCTCGGTCGCGCCGAGCGCGCGTCAATATCTCGGCGCGCGTCTTCGCCGCGCACAACCGCGGCGCGATGTGCTGATCGTGGATGATCCGGCGAATCCGTCCTTCGAGCGGCTCGACGCGACCACGCGGGAGGTGAAGGCGATCGAGACCGAATATCGCGAGGCCCGCCGGCTGACCGGCGCCGCGGCGACGCGCGACGCGTTTGTCGCCGAGGCTCGCAGCGCCAACGTCATTCATTTCGCGGGACACGGGGTTACGAGCTCCGAGTCGGCGTCGCTGCTGTTCGCGCCGGCGGCGGACGATTCGGGACGGCTCGATGCGAAAGCGATCTCGCGCCTCGACCTGCGCCACACGGACGTCGTGGTGCTCGCCGCATGCGACACAGCGCGCGGTCCGATTCGGGCGGCGGAGGGTGTCCTCAGCGTGACGCATGCGTTTTTACAAGCCGGCGCGCCTGTGGTCGTCGCGACGCTCTGGCCGATCGACGACGGAGAGGCCGCGCGATTTTTTCCGCGGCTGCACCGGCATCTCGCGCGGGGACTGCCGGCCGTCGACGCGCTGCGGCAGACACAACTCGAATTCCTTCGAGGCTCGAACCGATCCGCGTTCTGGGCCGGCATTCAAGCCATCGGCTATTGAGAAAGAAGAGAGGACAAGGATGAATATGAAGGAACCACCCAGCATTTCGGAGCTCGTACTCGCGGAGCTGACCCTCGGTCGCACGCCCCGGCCGGCGCCGGCCGCCGTGAGCGCCGAGGCCACGACGCGGTATCTGGAAATCCTGTTCTACGGGATGATGTGTTTCTCGGCCCGTCCGGAAGGCGGCTATCGCGTTCTCTTTCCGAATGGACTCGACGGCAGCGGCGGCATCTCCGTTCACGTTCCCGGTTTATGGGTGCGCGGCCGCGACCAGCTTGCAACGGCGCGTTGGGGCGGGTTCACGTTCAGAAATGACTTTTTCGTCCTGGAGAAACGCCCGCTGACGATCACCGGCCTGACCCCCTCGGATCTCAATGTCACCGAATTCGAAGGGCACCTCGCGGCTGCAGGACAGCGATCCCGGTTTCAAGATCGGCGCGTCGCCGGATGCCGTGATGGACATGATCCTCGACCACGGCACGCTGAGCGCGCATATCGTGAACGAAAAAGGGATGATCGTCGTGAAGTGGTTGGTGCAGGCGGATCCGAGCGCGCCGATTCGCTTCACCTTCGGCAGCGAGTTCGTCGAGCTTCCTCCCACGGCGACGCAGGTGTATCTCGCGAATTGCGGCACTTCTTACGGGATGGACACGGACGACAACCACTTTCGACTCTATCGAAAGCTGTCGACGGAGCCGGACAAACCGCTGGCCTACGTAGGTCCGCAGCAGCCGCCGCTGCCCATCGAAACGCTGGACATGGACGATCCAACCTTTGGACAGATCGGACTGCTCACGCCCGACGGCACGTGCTCCGGCGCGCTTTCGCGCGAGTGGTAAGCAAAGGCGACCCTTTCGGGTCGCCTTTCGTATCGATATCATCGCCTCCACACCATGCACGCCGACGTCCCGCGGGTTTTGCTCGTCGACGACAACCCCCTCGATCTCGAGCTGCTCGATGCGCATTTGTCGGGCGAGGGATACGCGCTCGATCGGGCCGGGGATGGGCTGGCGGCGTTTGAACTGCTCGAAGCGAATCCGTCGCGGTTCGACGTCGTGCTCGTCGACCGCCACATGCCGCGCATGGGCGGGCTCGAGCTGCTGGAGCGGCTCAAACAAAATCCCGAGCTGAAGTCGATCCCGGTGATCGTGCAAACGGCGTCCAACGCGCGCTCCGATCTTCTCGAGGCCATGCGCTCGGGCGCGTCGTACTACCTGACCAAGCCGTACGACGTCGAGATGCTGCGGATCGTCGTTCGCACAGCGGCGCGCGACCGGGCGAGCTATCGCCAGCTGCAGGCCGTCGCGCGGCACGCCACTGCCGCGACGCGCCACCTCCGCTCGGCGCGCCTGGCGGTGCGGACGCTCGAGGACGCGCGTGACGTCGGGACGTTCCTCGCCAGTCTGTGCCCCGATCCGGTCAACGCCGTTCTCGGCATCACGGAGCTGCTCATCAACGGCATCGAGCACGGCAACCTCGGCATCACGTACGACGAGAAATCGGAGCTCCACGCGGCGCGTCGTTGGCAACAGGAACTGGAGCGCCGCCTTGCATCTCCCGAGCATGCCGCGAAATCGGTGGACGTGACGTTCGAGCGCAACGAGGAAGAGATCCGCATCACCATCCGCGATGAGGGAACCGGGTTCGATTGGCGCTGCTACCTCGAGCCCGATCCGAAACGCGTCTTCGACACGCACGGCCGCGGCATCGTCATCGCCCGCCGCCTGACGTTCGATACGCTCGAGTACCGCGGCTGCGGCAACGAAGTCGTGGGTTGCATTGCGGTGGTTTGACTACGTCCTGTTAGTCTTATGGCCCGCATGCCCGACCAGATCGTCGTACGAGGTCTGCGCAAGCAGTTCCCGAAAGTTCTCGCCGTCGCCGGGGTGGACCTCACCGTCGCCGCCGGAGAAGTATTCGGACTGCTCGGTCCCAACGGTGCCGGGAAGACCACCACGCTCGAAATGATCGAGGGCCTCACGCGGCCCGATGCCGGCGAGATCTCGATCGGCGGGTTGAACTGGAGGCAGAACGCCCAGGAGATCCGCTCGAGGATCGGCGTGCAGTTACAGGCCACGAGTCTTTACAACAAGATCACGCCGCGCGAGGCGCTCGATCTCTTCGGCGGCTACTATCCCAAACGGCGCGACACGAATGAGCTGCTCCGGCTCGTGCAGCTCGAGAACAAAGCCGGCGTGTATCACGTCACTCTCTCCGGCGGACAGGCGCAGCGGCTCGCGCTCGCGCTGGCGCTGGTCAATGATCCCGAGATCGTCTTCCTGGACGAGCCGACTGCCGGCCTCGATCCGCAGGGCCGGCGCTCGCTGTGGGAAGTCGTGCGGGCGATGAAAGGGGAGGGGCGCACCGTCGTCCTGACCACGCACTACATGGACGAGGCGGAATCGCTCTGCGACCGCCTGGCCATTCTCGATCACGGCAGCATCCTCCGTTCCGGCACACCCGCGGAGCTCATCGCGTCCCTCGGCATCCCCAGCGTGGTCGAGCTGACCTTCGCCGGCGCCGCTCCGGATCCGCGCGCATTCGCGGGCCGCCTCGGAAGCGCCGTGGAAGCGCGCGGCGACATCTGGGAGATTCCGACGACCGACCCGAAAACGCTCCTGCCGCGGCTCCTGTCGACGATCGATAGCGAACGGGTCGAGTACCAGCAAGTGCATGTCCGCCGGGCCACGCTCGAAGACGTCTTTCTGCAACTCACGGGACGGAGCCTGCGGGAGTAATGATGCCGAATCCGTTTGCACTGCTCTGGCGCCAATTCAAGATCGAGTGGCGGCTCTACGTGCGCGACCGCGCGGCGATGTTCTGGACGTTCGCCTTTCCCCTGCTGATGCTCTTCGGCTTCGGCGTGATCTTCCGCTCCGGCGGCCCGCCGGCGATGACGCTGGTACGCATCAAGCCGGCGCACGAGACGGCGCGCGATCAGACGTTCGTCAAGGCTCTTCGGGAAGGGCGAATCAACGTGGTGACTCTCGACGCGAAAGAGGCCGAGGAGCGGTGGAAGAAGGGGGATACGATCGCGCAGCTCGAGAGCGTGGGCCAGGGATACCGGCTCCATCTCAACAGCTACCTCCTGGCGCAGGGACAGGTGGTGGCACTGGCCGCCAGTCAGGCCTTCCTCGTGGCGCAGGCGAGAGTGAGTGGCGCGCCGGAGCCGGAGCGGATTCCGATGGTGATCGAAAGCCCGGGGCACGCGCACTCGACGAACTACGCGGCCTTTCTCGTCCCGGGTCTGGTGGGGCTGAATCTTCTCAGTACCGGCCTCTTTGCCGTCGGCATGGTGACGGTGGCGTATCGCGAGAAGGGCAAGTATCGCCGCCTCGCGGTGACGCCGCTTCCGAAATGGGTGTTCCTCGGCGGGCAGATCCTGCAGCGGGTGACGTCCGTGATGCTGCAGACGGCGCTGCTGCTCCTCGCGGCGCGACTCGCCTTCAACATCACCAATCAAGGCTCGTACCTCGCCTTCACCGCGCTGGTGGTCTTCGGAACGGCGACGTTCATCGCGATGGGCTTCGCCCTCTCCAGCTTCGCCTCGACGGTCGAGACGTATGGTGCGGTCTCGAACCTGGCGTTTTTCCCGATGATGCTGCTGTCCGGGGTCTACTTTCGCCTCGACGGCGCCCCGCAGTGGATTCAGAAGTCGGTGCTGATCCTCCCGCTCTCTCCGTTCATCCGGGCGCTCCGCGCCGTCTACAACGACGGTGCCTCACTGCAAGGCCACTTCGCCGGCCTGGCGATTCTTGCCGCCTGGGCGGTATTGTCCTTCGTGTTCGCGGTGAGACGGTTTCGGTGGGTGTGAGGCGAGTCAAATGATTTGCGGAAAGGCACCGCGGATCGAGCCCGCGTGAAAACGGATTTCACCGCCCGCGAGCGCCTCGCGAAGCGCGGCGCCGTCACCGCGAAACAAATCTCCACCGCGGAGCACGCACTGGCCAACGTTCTGGTACGGCAACGCGGCGACGATCCGCGTGGCGCTTTCCAGGGCGGCGTGCCATTGATGGGACAGGGCTGCTGCATCAGGGGTTGGCCCGTGGAACGCGAGCGCGGCAATCTCGACCGCCGAATAGCGCGCCGACCGTCCGGCTTCCTGAAGAATGGCATCGGGAGCGAGTCCCGGATCCTTCCCCGTCGCCGCCCACGCAAGGTATCCGAGCGGCTGGACCGCCGAGTCGCATTGCAGGATATCGATCCAATCGCGCGCCTCGACCCGACCGACGAGCGCCAGCACCTTGTTCGTTGCGAGGTCGAAGGGATGCAGGGTGAGACCGAGCTCGGGGTGTTCGACGAGCGGAAAGAAGCGGAATGCGCTGTCGTGTGTCCATTGCAGAATGACCGACTCCGCCCCGCGCCGCACGAGCGCTTCGACGAACGTCGGCCGTTCGCGAACCACCTCGATGTCGTACCCGGCATCGAGCAGTGCCGCACGGTCGATACTCCAGGTGGCCGCCAGCGCCGCCGCCGTGTCATGAAAAAGATCGAGATCCTGCGAAATCCGTGGTGCGGCGAGGAGCGTGTTGAGTGCGGCGCCGCCGGCCACATAGCTCTCACCCGACACAATCCGCTGCTTCGCTAGGAGGCGGCAGACTTCTCGCTGGATGTTCGTGAGAGCCATTCCTCAATCTTCCCGGCGCGCTGAAACGCTTCCCTGTCGCCCCGTGCGCGAATCCACCGCAGGACACGCAGGATCTCGCCGGGCGTGGTTGGATAGTAATCCGCGCGGACAAACCAGAGGCATCGTTCCCGGTATTCATCGACGAGAGAACGTACCTCCGCATCGAGTGCCGGATCGCGTGTCATGGCGTTTCGCAAGGTAACACGGTCCTGCAACAAAAAGGCGACCCTCCCGGGTCGGGTCTTCCAACAAAAAGGCGACCCTCCCGGGTCGCCTTCGGCATGATCCACTGCAAATGATCGCGACTAGAACGTCGCGTCAAGAAAAGGGCGGAGTTTCTTCGATCGCGACGGGTGTCGCAGTTTGCGCAGCGCCTTCGATTCGATCTGGCGGATCCGCTCGCGGGTGACGTTGAACGAGCGGCCCACTTCTTCGAGCGTGTGCTCGGCGCCGTCGCCGACACCGAAGCGCATTTTGAGCACCTGCTCTTCGCGCGGGGTGAGGGTGCGCAGCACTTTGCCGGTCTGCTCTTTGAGGTTCGAGACGATCACGTGGTCGATGGGGGAG
>DATFHJ010000173.1:0-23144 GCA_035248585.1 Thermoanaerobaculia bacterium
TCATCGCCTGCGCGTCGCCGGTGCCGGTCGCGCTCGCGCTGACGCTGCGCTTTTTCGAAGGAGCGGCGCACGTCGGCGCGACGACGCTGCTGCTCGCGGAAGCGTCGGCGATCGCGCGCACGCGCGGCGAGGGAAAGATCATGGGCATCGCCGGCGCGGCCATCGTGTTCGCGATCGCCGCCGGCAACGCTCTCGGCGGCACGCTCGTCGCCATCGCGCCGTTCACGCCGTTCCTCGCCGGCGCGGCGACGGCGGTACTCGTCGCCATCGCGGCGGCGCTGCGGCGCGAGCCGGAAGAGCGTGTGCCCGCGCCGCCACGCGAAAAGATCCCGATCGCGCCGCTGATCCTTCCGCTGACCGCGGCGTTCGTCGAGCGCTTTGCCGTCGGCTGCTTCGTCGTGTCGTTCGCGCTCTTCGCGCACGCGCGCCACGGCATCACCGACTCGGTGATTGGCTGGCTGTACTTCGCGATGACGTTCACGTTCGCGCTGGCGATGGCGCCCGCGGGACGGCTCGCCGATCGCGTGAGCGCGCCGCCGCTCCTCGCCGCCGGCGCGGTGACGTACGGGCTCGCGCTGCTCACGCTGGCGATCGTGAACCGCACGCTGCTGCCGCTGTCGATGATCGTCGCCGGCGCGGGCGCGGCGCTGATGTTCGCCCCCGCGCTGAGCGCGGCGTCGGCCGCATCGCACAATCGCCGCGCCGCCGCGATGGCGCTGATGAACGCCGCCGGCTGCCTCGGCATGACCGCCGGTCCGATCGTCTCCGGCATCGCCATCGCCGTCGCCCGGCGCTCGGCCGAAGATCAGGGCGCGATCTATTCGCGCCCGATCTTCATCGCCGGCTTCGCGCTCGTCGCGTGGAGCGTGACTGCGCTGTTCATCGCGCCGGCACGGCGGTCAGCAGCACCATCAACGCGTCGTCTCCGTTGATCTTCGACGAGCCGACGACCACCGTCTCGCCGCGGTCCATCGCGAACGAGGTCGAGATGAGCGGCTTGATGGCCTCGGGGGCGTAGACGGGCGCGTCCCCGCGGCTCGGGGACGGCGTGGGTTGTTCCGTTTTCTTCGTCGCGGGATGCACGGTGAACCACCAGATGGACAACTTGTTGTCTTTTCGCTCGTACGAGAACTTCACCTGGTACGCGTTGACGGTGACGGAGCTTTCCATGCCCCGCGAGAGGCGAACGATCGCGGAGTCGAGCATCACGTAGTGTTTGAACGGGAGAAAGTCGCGGACGTCGGCGAGCGCTTTCTCCGCGCTCTTCGGCAGGTCGTCGAGGTCGTCCGCTCCTTTGCGCGAGGCGCGGAGGAGCACGACCTGGAAAAGCTGCGACTCGCCGAGGGTCGGGCCGGACGGGGAAGGCGTCGGCTGTTCATCGGCAAATGCGAACGTGGCCAGCAGCAGGATCAGAAGAATGCGTTTCATC
The DNA here is from genome assembly GCA_035248585.1 of Thermoanaerobaculia bacterium. Classification (GTDB taxonomy): domain Bacteria; phylum Acidobacteriota; class Thermoanaerobaculia; order Gp7-AA8; family Gp7-AA8; genus QHVT01. Next base: position 1,430 of record DATFHJ010000173.1, read on the forward strand.
GCTCAGTCCTCACAGGTGAAATGACGGATCGAGCGTCCAGATGACGCGCGTGCCGCCGGGAGTTTTGTATTCGACGCGACGCCGTTGCGCGGGTTCGGATTTGCCGCGTCTTACGACGGTAAAGGTGATGGTGGTCAAAACAAGGAGCGCCACGAGCGTCGCGGCGAGCCGGTGGAGGACAGGCAATCTTGCCTGTCCGGACAGGCAGGATTGCCTGTCCTCCACTCCCAGCATCGCCGCGCGAATCCGGCGTCGATCCTCTGCCGCGAGCACCGCGCCGTTGGCAGGATCGTGTTGACGAAGAAGGGTACGAAGGTCGTTCATATGCATGTTTCCCTAAGTAGGCTCGCGAGCCGTTTGCGCGCCGCGGCGAGATGCCAGCGCACCGTGACGCGCGTGACGCGCAGCTCGTCCGCGATCTCGGCGACGCTGCGCTCTTCCAGCTCGTGCAGGACGATGACCGCGCGCTGGCGCGGCGGGAGCTCGCGAAGCGCGAAGCGGACGGCATCGCGCGCGACGATGGCCTCCGCGAAATCGTGCTGCCGCTGTTCCGGCGGCGGCGCCGCGCGAAACGCGCGCCGCACCGCTTCGCGCCGATACGCGTCGTGCAACAGATTCACGACGACCCGCATGAGCCACGCGCCGGCGAGGTCGTCGTCCGCCGGAAGCCGTGAGGCGTCGCGCGCCGCCCGCACGAACGCCTCCTGCACGACGTCGAGCGCCTCGTCCGCGCCACGCGTCATGCGTAGAGCGAAGCGATAGAGCCGGAGATGATGCCGATCGAAAAGCCGTTCCAGACGAACGCGGGGATCTTCATCCGCCACCGCCACCTCCGCGCCGATCGACGTGATTGCATCCACGTCAATCAGAACGCGCGAGGGTGGCGGTGTGTTGGGTCATCCCGTCGAACACCGCCAACGCCATATCCACCCGCCCCAGCGGCGCCGAGACCTGCACGCCCGCGACGCGGTCGCGCACGCGCTCGAGTGTCTCGCGGGCAATGGTCACACCCTCGCGCAGCGCGTGTTCTTTTCCCTTGTCGCTGGCGATGCGCATGCGCTCGATCACGTCGTCCGGGACGGAGACGCCCGGCACTTCGTTGTTCATGAACTGGGCGTTGCGGTAGGAGAGCAGCGGCCAGATGCCGGCAACGATGGGGAGCTTCATGTGCTCGATGCGTTTGAGGAAATGCTCGAGCTGGCGGACGTCGAAGACGGGCTGAGTGATGGCGTACTCGGCGCCGGCCTTCACTTTCCAGTCGAGGCGGCGCAGTTCGTATTCGAGATCGAGGTGGCCGGGATTGACGCCGACGCCGATGGTGAACTTCGTCGGCTCGCCGAACGGGTTCCCGCCGAGGTCGAGACCGCGGTTCATCAGGCTGGCCATGTTCGTGAGGCCGATCGAGTCGATATCGAACACCGCCGTGGCCTCGGGGTACGGACCCATCTTCGGCGGATCGCCGGTGATGAGGAGGAGGTTGCGCAACCCGAGCGCGCCACAGCCGAGGAGATCGGAATGCATGCCGAGGAGATTGCGGTCGCGGCAGCAGTAGTGAAGCACCGTCTCGATGCCGACGCGCTGCTGCAGCAGCACGGCCACGGCGATCGCGCCCATGCGATTCTGCGCGCGCGGACCGTCGGGAACATTCACGGCATCGACGCCCGCGGCCTTGATCGACCGCACCGACTCGACCATCGAGTCGGGATTCGGTCCTTTCGGCGGCACGATCTCGATCGTCGTCACGAACTCGCCGCTCACGATCTTGCGTCCCCAGTTCGAGCGCGTTTCCATCGCGCACGGCTCGACCCCCGCCGCCTTCTCACCGTCTTTTCCGTTGCGCTCGACGATCACGAACGAGCGCCGCGGCGAGAGCGGGCGTACCGCGTCGCCCATCATCTTGATGTGCTCCGGCGTCGTGCCGCAGCAGCCGCCGATGAACTTGACTCCCTTATGAATGAGCCGCTTCGCGTACTTGCTGAAGTACTCCGGCGACGCCATGTACATCTGCCGCCCGTTGACGTCGCGCGGCAGGCCGGCGTTCGGCTGGCAGGAGATCTTCTTCGCCGACACCGCGGCCATTTCTTCGACCGCGTCGAGCATGAGGTCGGGACCGACGGCGCAATTGAGGCCGATCACGTCGGCGCCGGCGCGCTCGAGCCGCTGGGCGATGTCGCGCGGCGAGTCGCCGTACACCGTGCGGCCGTCCGTGCCGATCGTCATCTGCGCGATGACCGGCAGGTTGCAGACCTCGTGGATCGCCGCGATGGCCTGCTCGATCTCGGAGATGTTCGAGAACGTCTCGGCGATGATGAGGTCGACGCCGCCGTCGCGGAGCGCTTCCGCCTGCTCGCGGAAAAAGTCGCGCGCCTCTTCGAGCGCCGTCGGTCCGTACGGCTCGATGCGGATCCCGAGCGGGCCGATCGCGCCGGCAACGTAGACCGAGTCGCCCGCGGCCTTGCGCGCGAGCTCCGCCGCGCGGAGGTTGATGTCCCGCAGCTCTTCCTCGATGCCGAAGCCGCGCAGCTTCACGCGATTCGCGCCGTAGGTGTTGGTCTCGAGAATCTCTGCGCCGCAGCGGACGTACTGGCGATGAGTCTCCAACACGATCTCCGGATTGCGGACGTTCAGCTCGTCGTAGCACTTGTTGATGAAGACGCCCTTCGAATAGAGCATCGTCCCCATCGCGCCATCGAAGAGGTAGACGTGTTCGTCGGCGATTGCCTGTATGAAATCCTGCATAAAGAAAAACCCCACGCCGGAAATGACGTGGGGCCGAATCGAAAACAAGTTCGAATTGCCGGCGGTTTAGCTTTTTTTAAGCTGGTTGCAAGCGGCCCCAAATCACTCCAGCGAAACTCAGAATATCATAGGGGCGGTCCAGGATCCCTCCCATGCGCCTAACATCCATTCTTTTCCTCGCCCTTTCTCTCGCTGCAGTTCGCAACGCCGACGCCCAGGAGCTCATTTACGCGGAGGCGATGCCGCCCGTCAGCGTGTTCTCGTTCTCTTCGCTTCCGCCCGCAGCTGAGGGCGAGTCGCGCGCGATCGAGCAGCATGAGCGGCATTCAGCGCTCGAGCTGTGGCTGTCGCGGCCCCTCGAGACCGCGGCCGCTCCGCCTACCTCCGTGCCGACGATCACGGCACCGCCGATGAAGGCGCTCTTCAAGGCCAGTGCGGAAACCAATCTTTATCCGGCCGATGCAGCGGGCGCGGTGGGCCGCAATCACGTCGTCGGCGTCACGAATCAGCTGGTCACGATTCACAAGCGCACCGGCGAGGTGCTGGCCTCCTCTTCCGTGCGCGCATTCATGGGAGGGGCGACGGAAAACGTCGACTTTTACGACTCGCGCATCGCGTACGACGCCGCGTCCGACCGCTGGGTGCTGATCTGCCTGCGCGCGGGCGGCACGGACGTCGTCGTCGCGGTGTCGCAAACCGGCGATCCCGCGGCCGCCTGGAGCCGCTACCGGATCAACTACACGCAGATCGCGCCGTCCCGCGTCGATTACTCACACATCGCCATGACGCGGGACTCGGTCGTCTTCAGCATGTACGCCGCCGACCTCACCGCGGCCGCAATCTCGATCCGCAAGAACGATCTTTACGCATCGCCCGCGACGCTGCCGATCACGAAGTACTACTTCCCGGACGTCGACGACGTCGTGCCCGCCGAGAACGACGAGAGCGGCGTGGAATACATGGTCTCCCGCTACGGCGTGAAGCGCCTCGACCGCTTCGGATCTCCCTGGGTGACGACCAAGCACGCCGCCGACTGCGCGTGCGGTTTTCCGTTCTCACTGCCGCAGCAAGGCTCGACGACCGGACTCGATCCGGGATACGGCGACATCGACGCGGTGGTCTATCGCGGAGGCGCGATCTACGCCGTGCGCACGACCGGCCGCGGAAACCCTTTCCGCGATGTGTTGTGGTGGTGGAAAGCCGATGCGGAGACCGGCGACGTGCTCGACGAAGGACTCATCGACGATCAGGCCGGCGGGAAATCCTACGCCTACCCGTCCCTGGCGGTGAATCACGCGCGCGAGATGCTGATCGGGTTCGGAGTGTTTGCGAACAACATGTATGCGTCGGCCGGCTATCTCTTCCGCGACGCGGCAGGACGGATCAGCACGATCGCATCGATCAAGTCGGGAAACGCGCCCTACACGGGACACACCGATTCCTTCTCAGGCGCGCAAGGCCAGCGCTGGGGCGACTACACGACGACGGTGCTCGATCCTGCCTCCGACAACGCGTTCTGGACGATCCAGCTCGTCACCGAGGGCAACCGCTGGTCGGCGTGGTGGGCAAACGTCGAGGTTCCGTTCGGACGGCGGCGCTCCGTGAAGAAATAAAGATCAGCGCCGCAGCTGCGTGAAGAGCCACGACACGAGCTCCTTGTCGACGTGCGGCCAGATCTGGTGGCCTTCGCCGCGGAACTCGGTGTAGCGCGCGAGGCCGCCGGCGCCGCGGATGGCATCGCGCATCTTGTACGCGCGGTCGACCGGTACGATGCGATCGGCGGAGCCGTGCAGGATCCAGAAAGGCACGCGCGCGATCTTCGACGCACTGGCCGGATCGCCGCTGCCGCTCAGCACGAATGCCGCGGCGAAGAGATCGGGCCGCGCGGCGACCAGGACGTACGTGGCGAATCCGCCGAGCGATTGCCCGCCGAGGTAGATGCGGCGCGGATCGATGCGGTATTCCTTCTGCGCCGCGGCGATGACGTTCGGGATCTTCGCCAGCTGCGCGCGATCCGCCCATCCTTCGCCGCTCGACTGCGGCACGAGGATGAACGACGGGAACGCCTTCGCCTGGCGCACGAAGAGATCGAGCACCTGTCCGTTGCCGCCGCGGAGCTGCCGCGCGTTGTCGGTGCCGATGCCTCCGCCTCCATGCAGATAGACGAGCAGCGGATAACGCTTTTTCGCGTCGTAGTTGCGCGGCACCAGCAGCCGGCACGGCATCGACGCATAGGTTTTCCGAAGAAACTGCGCCTCGTCGGTCGTGACGGGAGCGGGAGGAGCGGCCTGGAGAAGGAGCGCGAGCGTGAAGGCGATCATTCGAAAATCCGCTTCAGTTTATCCAATGCGCTCTCCATCTCCTGGCGATTGCGGTCGACGTCGTTGGCCCAGCGGCGGAACTTTTCGAACGTAATCGCTGCCGGCTCGTCGAAGTGGTCTTCGTCGAAGAGGACGCGGCGGACGATGCGGCCGAAGAGGCCGGCCGGACAGCGGCGCGTCGGGGCGGTGCCGTCGAGATAGACCTCGTCGATCGGACCGGGACAGCCGTCCTGCCAGAGCATGCCGGTCTCGGGATCGATCTCGCGCGCCGTGACGCCGGCGGGCGGCTTCGGATTCGCGGGCGTGTGCGGAATCTCGCGCATGTACGCGCCCCACACCGGAAGCGCGGCTTCGGAGGACGAGAGGCGCAGCGGCGCGCCGCGATCGAAGCCGACCCAGACCGACGTGACCATGTCGGCGGTGTAGCCGACGAACCAGGCGTCGCGATAGTCGTTCGTCGTTCCGGTTTTTCCGGCGACGTAGCCGAGGCCGTAGTTTTTCAGCCGCGTGGCCGTGCCGCGGCGCACGACGCCGCGCAGGAGCGTGTGCATCACGTACGCGGGCGCGGCGTCGACGACGCGCTTCGACTTCGGCTTGTGCTGGAACAGCACTTTGCCGGTGCGCCCGCGGACCTCGCGCAGCAGGTACGGCTCGACGCGCACTCCGAGGTTCGGGAACGGCGTGTACGCGGCCGTGAGCTCGCGCATCGACACCTCGGTCACCCCCAGCGGCAGCGCCGGAATCGCGGTGAGATGCTCGAAGCCGAACGTCTCCGCGGTCTTTTTCACGCGGCTCAAACCGACTTGTTGCGTGAGGCGCACGGTCGGCACGTTGAGCGAGCGCTCAAACGACTCGCGCAGCGTCACGCGTCCGCGGAACTGCTCGTCGTAGTTGTGCGGCTCCCACGTTTCATCGCCGCCGAGCTTCACCTTGACGGGCGCATCGAGGAGCAGCGTCGATGGCGTGGCGCGCTTCGACGCGATCGCGGCGAGATAGGCGAACGTCTTGAACGCGGAGCCGGGCTGGCGGCGCATCGCGCTCGTGCGATCGAACGGCGAGCGGTGAAAATCGGAGCCGCCGACGAGCGCGCGGATGCCGCCGCTTCGCGGGTCGACGGAGAGGATCGCCACCTGCAGCGGATCGCTGCGCGATTGCGTGCGGATCCACCAGAAGCGCGACTGCAGGCTCGCCGGCGCACGCCGCGCGACCTGTTCCGCGGCGCGCTGCGCGGCGGGATCCATTTCGCAGACGACGGTCAGGCCGCCGGCGTTGACCGCTCGCTGGCCTGCCTCGCGGATCGTATCGGCGCGCAACGCGTGCAGGTAGTACGGATACGGCGCGTCCGGGAGCGCGCCGCGGTTGACGTCGACCTCGCGCGCGATCGCGCTGCGGTACGCGGCGTCATCGATCCATTTCTTCTCGCGCATCACGGCGAGAAGCGCGTTGCGGCGCGCGCGCACGATGTCGGGACGCTTTTCGGGATTGTCGCGATTCGGCGCGCGGATCATGGCCGCGAGAAGCGCGGCTTCATCGGCGCGCAACGCGCGCGGCGACTTGTCGAAATACAGGCGCGCCGCCTCGTCGATGCCGAGGACCGGAATGCCCTGATAGTGGCCGAGATAGACGTCGTTCAGGTAGAGCTCGAGGAGCTCGTCTTTCGACAGGCGCCAATCGAGCGAGACCGCGAGCGCCATCTCCACGAGCTTCCGCCGCCACGTCCGCTCCTGCGTGAGGAAGTGCTGCTTGATGATCTGCTGCGGGATCGTGCTGCCGCCCTGGGCGATCCCGCCGGCGCGCACGTTCGTGAAGAGCGCGCGGGCGATGCCGATCGGATCGATGCCGAAGTGCCAGCGGAAGCGCACGTCTTCTGCAGCCAGAAACGCGTTGCCGACGTGCGGCGGCAGCTCGCCGAGGATCACCGGCGGCGAGACGCGCCAGTCGGCGCCGTACACGCGCGCGATTTCTTTTGGACGGGAGCTTGCAGCGGAGAGGATGACCGTCGGCTGCTGCCAGTTGCGGTTCACGAGCTCATTGAGAACGCGGCGGTTGAGAATGAAGACATACGTCGTGAATGCGAGCGCAATGACGTAGAACGCGGCCCAAAGCGGCATCGTCCATCGTGCAATGCGTGCTGCGCGTGACAATCGAGACATGTTCGTCTACATTGGTTTTTGTGCAACTCGTGCACCGAGTTGCCTCTCTCATCCGACAAATTTTCGATAGGAGAAAACGGTATGGCATCGCGTAAAGGCTCCTCCGGCAAGTCCTCGAAGAAGGGGGGAGGCAGCAAGGGTGCAGCGAAGAAGGGCGCGGCCAAGAAGGGCGCGGCCAAGAAGGGCGGCGCGAAGAAGCCTGCGGCGAAGAAAGCCGCGGCGAAGCCCGTGAAAAAGCCCGCGGCAGCGAAGCGCGGCGGCGGGAAGAAAGCACCGGCCAAGCGCCCGTCGTACAGGGCCGCCTTAGCAACGAAAGCCTCGGCGAAAAAAGCTCCCGCGAAGAAGGCTCCGGCGAAGAAAGCCCCAGCCAAACCAGTCAAGGCTCCGCCGAAAAAAGCCCCAGCCAAAAAGGCTCCGCCGAAAAAAGCTCCCGCGAAGAAGAAGAGCGTGATCAGCCGCGTGGTCGAGACCGTGCAGAGCGCGGCCGCGGCCGTGATTCCGGGCTACAGCGGACCGGCGGGCGAAGGCACGAGCGCGTCGAGCTACGAAGCCGGCAGCGACGAAGCCGGCACCGGCCCCTTGCTCGACCCAATCATCACTAAAGGGAACCAGGCAAAATAATGACGCGCGCGCTCAGCGCGCGCGTCAGCCTGCCGTTTCGCTGAACGCGCGGCGAATCCGTTTCGAAAAGTACTGCGACGGGAGTCCGTCTCTCCACTTGCGGTGCTGCTTCGCTTTCTGGAAAGAGCGGATCGCCGCGCGGCGATAGGCATCGTCCGCTTCGAACGCGTACTGCGAATACTGCGACGCGCCGAGGAACGCCCAGATCCAGGCATTCTTCGGCATCGCGTCCGCCAGCCGCTGGAACTGCCGCGTGGCGCGCTCGAACTCGCCCGCGAAGTAATCCTCGAGCGCGCGGCGCACTTGCGTCTGCGCGTCGGCGAGGATCACCGACGTCGCCGCGGTCGGCTTCGGAATCACCGGCGCCGGTGCCGGCGCGACGGGAGTCGTCGTTGCGACCGCGACCGGCGCCGTGGCGAGATCGGCGAGATCGCCGGCGTTGTCGGCCATGGTGATGATCGCGTTCAGATCGTCATTCGATTTCGCCAGCGCGTTCTTCGACGTCGCGTCGCTGAACATCGACATCGCCTGCGTGTACTGAGGCGAAGCCGTCGCCTTACGCTGTTGGGCGGCCTGCAATTTCTGTTTGGTCGCGTTCAGCGACGTGGCCGCGCGCTGGCGCAGCGCGGGATCGATCGTCGGTGCCGCGGGCGTCACCGGCACGGGCGTCGGGCGCACCGGCTCGGGACGCGCGGGCTCCGGCTGCGGCGGCGTCGATGCTTCCGCGAGACGCAGCTTCGTCTTGGCGCTGTCCATCAGCATTTCAATCGAGCCGAGATTTTCCGGACCGGGACCCGACGCCTGCTCGAGATCGGAGACGGCCTGTTCGTACTTGCCGAGGTTCAGATACGCGACGCCGCGGTAATAGAAGGGGTGATAGTTGATGAAGATCGTGCCGTACGTCTTGGCCTTGTTCTGTTCTTTCGGATTGCCTTTGATGGCGGCCGTCATCTTCTGCACGACGACGTTCCAGTTGCCGGTTTTCACCGCGTTCAGGCCGGCGTCGTAATCGTCGTACCACGATGCGTGCGCGCTGCCCGCGGCCGCGAGCAGCAAAAGCGAGACAGCAAAAATGCGCGTGCGTTTCATTGCTTGCTCACTTCCTCGGTCAATTTGTCGTAATCCACGCCGCCCAGGTCGAGATGTTTCGGCGTTCGTTGCCCGGCGACGATGTTGATGTCGATCGTCTGGGACCCACTCGGGCCCTTGACCGTGACGGCGTAATCGCCGGGCGGCAGCGCGATGCTCACGGGCGTCGAGTCATCCGTGAGCGCGACTTCTTTCTGATCGCTCTTGCTCACGATCTTTTCGAGATCGGCCCACGGCGATGCAGACAGCAACAGCACGCCCTGTCCCCCGGGAACCGGCGCCGGCGGCATCGTAGTCGTCGTCACTTCCGTTCCCGACGCCGCCGTCGTCGTGACGACTTCCGTCGTTGCCGGCTTCTTGAACCGGAAGTAGCCGCCGAGCAGCAGCCCGAGCACGACGATGGCCGCGATTGCGCCGATCATCGTGGAGCGGCGGGCTCTTAGCCCGCCGGTGGGCTGAGAGCCCACCGCTCCACTCCACTTCTCTTCGAGTGCCGTCGGAGCCGCGCCGCCGAGGCGCTCCATCACCGTCGCCTCGTCCTGCGCCGGCTTCACGCCGGGGGCGGTGAACTGGCGTTCGATGAGAGTCTCGGCGTCGCTGCCTGCGCGCGTGCCGGTCGGGCCGACGCGCGTCTGCTGCGTCACGGCGCCGGCCATCGTTTGCTGCGTGCGCTCGCCCGCGCCGCCGAACGTCGACGCGGCGCCGGTTCCGGTGCCCGTCACCTTCGGCAAGTCGGCCAGCGTCTGCGCGCCGGAGAGCGTAATCATCTTCTCGCCGAGGCCGTACTTTTGATCGGGCGCGATCGACGCGCGCACGCCTTCGAGCGCGGCGGCGAAATCGGCGGCGGTCTCGAAGCGCGCGTCGCGATTCTTCTCGAGCGACTGCATGATGATCGTCTCGAGACTCGGCGGCACGTTCGCGCCCGGATTGAACTCGCGGATCGGCAGCGGCTTCTCCGTGACGTGCTTGAGGATGTAGCCGTGCGGGTTCGTGGCCTGGAACGGCGCGCGTCCGGCGAGCATCTCGTACATCACGATGCCGAACGAATAGAGATCGCTGCGCGGATCGAGGTGCTCTCCTTCCTTGAGGAACCCGGCCTGCTCGGGCGACGCGTATTTCAGCTTGCCGAGGAACATGCCGGTCTGCGTCAGACCCTGGCCGCCTTCGCCTTCGGCGAGCTGTTTGGCGATGCCGAAGTCGATGACCTTCACGGCCAGTTTCCCGTGATGGTCCTGCGACAGCATGATGTTCTCGGGGGAGATGTCGCGGTGGATGAGGCCCATGGAGTGAAGGTGATCGAGGCCCATGAGCGCCTGCACCGCGATCTCGACGGTGAGCCGTGCCGGCATCGCGCCGTGCTCGCTGATCCACTTCTGAATGTTCGTGCCGTCGATGAACTCCCAGACCATGTAGTACGAGCCGTCTTCGAGCTGCGCGAAGTCGTACAGCATGGCCAGGTTCTTGTGCTTGATCATCGTGGACGTGCGCGCTTCCTGGAGGAAGCGCTGCAGCCCCTGATCGTCCTGGGCGACGTTCGGCCGCATGATCTTGATCACGCGAAGCTCGTTGAGATGGATGTGGCGGACCTTGAAGATCTCGCCCATCCCGCCGACGCCGAGGCGGTCGATGATCTGGTACTTCCCGTCGAGCAGGCGCGTCGAATACGTGCGCTGGAAATTCGTCACCCGCTCACTGCAGTGCGGGCAGAGATCGTATTCGGCGTCGATTTGTTGTTTGCAGCGTAAGCAGGTGATCTGGCTCATGCGTCTCTCTCAGAGTCGTCGAGTCGACAAGTGGTCAAGTCGTCGAGACGCGTGCGGCCACAGCCTCGACGACTGGAAGACTCGACGACTCGATGACTAATGATCTCGTAACACATAGCTACAGGCTGGGTCCGCCCCGAACCGAACAATATCCCCCGGCTTCAATACGACGCGGTCGACCCGCGTGTTGTTGACGTACGTTCCATTTGCGGACTGCAAATCTTCGAGGAGCGGCGCGGTGCCGCTGAGGGTGATGCGCGCGTGGCGGCGCGAGACGGCCGGGTGGCTGAGCACGATCGCGCAGGCGCGGTCGCGGCCGACCGTCACGCTGTCGCTGGTGATGGCGTGCTTCTCGTTCGACTCCGGCTTCACGTTCACGAGCGCCCAGTGCCGGGCCACGTCCTGCTGCTGCGGCGGCGTTTTCACCGTATCGACGGCTTGCACGGGAGCAAACCCGCCGCTGCCCGACAGCGGTTGCCGCGCGGTCCACTCTTCGAGCGCCTCGAAGAATTCGCGCGCGGTCTCGAACCGCTGATCCATCCTCGGATGCATTGCTTTCAATACGATCTCTTCGAGATCTTTCTTGACGTCCGGGCGCATCGAGCTCGGGGCCTGTTTTTCTCCGCGATAGATGGCGTCGATCAGCTTCGGCAGCGAGCGGCTGTTGAACGGCAGCATGCCGGTCAGCATCTCGTACAGCACGACGCCGGAAGAGTAGATGTCGCTCTTCGCGCCGGCATCCTTCGGCTCGCGGATCTGCTCGGGCGACATGTAGTGCGGCGTGCCGAGGAGGAAACCGGATTTCGTCAGGACCGTCTGTCCGCTTCCGCCGCCGCCTTCCTTGATCTTGGCGATGCCGAAGTCCGTCACCTTCACCGCGCCCGGACCTTCGCAGATCAGGTTCGCGGGCTTGATGTCGCGATGCACGATGCCTTTGCCGTGCGCGTAGACCAGCGCCTCGAGCAGGCATTGGCAGGTGCCGATGGCGTCCTTGATCGGCAGCGCGCCTTTCTCGGAGAGCAGGATGTCGACCGGCGTTCCTTCGACGAACTCCATCACCAGCACGGCGCCGTTCTCGTTGTTGATGAACTCGAAGAAGCGGGTGATGTAGCGGTGGCGCAGCTTGGAGAGGATCTGCGCTTCCTTGATGAAGCGCTTGCGCGCGGTCACGTCGCCCGCGAGCTCGTCGGACATTACCTTGAGCACGACCGAGTAGCCGGCCGGCAGGAGCTCGGTCGCCGCGACGGTGCGGCCCACGTAGACGTGGCTCATCCCGCCTTCACCGATCTCCCGCTCGATGCGGTAATTGCCGATCTGAGTCCCGATCATTTCAGCAGACCTTCGTCATCCCAGAAGAAGCCGTCGTGACAGAGCGGCATGAAGAGAAAGCGATGCGAGCCGATGCGGATGACGTCTTTTCCGAGGAGATCGCGCCGCGGCTCGATCTCCGATTCGTTGACGTACGTGCCGTTGGTGGAGTTGTGATCCATGAGGATGAAGCGCCGCTCCTCGGGGCGAAAGACGAGATCGGCGTGATGCGACGACGCCTGATCGTCGGGGATGACGACGTCGGAGCGGCGGTCGCGTCCGATGACGTTGCGTCCCATCCGCACCGGGAACGATTCGCCGCGCGTGGCTCCGTTGAGGCCGATCAGCCAGCCGACGACGTAGCGCTTCTGCGTCCCCTGGTCGAATCGCGCCGCGGCGACGGTGCGCTCTTCCGGCGGAGGCGGTGCCGGCGACGGAACGAGCGCGGGGGCGGCAGCAGCAGCGGCACCGCCGCGCGTTGCCGCGCGAATGGGTACGGGGACGGAGACGGGAACGGCGGCCGCGGATTCCGGCACGCGCGTCGGCCGCACGACCGCGATCTCGGGCTCGCTCACCTCCTGCGGGCAATAGGGACAGATATCCCACGACTCGTCGATGAAGTGCCCGTTCTCACACCTCTTGTCAGCCACGTTCGCCCTCACGCATGAAATGCCACGGCGACGGCATTTCTGCCGCCGAAGTAAATGATGTCTCCGTCTTTGAGGAAGCGCTTGTCGATCTTTTGATCGTTGACATACGTCCCGTTCGAGGAATTCCGGTCGATCAGCAGCACCTTCCCGTCAATCGATACAACCTCAGCATGGAGACGCGACACCTTCGGATTCTCCAATACGATCTCACAAATTGTCGACTCCCGCCCGATCCGAATGCCTGACCCGCCGAGCCCAAGCTTCTCGCCCGCGCGCGTGCCGTTGAGGATCGTGAACTTGCCGAGCATGCCGTTGGAGGAGATGCCGTCCGTCGGCGCAACCACGGTCGCGATCACGCCCGTCTTATTAGTCCTAGAGGTCCTATAAGTCCTATAGCCCCCAACCGCGACGATCCCCCCAATGAGCACCACCGCGCCCATCAACCAAGGCACCACCGGATAAAGCCGCCACACCGGCGTCTCCCCGATCTCCCGCTCCGCGTCGCGCGAGAAGCGGATGAGATCGGGCGAGTTGCGAAACAGCGCCGCCGCCTGCGCCAGCTTCTTCTTCGCTTCGATCCACCGCCCGTCCTCCGCGGCCTCGAGCGCGGCGCGATAGTTTTCGTTGAACGCGCCGCCGCTGCTCGCCGGAATCTTCGCCTCGGCGAGAAATTGCTTCGCGACGTTGATCGGCACCAGGAACTTGATCTGCTCCGCGTTCTTGTGTCCCCACGTCGAGATGCCGATCACCTCGCCCTTCTTGTTTACGGCCGGTCCGCCGGAGTTGCCGAAGTAGATGGCAACGTTCGATTGAAAAACAGGCGAGTTTGCGACGTTGCGTTTGATCGCGGTGATCGTGCCGGGGTTGAACGTCGCCTCGAGATCGCTCTCGCGCGAGAGCCAGCCGCCGATCACGTCGTCGGTGCTGCTGGCGACGGCGGGATAGCCGACCGACCAGATCGATTCGCCGACGCGCGTGGCCTCGGAGTTGCCGAGCGGCAGCGACGGCAGGTTCTTGCGGGCGATCTTCAGCACCGCGAGATCGGCGCCGCCGAGTCCGAGCTCCGGCGAGAAGCGCTCCAGCTCGAACGGCAGCGTCTCACCGTTCGAGAGCTCGATGCGATTCACGACGTCAACGTTCTCCACGCGCCCCGCGAGCGCGAGCGCGTTGACGTAGCGATCGAGCTCGTCGCCGCGATAGAGCCTGCGCAGCTCGTCGACCGGGAAATGCTTGACCAGCGCCGCGATCGCGCCGTTGCGGCGCAGCTCGCGCTCGAGCGCGGCGCGCTCGCGCGTCGGCGCAACGACATGGCCGCTCGTGAGAATGAATCCGTCGGGATGAATCAGAAATCCGCTGCCCGATCCGCCCGCTCCGGTGTCGACGACGTTTGACTCGCCGAGCTCGCGCGATCCCAGACGGATCGCGCGCTGGATGTCTTCGATGACGAGCGCGGGATAGCGGAAGTCGGCGGTCGCGAACGCGCTGACGCGCACGACCGACGGCTTTACCGCGTACGCCATCATCTGCACGTCGGTGTCGGAGGCGGGCTGCGCGGGTTGCCGCCGGCAGAAGGTGCAGAGGACGAAGAAGACGGCAACGAGCCACCGGAGACGGGACATGGTCAGCGTGAGGAGGAAGCGCCGTTGGGGAGGGCGAAGAACTGATTCCAGTAGTACCAGGCACCCGCCGCGCCGAGGAGGAGCACGATGAGGAGCGTGACCAGGACGCCGCGCTTTTTCGGTTGCTGTCGCGACTTCAGCCGGAGCTGGTCGGGATCGACCGCCTCCATCGGCTGGGTGTCGCGCACCGTTTCGTCGTAGAGATCGACCGGCTCGAGCACTTGCGTGGTGTCGATCTCGTCGTCGACGTTCGGGCGGCCGTCGTCGATCTCGACGCGCGCGACGATGACCGTGACGTTGTCCGGCGCGCCGCGCGCGAGCGAGCGGCGCAGCAGCTCGTCGGCCGCCGCGTCGATGGCCATCTTCGACGCCTCCAGCATCTCCTCTTCTTTGACGACGCCGTGCAGGCCGTCGCTGCAGAGGATGAAGAGGTCGCCTTCCTGCAGCTCGATCGGTCCCTTGATGTCGATCTCGACGTCTTCGGCGACGCCCATCGAGCGCTGGAGCACGTTGCGGCGCGGATGCGTTTCCGCTTCCTGCGCCGTGAGCAGTCCCTCGCGGACCATCGTCGCGACGAGCGAATGATCGTCGGTCAGCTGCTGGATCGCGCCGTCGCGAATCATGTAGATCCGCGAGTCGCCGACATGCGCGAGCCACCCTTCGCCCTCGCGCACGGCGAGGACGGACGTCGTCGTTCCCATGCCGCGCAGCTCCGGCGTCGACTGGGCCTCGGAGTAGATGCGCGCGTTGGCGCGCGAGAGCGAGTCTTTCAGCGCCGTCGCGATGTCGGTCGTCTCGCTGTCGAGGTACTGCGACTTCACCGTCTCCGCCGCGAGCCGCGACGCCGTCGCCCCTCCGCGATGCCCGCCCATTCCGTCCGCAACGATCAGCAGCCGTCCTCCCGGATGGCTGGAGCTCTCTTCATCGGCGGTGGTGTACGTGCCGAAGTCCTGATTCTCGGAGCGCACCAATCCCGTGTCCGTGCGCAGGACGGCGCGAACGATGAGACGGCGCGGTTGAGAGTCGTTGGACGATGCTTGCTCGCTCATGGCGAAGCTACCCGATGTTCCGCGGAGAGGTCATTATACGGGGATTGTGGAGCGGCGGGCTTCAGCCCGCCGAAGGACAGTCGGCAGGCTAAAGCCTGCCGCTCCACTATAATCAAAAGCTCCGATGGAACAGCTCCAGATCCATTACGTCGATCTCGGCGTCCCGCGCGTGACCGACCTGAAGGCGGAGATGTCGATCGGGCGCACCGAGGGGAACGACCTGGTGCTCAATCATCCCTCGGTCTCGCGCAAGCATGCGCGCGTCGAGGGCCGCAACAATCACTGGTGGATCCTCGACCTCAAATCCACCAACGGCGTGAAGGTCAACGGCAATCTCATCACCGAGGCGCAGCTCAATCCGGGAGACAAGATTCTTGTCGGTTCGGTCCAGCTCGACATCAAAGCAATGCCGTCGGTCGAGTTCACCGGCGAGTCGATGTTCGACAACCCGTCCGGCACCGTCATCCGCCGCATCTCCGATTTCAACTCCGAGTTCGGTCTCGATCTCGGCGAGGTGGCCGAGGCCTCGATCTCCTCCGTGCGGCCGCCGTCGGAGCCGGGCGTCAAACCGGAACCGTCCGTCACCCGCGAGAAGATTTTCCAGGTGCTCGTGCAGGTCGCGCGCTCGCTGCTGCAGACCGAAGAGCTCACGGACCTCCTCAACACCGTGATGGACATGATCTTCAAGTACCTGCCGGTCGAGCGCGGGCTGATCATCCTCTTCGACGAAGAAGGCAATCCCGTGCCGCGGCTGACGAAGTTCATCGAAGGTGCGGACGCGCACGACATCCCGATCTCGCGCACGATCCTGAAGATGGTCGCCGAGCAGCAGATCGCGCTGATGACCTCGAACGCGCTCGAAGACGCGCGGCTCCTCGGCGGAAAGTCGATCGCCATTCACGGCATCCGCTCGGCGATGTGCGTGCCGCTCTGGAACCGCCAGCGCGTCATCGGCGCGGTGCAGGTCGACTCGCCGATTCACATCGGCCGCTTCACGGAAGAAGATCTCGACCTCTTGACCGCGCTCGCGAATTTCGCCGCGGTGGCGATCGAGCGCGCGCAGCTGGCGGAGAAGATCGAGCAGGAGCGGAAGATCCGCTCGAAGATGGAGCGCTATCACTCGCCGGCGGTCATCGACGAGATCGTGAAGGGCGTCATCGCCGCGGCCGAGACCGAGATCCGCACCGCCGACGTCTCCATTCTCTTCGCCGACATCTCCGGATTCACGACCGTGTCGGAGACAAAGAAGCCGGAAGAGGTGGCGGACTTTCTGTCGACGTTCTTTTCGGCGGCGGTGGACGCGATCTTCGCGTACGGCGGCACGCTTGATAAATTCATCGGCGACGCGGTGATGGCGTTCTTCGGCGCGCCGATCCCGCAGGACGATCACGCCGACCGCGCCATCCTTGCCGGGCTGATGATGCAGGAGCGGATCGGCAAGTGGAACGAGGAGCGCGCCGCGAACAACCTGCCGCCGGTGCGCATCCGCGTCGGGATCAACAGCGGACCCGCCGTGGTCGGCAACGTCGGCACCGAGAAGCGCGTCGACTACACCGTGCTCGGCAGTTCAGTGAACATCGCCTCGCGGCTCGAGAGTGGCGTGGCCAAGCCGGGGCAGCTGGTGATCTCGCAAAACACACTCGACCGCGTCGTCGGCAGCTTCGACACCGAGGCCCTCGGCGAGTTCGCGCTCAAAGGCCTGCAGCAGAAGATGCCGGTGTTCGCCGTGAAGACCGCCGTGCGCGTGCCGAGGAAGACGGCCGCGAGCGATACGTTCCACGCGATCTCCCCGGCGCGCTGAGTGGAGCGGCAGGCTTTAGCCTGCCGGTTTTCGGCGGGCTGAAGCCCGCCGCTCCATTTCAAGGCACGGAACTTTCTTCTCTATCCATTCGTTTTAACGCTGGATGCGCCAGAAGTCTCTCGTTCGCACGTTGTTGCAGCCGATCGGTATCGCGATCGTGCTGGCGGTGGTCGTGCGCGCGGCGGTGCACATCTATTCGATTCCCTCGGCGTCGATGTCGCCGACGCTCGAGGTCGGCGACCGAATCGTCGTCACGCGCTACCTCGGAGCCGCTCCCGAGCGCGGGCACGTGATCGTCTTCCAGTCGCCGCGCGATGAGCGCGAGCTGCTCGTGAAACGCGTGATCGCCGTTCCGGGCGATCTCGTCGACGCGCGCCTCGGACGCGTGCGCATCGGCATGCATACGATGCCCGAGCCGTACGTGCTGCATCAGGCGACGACCGGCGCGATCGACCAGCAACTCGTTCCCGGCGACTGCTACTACGTTCTCGGCGACAACCGCGAGGAATCGCTCGACAGCCGCAGCTGGGGCGTGGTGCCGCGGGCGAGCATCGTCGGACGCGCGCGCCTCGTGCTGTGGTCTTCGCCGATCGATGACGACGACGGAGTCGTGCGCGCCTCCGGCGCGCCTCTCAAAGACGCGCCGGAGGCGCGTACCACTCGATCGAGCCGCGTCTTCAAATGGATCGACTGACCTGTTACTCTCCACGCTAGCTGGAGGCCGTCAATGCACAACCGTCGTCGTGAGCTTGGAGAAGGAAAAGTCGGGTGTCTCTTCGGCCTCGTCATCCTGCTGCTCGCCGGCATGGTCGCCTACAAGATGATCCCCGTGAAGGTGAAGGCGGCCGAGATGCGCGACGAGACCGCGGACCTCGCGCGCTCCGCGGGCCAGCACAACGACGCCTGGATCGCGAAGGCGCTGCTGGAAAAAGGGCAGAAGCTCGAGCTGCCGGTCACCGAGCAAGGCATCCAGATCAACCGCGCCAACGGCGAGATCCGCGTCGACGTCGACTACACCGTCCCCGTCCAGTTCCCCGGCTACACCTATCAATGGCATTTCCACCACCGGGCCGAGAATCCGATTTTCTAAGGAACGCACGATGACCGTCACGATCAAGATCCGCGACAACGGCCCCTACGTGGTCGACGGCGAATTTACCCTCACCGACGCCAACGGCAACGAGATCCCGATCGTAAAACGGGCCCTCTGCCGCTGCGGCGGCTCGACCATGAAGCCGTTCTGCGACGGCACGCACTCGAAAATCGGATTCTCGGGCGCCAACGCGGCGGTCGAGAAATCCGAAGAACCGCCGTCAACCTGATTCGCTCAGGACTTCGTCGAGCACTTCCGCCAGAACGTCCTGCAGCTCGAAGACGACGGACTCCCATCCGGTCTTCTCGTTTGAATCGGACCGGCAGGATTGCCTGTCCTCCACTTCTTTGATGAACTCCATCCCATGTACCTCCGGGATGGCGCATGTTTCACGCGGCATTCCGCCGCCGCGTAGAGAGCGAGCTTCGGAACCCGCGTCAAAAATCCTTGCGCACTTCGGCGTTCGGCTTCTTTTGAATGTCGGGGACGCGACATCCTTCGGCCGGATAGCCCACGGGGATGAGGAGAAATGCCTTTTCGTTTTTCGGACGGTCGAGGATCTCACGGAGGAAGCCCATCGGGCTCGGCGTGTGCGTCAGCGTTGCCAGTCCGGCGGCGTTGAGCGCGGCGAGAAGAAAGCCGCAGGCGATGCCGACCGACTCGTTGACGTAGTAGTGCGTCACGCGCGAGCCGTCGGGAGCGATGCCGTAGTCCTCTTTGAACACGACGATCAGCACCGGCGCAATTTCGAGAAACTCCTTGTGCCAGTCGGTCTGCAGCGGCGCCAGCACGCGCAGCCACTCCTCAGGCATGCGCCCGTGATAGTTCTCGTACTCTTCCTTCTCGGCCGCGATGCGGATCTCGCGCTTGATCTCCGGATCGCGAACGACGACAAACGTCCACGGTTGCAGATTCGCGCCTGACGGCGCCGTCGCCGCGGCTTCGATGCAGAGGTCGATCACCTCACCGGGCACCGGCTGGTCCGAGAACTCGCGCACCGTGCGCCGCTTGCGAAGCGTCTCGAGAAACGCGCGCGCCGCGGCGATCATCTCTTCGCGGGAGAGACGCTCGCGCTTGTATTCGATTGTCGGATACACGCCGTTACGCCGTCGTGCGGATCCGGACGTCGGCGTTGGCTTCTTCCCACTCCTCGGCCTCGCGGCCGAAGAAGCTGACGCGCGATTTCTTGTACTCCTTCGTCGGGAAGAGCGCCTGCTTGTGCGTGAGGCCGGTGTCGATGGCGAGGTCGTTGATGATCGATTCGCATTCGTCCACCGAGCGCGCGTGCACGGTCGTGTAGAGGTTGTACGGCCAGTCGTCGTACACGGGACGCAGGTAGCAGTGCGAGACGGCGCGGTGCTGGGCGAGCTTCGCGGCGTACGCATCGACGTCGTCCTGCGGGACGACCCACACGCCCATCGCGCTCGCGGCGAATCCCGACTTGCGGGTCTGCACGTGCGCGCAGAAACGGCGGATCTGTCCGCGCTTCGACATCGCCTTCGCCGCGGCGACGAGGTCGTCCGCGCCGATGCTCGCGCCGCGCGCCAGGACGTCGAACGGCCGCGGCTGCAACGGCAGCTCGCGCTGCAGCAGGCGCACGGCTTCGATCTCCGTCGCCGTCAGCGGCATCGGATCGTTCGGCAGATCGGAGTGCGTCTCGCCGTCGGTCGCGCTGCTCTTGTAGAGACGGAGCGTCGGCAGCGGGCGGACGGCGTCGCAGTCGGCCTGCTGGCCGAGGATGTCGATCGTCCGGTCGAGACCGATCTTCGACTGCGGCGAGACGAAGACGGTGAACCACAGATTGAACGAATGGTTGCGGCGATAGTTCTGCGTGACGCCGGGATGCGCGCTGACGATCGAGGCCGCGTCGTCGACGCGGTCGGGATTCACGCGCGCGGCGACGAGACAGGAACGATAGCCGAGGGCGCGCGTGTCGAACTGCGGCGACAGCGGCTTGATCGCGCCGTCGCGGCGAAGCCGCTCGGTGCGTTTGATGACTTCCTTCTCGGACATGTCGATCGACTGTCCGATGAAGGCGTACGGCGTGGAAACAAACGGAATCTCGTCCTGCAGAGCACCCAACAGCTCCCGGTCCCGCTGATCCATTTCCTGCATTTGAACCCCTCGGCGCTCATCATTCCGTGGGTCGGAGAGTAGAGTCGAATTGTAGCGCGAGCCTCGGGTATTCGCGCGCATCGATTTCGTCACCATTCGCGATGCGCGTTCGATGCCGCCGCGCGGTCTCGACCGCGGCGGCTCGATCAACACCGGCGTGGCCCGGCGGAAACGGCTCCAGCTTCGCGAATGCGGCGTCGAACAGGCGAATCGCGCCCGAAAACGTGCCGCGCTGCACGTGGTGATACGCGGCGGCGAGCTGGATGAGACCCTGAAGAAAGAGTTTTTCGTCGCCCGTGGCGATCAGCCAGCGCTCTTCCCACGCCTCGTGCGCGTGCCAGAAGTGGTGACTGTTGAAAAGCTCGACCCCTTTCTCAATCGCCGGCACGCGTTCCTTTGCGCAGCACCTCGCAGATCGCCTGCGTGAAATCCATCGTCGAGCCCGTGCCGCCGATGTCGCCGGTGCGCACTTCCGGACCCATGCTCAGGACTTTCAGGATCGCGTCCTGGATCCGCTTCGCCGGCTGCATCTCGCCGACGTGCTGCAGCATCAGCACCGCCGATTGCAGGAGCGCGAGCGGATTCGCTTTGTTCTGGCCGGCGATGTCGGGGGCGCTGCCGTGCACCGCTTCGAAGACCGCGCCGTTCTCGCCGATGTTCGCGCCGGCGACGACGCCGAGTCCGCCGACGAGTCCCGCGGTGAGATCGGAGACGATGTCGCCGTAGAGGTTCTCGAGCAGCAGGATGTCGAACTGGTTCGGGTTCGTCACCAGCTGCATGCAGAGGTTGTCGACGATCTTGTCGTCCGCCTCGATGTTCGGATATTTCTCGGCGACCTCACGGAAGCACTGCAGGAACAAACCGTCCGAGAGCTTCATGATGTTCGCCTTGTGCACGGCCGTGACTTTGCGGCGGCCGTGCGTCCGCGCGTATTCGAACGCGAACTCCGCGATGCGCGTGGAGGCGCGGCGCGTGATGATCTTCAGCGACTCCACCACCCCCGGCACGACCTCGTGTTCGAGACCGCTGTACAGGTCTTCCGTGTTCTCGCGCACGACGACGAGATCGATGTCTTCGAAACGGGTGATGATGTTCGGCATCGAGCGCACGGGACGGAGGTTCGCGTAGAGATCGAGCGTCTTGCGCAGGCGGACGTTGATCGAGGCGAAGCCGGTCCCGACCGGCGTCGTCACCGGTCCCTTGAGCGCGACTTTGTTTTTCAGGATCGACTCGAGCACCTCGGGCGGCAGGGGATCGCCGGAGCGCGAGATGGCCTCGGCGCCGACGAAGTACTTTTCCCATTCCACGTCGACGCCGGAGCACTCGATGATCTGCACGACCGCGGCCGTGACTTCGGGTCCGATCCCGTCCCCGGGGAGGAGGGTGATCTTATG
>DATFHJ010000174.1:0-6016 GCA_035248585.1 Thermoanaerobaculia bacterium
GATGGCGTCGGCCACTTCGAAGGCGACGATCATCACGAAGGCACGCCGGTGCGCGTGCGCTTCACCTGGACGCAAGAGCCGCGATGGGAGCAGGCGTTCTCCACGGATGGAGGCGCGACGTGGGAGACGAACTGGATCATGCGCTTCACGCGCGCGGAGTGACGATGGAGATCGAGCTGCACATCGAGGAGCTGGAAACGGAACGGCGCTGGAACCGGCTGGAGGAGTTTCGCGAAGAGGGGGTGTTGGGGCGGTTTCTGGGGTACCGCGATGATGAGACGTTCATTTGGCTTGGCGTGGCGGGTACGGTGCGGGCTTCGGCGTTTGTACGACGGGATAGGACGGTTCGTATGACGAGTAGGACGGAAGTCGACTTTGCGCGGATCGCGGATCCGCTGCTCGAATTGCGGCAGTATCGCGTCGTTCCCGGCACACGTTCCCGCTTCGCGGCGTTCCTCCTTGAGCGTTCCTACGACGAGCACGTGCGCCTCGGCATGCCGGTCTATGGTCCGTTCGAGTCGCTCGATGACGAGAACGTGATCGTCTGGTTCCGCGGGTTCTCCGACTTGCAGCAGCGCGACCGCGTCAAGGCGCAGTTCTACCAGGGCGCGCTCTGGGTCGACGAGCTCGAGGCGATCGCGATGCCGATGATCGAGGACTACAAGAACGTGATGCTGGTGACGCCCGTTCGTTAGTCGTCGTTCGTGCGCAGCGTCGCGTGCCAGTCGCCGTGCGCATCGCGCGCGAGCTCGACCTGCCACGGCTGGCAGCACACCGGGCAGTCCTGCACGTACGACTGCCGGCTCCAGCCGCTGTCCTCGACGTCGAGCTCCGAGGGCTCGCCGCAGTACGGACACCTCACGCCGACCCATTCCGTCACGCCGTCTGCACCTCGGCCGGCGGCGTGAGGCGCGCGCGGATCGCGTCGGCGATCGCGTGGCGGTCGCGCCACAACAGAACCACCGGCAGGAGCGCGATGAGGACGCCGAGCCAGTTTGTCAGCGCGAGCGACACGGCGATGATGAATGCGCGCTGCTCGACGTCCGTGCGCAGCAGTTCCTGCCGGAAGTGGTCCGTGCGCTCGCCGCTCGGCAGCGTGAATTTCGCCGGCAGGCCCTGATACGCGGGCGATGTGGGCTGTGGTGCCGGAGCTTGTTCGGCGCTCGTATCCGTTGCAATGGTGTCCGTCATGGCGACTTTGCTGGCGCGCATCGGTGCATCCGAGTATTCCTCGGAGCCGGCGCCCTTGTTCACGCCTGTCACCGCGTAATAGAGGAGGAGAAACGCGCCCACCGCGACGGCGGCCAGCGTTCCGTACAGCGCGCGCTGTTGCGTCGTCCCTCGCGTCGCGATCCAGAGAACGGTCAGCGCGGCGAGCGTCAGCGTCGTCAGGAGGAACAGCGTGGCCACGATCGTCGCCGCCAGCGCGAGCGTCAACGCGATCACGAACCGCCGCCGCGCGCCGAAGCCGAGCCACGACAGCAAGCGCTCGCACCAGATGGCGATGAAGAAGAACGCCGCGAGCTGTCCCGCCCGCGGCATCCAGACCGTTGCGCGCGAAGCGAAGCTCTCGTACAGCGGAATCCAGCGGCCGGGATAGCTGAGATTCAGCTGCGTCCCGGTGGCGGGAACGGAGAGTTGCGGAACGGCGACGGAGCCGAAGACGAAGCCGAGGCCGCGGCGCAGCGGCTGGCGGTGCTGCACGAGCACCCTCTGCTCACCCGGTGAGAGCGGCACGGTCAGCTGTCCGGCCGCGTTCTTCGTCATCAGCACCGGATCCTCGCCGAGGCTCACGTACGTCGGCTCCGGCTTCGGCGGCAGCACCAGCTCCGCCGCGCCTTCGTTGCGCAGCGCGAACGTCGACTCGCCGAGGACCGGACCGTCGATGGGGATGAACAGCGTGTGCGTGGCATCGTTCACGGCGTAGCTGATCGCGTGCAGCGCCTCGAGGCGCGTCACCTTCCAGTCGATGCGCGCCGTGCCGGCCTCGAACGCCAGCGCGCCGCGATACCGCGGCGTCACGCCCGTCTCCGCGATCGAGATCCGCTTCGCCGGCGTCGTCACGGACGGCCGCAACAGCGGGTGCGACTCGATGACGAGGTACTGCAGGCTCGCGCGCACCGGCGCGGTGAACGACGTCCCGCGCAGCTCGCCGCTCATCGCGATCGTCGAGTCGCCGGGCGGAATCGAGAAGACGTAGCGCCCGTCGCGGATCTCGTACGGCGCCGCGGAATCGATCTGCTGCAGATGCTCGCTCGACTGCAGCGACAGCTCGAGCGTCGACGTCGTGCGATTCGGATTGTGCACGTCGATCGAGTACTGGAAGCGCGTCGCGTCGGGGAGGAGCGTGATCCGATAGCGGCCGGTCGCCGTCGCGGCGAGTGTCTCGCCGGCGGGCCCGCTGACGTGGCGGACGAGCACGTACTCGCGCGCGCCGCTCTCTTCTTCATCGCCCGTGACCAGCTCGCCGTCGGTGATTTCCGATTGCACGCCGAGCACACTCGCCGGTACGTGCATCCGCAGCCGGTCGCTTCCGCTGATGCGCAGCAGGCAGTGCGCCTGGAAGTTGTCGTCGAGCGGGATCAGATCGAACGAGCCCTTGCCGCTGCGCGAAAGGATCGCGTTGCCTTTGCACGACGAGATCGTGATGTCGTTCGTCTGCTCCATCACCCGCACGAGCGGGCGCGTGCCGGTCGTGCGGCCCACGAAGACGATGGCCAGGCCGCGATCCGCGAACGCGCCGGAGAGGGAGATCGTGTCGATCACCGTCGCCGACGGCGCCTCGCTCGACTGGCGGAGCTTCTCGTAGTCCTCGAGCGCGATGGTGACGCGCGAGTCTTTGGTTTCGGGGGTTTCGGCGGAAATCGCGACGGCAAGGAAGACCGAGAGGAATGCGATTCTGCGCATGATGTAAGTATGACGCTACACTGCGCGCGAATGGTTCGGTCACTACTCCTTTCTCTCGCGATGACGCTCCCACTTTTCGCCGCCACGTTTCAATCCGACGACGGCGTCACACTGCACTACGAGGCCCTCGGCAAAGGCAAACCGATCGTGCTGCTTTCCGGTGGTCCCGGCTTCTCATCGGAGTACATGAAGCCGATCGCCGATCATCTGAAGACGCGCTACAAAGCGATCCTCGTCGACCAGCGCGGCACGGGCAAATCGACGATCGACACGTACGACGCGAAGACGCTCGCGCACGCGCAGCTCGTGGCCGATCTCGAAGCGCTGCGCCGCGCGCTGAAGGTCGAGAAGCTGACGCTGGTCGGACATTCGTGGGGCGGGCTGCTGTCGATGATGTACGCGTCCGCGCATCCCGACCGCGTGCAGGCGCTGGTGCTGATCGACGCCGGCGGTCCGACGACCGCGTCGGTGGCGAAGTTCACCGCGAATCACACGGCGCGCATGACCGCCGAGGACAACGCGAAGCTCGCCGAGGGCTACGCGAAGATCAATACGGAGCACAAGAAGGCGATCCTCGAGGTCACGAAGGCGCGCACGCCGCCGTACTTCCACGATCGCGCGAAGGCAATTGCGTTCGCGGACGCGCTGACCGAGGACTCGTTCAACGACAAGATGTTCTGGGCGGTCGTCGGACAGATCGATGCGAAGTTCGATCTGCGCGAGGGATTGAAGAACGTGAAGGCGCCGGTGCTGGTGATCCACGGCAAGTCCGACCCGCTCGAGAGCGCGCAGGAAGTGCACGAGACCTTTCCCGGCTCGCGCCTCGTGCTGATCGACGACGCGGGACACTTCCCGTGGGCCGAGCAGCCGCAGGCGGTGTGGCGGGCGATGGACGGGTTTCTAAACGAGGTCGTCAAGCGCTAGCTCTTCGAGCAGCCGCTTGCACACTTCGCGTCGCGCTTCGCGCCGCGCGTGCAGCCACTCCTCCGCGCGCGGCGGAAGCCAGTCCGGAACGGCGACGTCGCTGAGAGCCGCGCGAAGCACATCCATCAATGAATTGCCCTCGCGCCGCGCGCGGGTGAAGTGCTCGGTCAGTCCGCGCACGCCCGCCTCATCGATCATCACCGCCGCCGCCACCGCGCGCTCGGCCTCGGTCACCGACTCCTCGAGCCGCTGAATCGACAACGCCGTGCGGCGCAGCTCCGCCTCTTCGAGGCCGTCGACGGCGAGGAGTGTGCGCGTGAGATTCCCGACCTTGTCGAGCCACCGTCCGAGGCGGTGGAAGCGGAGCAGCAGCTCGAACGCGCGCGCGTCCGCCGCGTTTGCGGGCGTATAGAGCCTGCGCGCGATCTTCGCGATGCGCTCGACCTCGTCGAGACGGGAGACGCCGTCGAGGTCCTGGTAGAGTGGTTTGAGGAAGGTCTGGAGATCCACGGAGGCGGAGTGTAATGCGGCGGTGGGGAGAGGGTCCTCAGCCCTCTGCCCCTCCGCCCTCTGAAATCGAGCCATTCGCTCATGCCACAATGAACTTCATGCCCAGCAAGACCTACAAAACCAAAATCTACCGCGACCAGTCGATGTGCTTCATCCCCGTGCCCTTCGATCCGAAGGAGGCGTTCGGCAAGGTGCGCGCGCCGGTGAAGGTGACGCTCAACGGCTACACGTACCGCAGCACGATCGCGTCGATGGGTGGGACGACATGCATTCCGTTGCGGAAGAGCAATCGCGAGGCGGCGGGGTTGGAGGGCGGGGAGACGGTCGAGGTGCGGCTCGAGCTCGATGAGGAAAAACGGGAAGTCACGCCGCCGGCGGATCTCGTGAAGGCATTGAAGGCCGCGCCGGCGGCGTGGGAGCGGTGGCAGAAGCTGGCGTTCACGCACCAGCGCGAGTGGGTGGAGGCGGTGGAAGGGGCGAAGAAGCCGGAGACGCGGGCGCGGCGGATCGGGAATGCGGTGGAGAAGATCGGGGGACGCGTGGCCAAATAGTGGCGGGGTGCCCGGTCACCCGGTCACCCGGTCCCCCGGCACCGGGAGACCGGGAAACCGGGAAACCGGGCGACCGGCTGAAACCCTCCCGGCCGATCCGCCGTATGGCTTACACGACGGGAGGAGAGTCCGATGAAACGTGCAGCGATGGCAGCGGGGATGATGCTCGTGACCGCCTCGGCATTCGCCGGCGGGTTGTTCGATGACGAGTGCAAGTACACCAGCGCGCGCAACATGACGACCTCGGCCGCGGGGATCACGAAGGTCGTGATTCACGCCGACGCCGGGTCGCTGAACGTTCAGGGCCGGCCGGGGGCGACGGAGATCGCGACCGCCGGAACGGCCTGCACGTCCGACGACGACTTCCTCGGCCGCATCACGCTCACGCAGAAGCGCACGGGCTCGACGCTCTACATCGACGCCAACATCCCCGACCGCACCGTGGTCTTCGGCTTCTTCCAGGCGCGGCTCGATTTCTCGGTCACGCTTCCGGCCTGGCTCGAGGTCTCGATCGATGATGACAGCGGCTGGCTGAAGGTCGCGAACACCGGCGCGCTGTCGATCGACGACGACTCCGGCTCGATCGAAGTGAAGAACGTCAAGGGCAATATCGACATCGACGACGACTCCGGCGACATCGTGATCGACTCCGTCATCGGCAACGTCAAGATCAGCGACGACTCGGGCAGCATCGACCTCCGCGACGTGAACGGCAGCGTGGACATCGAGGACGACTCGGGCGGGATCGAGATCGCGCGCGTCGAAGGGACGGTGCACATCCGCGACGACGACTCGGGCTCCATCACCGTGGCCAACGTGAAGCGCGACGTGACGATCGACGAGGACGGCTCGGGCGCGATCGAGGTCGCGGACATCGGCGGCAACTTCACGGTCGGCTCGAAGGGCAGCGGCAGCATCGACTACGAGCGCGTCTCCGGACGCGTGCGCGTGCCCGAGCGGTATCGCCGGTAAATGAATTCGCTCAGTTTCAACCTCGCCGCCGCCGGCTTCGCAGTGACGCTGGCGGCGGCGATGTTGCGTTTGCGCGAGTCGCGGCGGCAGCAGTGGCCGTTCGCGGCGGCGCTGGTGACGGCGGCGATCGCGATCGCCTCGATCACCCTCAG
>DATFHJ010000175.1:0-26943 GCA_035248585.1 Thermoanaerobaculia bacterium
CTCCAGCTCGCTGCAAAGTTCGTCGAGACCGCGGTACGACTCGCATTGCATGCCGGCCTTCTCGAGCTGCGCACACATCAACTCCGCGTCGCGTCCGACCGGCGCGGCGATGAGGATGCGATCGGCGAAGTCGGCCGCGACCGTCATTTGTTTCGAACGTCCTCCACCACGCGGTCGTAGGTCGGAATGCCGGTCAGGACTCCGCGATAGCCTTCCAGCGCATCCCCGATCTCGATTCCGTTGTCCGAGAGCATGAAGTCCCGAATGGACGTTTCGTGCTGGCCGCTGCGCTTCTTGACGACGGAGAGCGCTTTGCGGATTTTCCCGTGGGCCTCGAAGTAGCGGAGCAGGACCACGCAGTCGGCGAGATAGCTGACGTCGACCGCCGAGTGCATCGCCCCCACGAGCCCCTGCTGGGCGAAGACGAGAAACGTGGCCACGCCGTTCTGCCCGAGGTAGGCGAGCAGCTCGTGCAGGTGCAGCAGCAGGAACTTCTCCTCGGGAACGGCATTGAGGTAGCCGTTCAGACTGTCGATCGTGATCACGCGCGTCCCGTCCTCGACGGCGCTGGCCACGAGATGAGCGAACTGGCCGGGCTGCAGTTGCGCGGGATCGATCTGGCGCACCGCGATCGTGCCGTTGTCGACGAACTCGTGCAGCTGCATGCCGAGGGACTCGGAACGATTGAAGAGACTGGACAGGCTCTCTTCGAAGAGGAACATGCTCACTCGCTCGCCGCGCTTCGCCGCCGCGATGGCGTACTGCGTCGACAGCGCCGATTTTCCGGAGCCGGCCGGGCCCATGATCAGCGTGCTCGTGCCGCGGTCGACGCCGCCGCCGAGCATGCCGTCCAGCGAGGTGATTCCGCTCGGCAACCGCTCCAGCGGAACGATGCGCCGGTGGTCGGCCGCGACGAGACGCGGATAGACGACCACGCCGCCGGTGATGATGCTGAAGTCGTGATAGCCGTCGCGGAAGTTGAGCCCGCGCATCTTCACGATCTGCATCCGCCGCCGCGCCGCGCCGTACAGCGGCGTGTAGCGCTCCAGCTCGACGACGCCGTGCGGGACGCTCTGCAACTGCATGTCGTTCACGTCGCCCGTGCGGTCGTCGAGAAAGAGGACCGTGATGTTGCGTCCGGAGAAGAACTGCTTCAGCGCGAGGATCTGCTTGCGGTACCGCAGCGAGCTTTGCGCGAGGAGGCGGATTTCCGAAAGGGAGTCGAGGACGACGCGATCCGGTTTGATCCGGTCGACCTCGGTGAGCATCGCCTTGATCGTTTTCCCCAGCTCGACCTCGGCAGGATAGAAGACGGTCGTCTCGTCATCGGCGATGCTCTCTTCGCCGACGAGCTCCTCGTAGATGTGGACGCCGGTGATGTCCCACTGATGCGACTTGCCGACGGCCAGCAGCTCGCTCTTCGTTTCCGAGAGCGTGATGTACATCGAGGTCTCGCCGTTGCGGAAGCCCTCGAGCAGAAACTGCAGACCGAGGGTCGTCTTGCCGACACCAGGATCGCCTTGTAAGAGATAGACATGATTGCGGGGAAAACCCCCGAGAAGAATGTGGTCGAGTCCGTCGACACCGGTCGAGGCAACTGTTTGAGTATTCACCACTACCGCTCCTGAACATGTGCTTAGCCGAGTCTGCTTAGAGCGAAACAAATGCCAGCTCTCAAGAGGTGGTGGACAGGCAATCCTGCCTGTCCCGTCTCCCCCTTGACAAGACTGCTTAGAAACATGAATATGAATTCATGTTCAGCTCTGCGCGCCTCCGCGTCCTCACCGTCGGCCTGCTGTTCTGGCTCGCCGGAACGGCCGTGATTCGCCTCGCCGGCCAGCACCTGCTGACTCCGGAACGCGCGCTGCTCCTCTACCTCGCCAGCTTCGTGCTGATGGCGCTCCTCGGGTTGCGCTTGTTCCGGAGCTTGCGGGTCGATGCGGTCGAGGGCGTGACGCTCCTCGCGCTGCCGACGCTGATCCTCGATCCTTTCTCCTGCCTCTTCTTCGCTTCGCTCTTCCCCAACGTCGCGCCCGCCGCCGCGGGGCTGTTCGGCGGGTGGATGCTGATTTGTTGCGGCGGCGCGGTGGCGGGTGCGTGGGCGGGGCGGTGAATCGGCCGCTGCTGGCCTCGGCGGACGCGCTGCCGTCGCCGCCGCGGCAGGCGCGCAGCGTGGAGAAGCGCGCGAAGCTGCTCGAGGCGGGACGCGCTCTTTTTCGCGAGAAGGGGTACGAAGCGACGCCGATCGCGGAGATTACGACGCGCGCGGGCATGGCCTCGGGCGCGTTCTATCTCTACTTCCGCTCGAAGAAACAGCTGCTGGTCGTGCTGATGAACGAGCTGACCGAGCGCCTCGGCAACCTCAACCTGTCCGCACCGAAGGACCTGCGTTCCTTCATCGCGTCGCTCTTCCGCACGGATCTCGAATACTTCGGCGTCGTCCGCGCGTGGCACGAGGCGATCCTCACCGATCCCGAGCTGCGCGCGATGCACGCGGAGATCGAGGCGTGGACGCACGCGCGCATCCTGAACCTCTTTCGCGCGCTGCAGCCGCGTCCCGACGCCGACGTCGCCGCGTTCGCGCGCATGATGGACCGGCACTTCTGGTCGCTCCTCGCGCGCGCGTCGACGCTCACGCCGCGCGAGTTGCAGCGCGAGACGCGCCTCGCGGCGGACGTGATCTCGCGCTATCTCTTCCCGTAGCGCAGCCGGGACGCCAGCATTGCGATCAACGGGCACGCCGTGTTCCCGAAGCCGCAGAGGAACGACATTTAGATCGAGGCGATGACCTTGAGCTCCACGCAGATCGGTGTCGGCAGCGAGTCGACGCCGACCGTGGTGCGCGTCGGCTGGATGGTGCCAAAGTACTCCGCGTAGATTTTGTTGAAGCGCTCGAAGTCGCGCTTCATGTCGGTGAGATAGACCGCGACGTCCACCACTTTCTCGAGCGAGCTGCCGGCGTCTTCGAGAATCGCGCGGACGTTCTCGATCGCGGCGCGCGTCTGAATTTCGATGTCGTTCATCCCCGGCACTTCGCCCGTGCCGGGCTTGCGCGGACCGATGCCGGAGAGGAAGAGGAAGTTGCCGACGCGGCGGGCGTGCGGATAGGGGCCCACCGGTTTCGGCGCGCGCGGCGTGTGGAACGCCGCCGTCTCGGCGGCTGACGCGGCAGCGTCTCGCTGCCGCTCGGGCGGCGGCGGGGACGCCGCCGGACCAGCCGGCGAGGACGCCGGCGTTCCGAGGTCGTGCGTCGGCCCTTCGGCGAGCACATTGTGCGTCTCGAGGCCCGTGCCGCTCGGCGTGGCGTCGGCGAACGTCGCCACCGGCCCTTCATCGAATTCCTTCTCCCAGTCGATCTGCTTCCGCTCGTTCGGCGTCAGCTCCACGATCGCGCTGCCGGTACCCCAGACCGGCTGGTACTCCCACACCTTGCCGTCATACTTGTTGTGCTCCCCCATCACCGCGCCGAGCCACCAGATCGCCTTGAAGCCCATGTCGGCGTTCGCCTCGCGCGCGAAGTCGCGCGCCACCTGCGCGACGTCCTCGAGCCGCCCCTCGCCGAGCATCTCCAGAATCTTGCGATTCCACTCGTCGTCCTTCTGCGACGAGATCCGATCGTGCGCCGGATCGATGTCCCCGACCTCGTAGCGATTGGAGAGATTCGTCACGATGACGACGACGGTTTTCTTTCCATACGCCTCGATCGCCGCCCGCGCCGCGTACCCGAGCGCGCGCGTCTCCTCCCGCTCCGCGTAGATATTGCACGACACGACGGACGCGGGAATGGCATTGTTCGGATTGAGCAGTTTCAATGCGACGACCGTCCCGGTATCGATCGGAAACCCGTGATACGCGACGGTCGCCGCCTGCATCCCGTGCTCCTTGCAGATTTTCGCGTAGAGCGTTCCGAATTCGGGATCGACGCGGAATTCGTACGGGATCTCGCCGAGGTCGTACCAGTTTTGGTCGACCAACGTCCAAGTCGGCTTCGGGTCCACTTGAAACAAATGGCCGATGACCGAAAACCATTGTGTGGAGTAGACGAGGATTAGCTCGGCGCCAGATTTGGCGATTTGTTGGCCCAGGGCTTCGTAGGCGTGTTTTAGTTTTGCCCAGCCCTCGTTCTTGTCAGGAGCGAGGAGGATGTGGGGCTGGCCGGGTACTAGGTACGCTTTGACTAATTGTGAATTGTGAATTGTGAATTGTGAATTGGTCACGACGTGGACGCCTTTCGGATGATCGTTGTGAGGATGGCAATGATCTCGTTGCAATCGGAGACGAGCCGGTCGTTCTCTATCTTGCGCGTTGCGGCAAGAACGCGGAGCCAATAGTGAGATTCACGCGCTTCTTTCAAAGAAATGGAGCACTTGTGAACGAAATCCGGCTTGCTCTGTGCCGCGTCGGCTTCTTCGAGATTCGCTCCGATCGACGATCCTGATCGCAACAATTGCGCACTCATGACCCGCGCACTGCCACCTCGCGGCCATAGCACATCGTGCAATTCAACGACTTCACACGCAAACCGAAACGCCCGCTCCCGAATATCGTCCCCTTTAGCCATTCGCAATTCCCAATTCACAATTCTCAATTAGAAAGAACCTGCGACACCGCCTGCTCGCGCATAATCGGATCCCACCCCACAACCGCGTTCCCCGTCCCAATCACCGTCCAATACCCGTACACCTCCCCCGGATAGTCAGGAAACCCCAACGCCGAAAGCATCCACGCCAGCGATCCTGCCTTGACCTCGGACACCGCGTGGTCCATGAACTCCGGAAGAACTGCAATCAGTTCGCGCGTGCGGCCGCTGCGCATGAGGTCGAGGACCTGCATGTCCCAGAGGTAGCCGGAGTGTTCGTAGACGTGCTCGCGGGACATGTCTTCGGGGATTTCGGGCTCGGTGGTGAAGTGGCGGTGGCTGAGGGTGTTGGAGGCGAGGAGGATGGCGCGGCGGCCGCTTTTCTCGATCGCGCGGCGCGTGGCCTGGCCGAGCTTGACCATCTGGGCCTGGCCCATTTCATTGGAGAAGTAATAAGGAGAATTGTTCGAGGAGATGCCGACGATCGGGATGTCCCAGTCGGGATTCATCATGTGACAGGAGACGATCGTGCCGTAGTCGACGCGAAAGTGCGGGTTGCGCATCATCTTCGTGTTCAGCCCGTCGTTCGCCCCTTCCTCCGCGATCAGCTCCGCCAGCTCGACGTCGACTTTCACGTCGTACTGGAAGCGGAAGAGATTCGGGAAGATCGGATCGACGGAGAGGCCGTGGAATTCGGGGAGGCCGAGGAAGTGATGGCCGATCACGGTCTGCCAGTGCGGCGAGTGGACGAGCAGCACGTCCGGTTTCTTCGCGAGAAAGTGCTTGCGCGCGCGCTCGTAGCCCCAGCGCAGCACTTCCCAGCCGCACTCGGACTTCGGCTCGTTGCGCCAATGATTTTCGCCGTAGACGATGTGCGGGGGATGCGGAGCGAGAAGACCGCCGACGATTTCACCTTTGCTCATAGTTCACCTGTTGTACGGACTCTCATTGATCCAGTGGAAGCCGCGCGTGGTCAGACGGAAATTCGGGATCGGCGCCTTGTGCAGCACGGCGTGCACATTCTGCTGATCGATCACGCCGTCCAGGACGATCGTGTTGGGATCGGGCTGCGTGTAGCGCAGGATCGATTTCGCGTTGACCGCGTCGCGCTTTTCGACCTGCATCGTTTTCTTCGTCTGATCGAGTTTCAGGCTGAAGCGCGTGCGGCTGTCGTCCATCGTCTGTAATGCGAACCAGCGCGGATTATCAAAAACGACGCGCCGCCAGCGCGCCGGATCGTTCGGCGCCGGCGTGACGCCGTTGATGACGAACGTGTCGGCGTTCCAGATGCCGTACAGCGGCGAGCGCGGATTGCCGGTCGGCGTCTCGCCGACCATCGTGTACAGGGCATACAACGTGAGCACCGTACAGAACGCGACTGCGGCGATGCGCAGCGGCTTCGATGGAAGAAGATAGGGTGGCCGCTGCAGCACGAAGAAATCGATGAGGCGCCGCAGATCGGGAAGGACGAGAAAGACCGCCATGGCCACGATGTGCAGCGTGAAGAGCTTCACCGGCACGTCGAAGCCGAAATTCATCATGAGGACGTTCGACATGACGGCGATGGACACCAGCGCGCCGAGGAGCGTCGTGCGGCGGAAGAGCAGCAGCACGCCGCCCAGCGTTTCGCCGACGCCGCCGAAGAAGCTGTACATCGGGGACGCCCCCATGAGCGTCCAGAGCAATCCCATCGGAGAGGCGTCGCCGAACGGCTGCAGGAGACGGTCGAGCGTCGGCGGCGGGAATTGCGATGGCAGGAGTTTCACCACGCCGTACGCAAGCATGATGAAGGCGAGCGCGAAGCGGACATAGACGCGCAGCCACTCGTGAAGCCGCGCGTAATTCAGGCGCTTGCGATCGAGGACGGACCAGAGCAGCGTCGCCACGACCGCGATCATGGCCAGGCACAGCACGCGGATGTACCCGCCCGCCTGGTCGCCGCTGCCGTTTGCGCGGAGGACGTACGGGATGCCGAACAGCTGCTCGCTGACCGGACGGAAGAACAGGGTCGCCAGAAGCTTCTCGTACCAGCCGACCAGCGTGTACAGGAACGGCAGGTAATCGAACGGAAACGGGAAGTTGTAGAGAACGAGATACGAGAACGCGAAGCGAAACGCGATGCGCTTGGCGAGACTCCAGGGCGCCGGCGACTCAAAGCTTGACGCAGACATTCTTCGCCTCCGTGAAGAAGTTGAGCGACTCGAATCCCCCCTCGCGCCCGACGCCGCTGTCTTTCATGCCGCCGAACGGCACGCGCAGATCGCGCAGCAGCCAGCAGTTGATCCAGACCGTCCCGCTGTCGATGGCCGCGGCGACGCGATGCGCGCGCTGCAGGTCGCGCGTCCAGATCGACGCGGACAAACCGTAGCGCGTCGAGTTCGCGAAGCGCAGCGCCTCCTCTTCATCGTCGAACGGCGTGACCGTGACGACCGGGCCGAAAATCTCCTCCTGCAGCACGCGGCAGTCCGTGCCGAGGCCCGTGATGATGGTCGGCTCGACGAAATAGCCGCGGCGGTCGACGCGGCGTCCGCCGGCGACGATCGTGCCGCCTTCTTCTTTCGCGAGCTCGATGTAGCCGAGGACTTTCTCGAGGTGCGGCTCGCTCACGAGCGCGCCGTAGTCTTCGTCGATGCGCAGCGCCTTCGTCTTCTCCGCGAAGGTCTCGACGAAACGCTCGTAGATCGAGCGCTCGACGAACATGCGCGAGCCGCAGAGGCAGATCTCGCCCTGGTTCCAGAACGCGGAGCGGAGGCCGGTGGTGATGGCCTGTTCGAGATCGGCGTCGGCGAAGAGGATCGTCGGATTCTTGCCGCCGAGCTCCAGGGAAAGCTTCTTGAACATCGGCGCCGCCGCCGCGGCCACGCGCGCGCCGGTGACGGTGCCGCCGGTGAACGAGATCATCGGCACGTCGCGATGCTCGACCAGCGCCGCACCGGCTTTCGGTCCGTAGCCGTGCACGATGTTCAGGACGCCGGCCGGCACTCCCGCCTCCAGCGACAGCTCCGCGAGGCGATGCGCGGTGAGCGGCGTCAGCTCCGACGGCTTGGCCACGCAGGTGTTGCCGCTGGCGAGGGCCGGCGCGACTTTCCAGGTCAGCAAATAGAGCGGCAGGTTCCACGGCGAGATCAGCCCCGCCACGCCGAGCGGCTGGCGCAGCGTGTAGTTGAGCGCCGCGGCATCGGTGACGTGCGCTTCGCTGGCGTGATGCAGGATCGCCGTGGCGAAGAAGCGGAAGTTCGCCACCGCACGCGGGATGTCGAGCCGGCGCGCGAGCGAGAGCGTCTTGCCGTTGTCGCGGCTTTCGAGCTGTGCAAGCTCGTCGCTGTTTCGCTCGATGAGATCCGCGAGCTTCAGCAGAATGCGAGATCGCTCCTCGGCCGGTGTGCGGCTCCACGCCGGAAACGCTTGTTTTGCGGCGGTGACCGCGGCATCGATATCCGCGGCATCGCTGTCCGGAATCTCAGCAATCGGCTGCGCCGTCGCCGGCTCGATGTCGGGGAAATAGGCGCCGCTTCGCGGCGGCACGAACGCGCCGTCGATGAAATTAGCCAGCCTCATCGCGGTGCCACCGGAGATCCCGCGTCTTCGCGCGGGATAAATTCGGAAGGATCGAACTCCCACCGATCGATGTCGGGATCCCACGAGTCCCACGGCGTGATCGCCGCCATCCGATCCCTCAAATTCGGCGGGATGACCTCGGGGACGATGAACGGTTTCTGGCGCCGCAGTTTGTACGGGTTGCGGAACTCGAATCCGAGCACGCCGAGGATGTAGCGGGCGATGTACCACGTCGCCTGCGGGTTCCAGCCGTGAGCGATCTTCACGACCACGCCGAGGCCTTCGGGATATTCGGGATGCTCGATCGAGAGACCGAGGAGACCGTCGGCGCCTTCTTTGGCCAGGACGCGGCCGGCGCATGCCTTGAGGATCGTCGAATCGAGGCGGTTGAAGCCGCCGATGAGATCGGGATGCGAGATCATCGCGTCCCAGATCCAATCCTCGTGGCGCTCGGTGACGAGATTCGCGAAGAGCTTCGCGAGATCGGTGACGGTCATGGAGACGGTTGGCAATCCGCAGCCGTCTTTGGCGATGGTTCCGTTCGTCCAATCCGGCGCGAGCACGCCGCGCAGGTAACGCAGGTAGTCCTGAAAAAACGGATGATGCGGCCAGACGTAGCCGACGCGGCGCCAGCCTTTGAGCTTGCAGCCGCGCAGGATGGCGGCGTGCTCGCCGGAACAGCAGTGATACCAGCGGCGCGGGCGGCGCACCTGCCGGCCGAACTGCACGAGCGGCACGTCGAGCGGCGCCTGCATCATCCCCCACTCCGCTTCGCGGAGGATCGAGCGCGCGGTGGCGACGTGCTCCGCGTCGCCGTTGTGCGAGGCGACGGAGATCGCTTTCTGCTCGCTGGTCAGCGCCTTCGCGAATTCCTTCGTGAAGACTTTCATCATGATCGGCTTGACCATCGAGCGCCCGTAGACCTCGACGTTGCCGCCGAACGAGTAGATGAGGTTGCGGCCCGACACCCACGACACCGCGCCGTGAATCGTGTTCTCGGCGACGCCGTTGCGGCGGTACTCGACGAGCGGTTGCCAGTTCGGCATGGCCCGCGCGAAGTTGACGGCGGCGGTTTCGTCGAAGGTCTCGAGGGTCGTCATACCTGCGGGACGACTTTCTCCATAAAATCGGACATATTTTTCATGACTCGTTTCGAGTCATGATTATTGAAGTCGAACCAGAGCATCAATCGATCGTCGGGATGGAAGCGCTCGCGCATCTGCGCGGCGATCGCGGTCGCATCGCCGACGAGGGCGTTGTTCGTGGCGCGGCGGACTTTTTCCTCGTCGAGCGTGCCCTCGAGCGCGCGCCAGTAGTTCGAGAGCGCGTCACGCGCTTCATCCGCTGCTTTGGTTGCATCGTCGTTGATGAACACGAGCACCGTGCGCGGCATCAGCCGGCGCTCCCACGTGCCCTGGTAGTGCTCGCGCATGCGCTCGTTCGTCTTCTCGATTTCGTCGCCGGGCGTGATGGAGAGGTTGAACACGCCGACCGGCAGGATGGTATTGGCGAAGATCTGCGTGGCCGGATCGTGCGAGCCGATGGAGAGGCGCAGCAGATCCATGCGCGGCTCCTGCGGGACGATCTTGAGATTCGGAAAACGCCAGCGCGGCTCGAGCCGCGTCCCCTCGATGAAGCGCGGCGCGATCATGTCCGAGCTGAGCACTTCGCCCTTGAGCAGCCGGAGAAAGATCTCCGTCGCCTCCTCGAAGATCTTGTTCTTCACCGCCGGCCAGTGCGCGCGCTCGAAGTCGTCGCGAGGCACGATGCCGTACGGGATGTTGATGAACGGGAAGCGGCCGGAGGCGAAGCCGACGGTGAGCGTCCGCGTCTCGTTCGGATCGAGTCCGTGCAGCGCGAGGAAGGTCTTCACGCGCTCGGCCGCGGCGATCGGCCCGCCGTTGCAGAGGATGTTCATGATCGCGGAGCCGATGCCGATGCGCTTGGTCCGCGCGAACACGCGATGGCCGAGCTGGAGGATGTCGGTGTTGAGGCCGATCTCGCCGACGAAGTGCGGGATCACGGCGCCGGGATTGGTCTTCTGGATCTCCGTTGACAGATGGCTCTCCGCGACCCAGGCCGTGCCGAAGCCGAGGCGGTCGGCCAGCTCGACCTGCTCGAAGAAGTTCTCGAACATCACCCGCTCGGACGGCATGTAGCCGTGCACATCGGTCTGGCAAATCGAAAAGAAGATGTCGAGCTCCATCGGGCGTACATTAGCAGGTCGATGCGAAAGCTTGCTCTCCTCCTCCTCGTCGTCGCCTGCACGACCGCGATTCCCGCGAACCGCTACGGACTCCGCGTCGTCCCCGATCTCCGCACCTTCGAGCGGCTCGTGCGCGAGGATCCTTCGAAACGGCTCGTCAACGTCAGAGGCCGCGTCTACACCGACGTCCGATACGCGACGCCGGACAACTTCATGAAGCAGACGCTCTACTCGGTTTCGAAAGTCTATCTGCGCGTCCAGGCGGCAAACGCGCTCATGGATGCGAATGAGGAGCTGGCGGAGCGGGGGCTCGCGGTCAAAGTGTTCGACGGTTACCGGCCGTACGCGATCACCGAGCTGATGTGGGAGCGGATCAAGAACCCCGACTTCGTCGCCGATCCGGCGAAGGGCTCACGCCACAACCGCGGCGCGGCGGTGGACCTCACGCTGATGGATCGCAGGACCGGCGTGGAGCTGGCGATGCCGACGCCGTATGACGACTTCACGCCGCGCGCGCGGCATGACTTCAACGACCTGCCCGCGGACGTGATCGCGAATCGCGCGCTGCTGCGCGACGTCATGGTGAGGCACGGCTTCGAGCCGCTCCCATCCGAATGGTGGCATTACGACTTCAAGGGATGGGAGCGGTTCGAATTGATGAACGTGTCGCTGAAGGCGCTGGAAGCGCACGAAGCGCGTGAGCCGGTTCCGATTCCGTGGTGACGCGTCAGAAACGTGTCACCATCGATAGCGAAGCAACCTTGTAGTTCTCCGACGAATCGTACGCCGCGTCGATCTGGAACCGCGGCCACGCCAGGCCGGCGCCGATCGAGAAGTGGTTCTGCGCTTCTCCTTCCGGATACAACAGCGCCTCGGCGATGAAATTGGGATTCGTGAGCGGGCCGCGCCACGTCACCGAATGCGCCGGATCGCGCCAGAAACCGGCCCGGATGGCGACCGGAATCTTGGTCGAGAAAAAGTACTCGGCGCCGACATGCAGCTCCGTCACGTCCGCGGCCTCGAACGTGTCGCCCGTAAGGCCGCGCACGTCGGCCACCGAGGCCACGAAGTCGTCGGTGAGATTCGAATACTTCACGCGCACCGCGTCGACGTTGATCGTCAGCACGGGAATCGGGCGATACGAGACGCCGACTCCTGCGATGTCGGGGATATGGAACTTGGTGTCGGCGACCTGGAGAAATTCGTTGTCCGTCGCCGCACCGGCAAAGAACAGCGGCGTGTCGAACTCCGGCCCTTTCTTGTACACGCCGCCGACGCTGAATTTGTCGCTCGGCGCCCACTTGAATCCCACGGCGAACGTGACGTCGGACACTTCCTCGATCGTGACGTCCTCGCCGTCCGCTTTCGCCGTGGCCTGCACGGAGACGGTGCTCGGGTTGAAGAAGGTGTCGAAGCGGAACGTGAACGCCGCTTCGCGGAAGCGCTGATAGCGCGCCGTCGCGCCGACGGAAAATTTCGGATGGACCTGCCACGCGCCGGCGATGCCGAACGTGCGCTGGCGGACGTCGAGCGCGGAGATGAACGGATCGATGCGGAATTCGACGCACGAGCCGGGTGTGGCCAGGTTCCGCTTGTCGCATTCCGTTTCGCTGATCGGGTCTCCGCCGCCGGCCGGGAGATAGAAGTTCGGCAGGGCCGTTTCCTGCGCGCCGGTGAACTCGTTGAACGTCGGAAAGACCACGCCGCCGCCTTTGTTGTTCAGCGGCTCGTGGTAGTACGCGCCGAACGTGAATTTTTTCACCGGGAAGACGGCGCTGGCGAACGTCGGAACGACGCGATTGCTGTAGTGCGTGAACGGCGTGCGCACGACGTCGTCGGGAAACGTGCCGCTGGTGGAGAAGAGCTGCTGCTCCTCGTAGTTGCGAAGCTCGATGGAGAACTCGGGCTTTCGCAGGATCGAGAGGCCGGCGGGATTCGCTTCCGCGGCCGAGGCGTCATCGGCGAGGCCGAGAAACGCGCCGCCCATGCCGAGCGACCGCGCGCCGGGATTGCCGAAGTTGAACTGCAGGCCGGAGAGGGCTTCGATGTCGACGTTCTGGGCCGCGAGAGGCAGCGCGACGAGCGCCGCGCAGACGAGTACGAATTTGCGCATGGAAAGAGGATAACAGGTGGCGCGGCGGGCTTTAGCCCGCCGGAACGCATCGGCGGGCTGAAGCCCGCCGCTCCACATCAGACGCGCGCGGCGCGTACCTGCTCAACGACACGGGCCACGACGTCGCCCGGCGCGCCGAGCTGCTTCGCGCGATCCTTGCGCGTGCTCCACTCGATCTGCCCGTTGGCGAGACTCTTCGCGCCGATGGCGATGCGCAGCGGGAAGCCGATGAGGTCCGCGTCCTTGAACTTCACGCCGGGACGCTCGTCGCGATCGTCGAACAGCACGTCGATCCCCGCCGCCAGCAACTGCTCGTAGATCTCGGTGGCGGTCTTCTGCACCGCTTCGTCTTTGCCGAGCGACGTGACGACGACTTCGAACGGCGCGATCGGCACCGGCCAGATGATGCCGTCGGCATCGTGGCTCTGCTCCACCGCCGCGGCGACCGTGCGTCCGATGCCGAGGCCGTAACAGCCCATGATCATCGGCTTCCGCTCGCCCGACTCCGCGAGGAATTCGCAGTGCATCGACTCCGAGTACTTCGTGCCGAGCTTGAACACATGCCCCACTTCGATGCCGCGGTAGAGCTCGAGCGGCGTGCCGCAGCGGACGCAGGGATCGCCTTTGACCGCGG
This sequence comes from Thermoanaerobaculia bacterium, assembly GCA_035248585.1. Lineage (GTDB taxonomy): Bacteria > Acidobacteriota > Thermoanaerobaculia > Gp7-AA8 > Gp7-AA8 > QHVT01. The sequence goes on from DATFHJ010000175.1 coordinate 13,091, forward strand.
TCGTGAAATCGCCGTACTCCGGCTCCGGAAAATCGCGGCCGGGAACGACGTTGCCGAGGTGCGTGTCCTTCTTATTGCCGCCGACGATCCAGCTGCCGCGGCCCTTGAGCGAATGATCGGCGAGCACGCGTTGGCACTTCGTGCCGACCGGGCCGCAGTAGCCGACCGGGCCGCCGGTCGCGTTCTCGAAGTTCGCCTCGCCGATCATCTCCAGCCACTGCACGCCGAGGTGATTCTTGATCTTGATCTCGTTCCCTTCGCGGTCGCCGCGCACGAGCACCATCGCCGGACCGAGGTCCGTGTCGAAGACGAGCGTCTTCACGAGCCTGGACGTCGGCAGCTTCAGGAACACGCCGACGTCGTCGATGGTCTTCGTGCCGGGCGTGTGCAGTTCGGCGATGGCGTTGGCGGCCGGCGGCTCGACCTCGTCGTCGAAAAACTTCGACGTCGCCTTCTCCACGTTCGCGCCGTAGCGGCAGTTCGGGCAGCTCACGACCGCGTCTTCGCCCGACTGGGCGAGGACCATGAACTCGTGGGATGCCGATCCGCCGATGTTGCCGGTATCGGCTTCGACCGGTACGTGGTCTAACGAACAGCGATGGAAGACCGCGCTGTAGGCCGTGCGCATGGCCTCGTACGTTTCGTCGAGCGATTCCCGGCTCGCGTGGAAGGAGTACGCGTCCTTCATGATGAACTCGCGGCCGCGCATCAGGCCGAAGCGCGGGCGCACTTCATCGCGGAACTTCGTCTGAATCTGGTAGAGGTTGACCGGCAGCTGGCGGTAGGAGTTGATCACGTCGCGGACGCTGTCGGTGATGACTTCCTCGTGCGTCGGGCCGAACACGAAATCGCGATCGTGCCGGTCCTTGATCCGGAGCAGTTCCTTCCCGTATTTCTGCCACCGCCCCGACTCCATCCAGAGCTCCGCCGGCTGAATGGCCGGCATCGACAGCTCGACCGAGCCCGCGCGGTTCATCTCCTCGCGGACGATCTGTTCCAGTTTGTGAATCGAGCGAAGTCCGAGCGGCAGGTAAGTGTAGATGCCGGCCGCAACCTTGCGGATCATCCCGGCGCGCATCATCAGCTTCTGGCTGATGACGTCCGCGTCCGCGGGATCCTCGCGCAGCGTGTTGACGAAATAACGGGTCCAGCGCATGAGGGCGCGGATTGTAACAGTTGGATGAGCGCGGAACGCAGAGCGCAGAACGTAGAATTCGGAAAGGATTCATGAACGAAAACGATCTTCTCGTCTTCGAGCGCTCGCCGGTCACGCGGCTGGTGTCGTGCGCGGCGACGTTCGCTTCGGCCTCGATCTTTTTCATGTATCTCGCCGCGAATGCGGACGACCTCGAGGTGCTGCCGATCATCGGCCTGATTCTGCTCTTCCTCGGCACCGTCGTCGCCGCAGTCTTGCAGTACGGCGATCACATCTACTTCAGCGACTTCGGCGTGAAGTACGAGAACCGGCTGTTCAAGCTGTTCGGCAAGCGCGGGCAGTGGATGCGGTGGGAAGACATCATCGAAGTGCGCGAGGTGAAGAAGAAGATTCTGATTCTCTTTTCGCACGACGGGCGGCGGATGCTCGTCGACGCGATCCTTGGCTATGCGATTGCACGAGCAGAGATCCTCAGGCGAGCTCCACAGGCGATTCTGTCGGGAACGCTCGCCGTTGAGGATTCTTGAATCGCAGACGACTCGTCATCTATCTGAGCGCCGCCGTTGCCGTAGCGCTCGTCCTCTTCACGATCATCGCCGTGAGGACGCGTGTTCGCCGCGGCCGCGTTGCCCATCCGGCCGCCGCTGAACGGGAAGCGGCGGGCCTTCAGCCCGCCGTCATTCCGCCCGTCGAACAATGGACGTCCACCTTCACCCGCCTCGAAGGCGACGACCTGGCGGCGCTCCTAACACAGATCGAGCAGAAGCATCCGGATCTCTACAAGCAGTGGTCGCTCGCCTATCTGCATGCGCGCGCGCTCATCGACGCCGGCGAAGACGCGGAGGCGCAGAAAAAGCTCGCGCCGTTTCTGGCGAAGGGCAATCCGTTTCGCGAGCTCGCGCTCTACCACAGCGGCAACCGCATGGCGCTGATCGAGGAGTTCCCGCGCTCGCAGTATCGGGAGGAAGCGATCGAGGAAGAGATCGACGCGCTCGATGATCTGAAATCGATCACCGACTTCGCGGCGAAGATCGCGCCGTCGGCGCCGACGGACCTGCGCCGCGTGATGAGCGCGCGCATCGTGGAGGCGGATCCGGCGGCGGGACTCGCCCGCGGCCTCGCGCTGATCAACGGCGGCACGAGCGACGATGCCTCGGACCGCGCGGCGCGTGCGCTCGATCGTCCGGCGCTGCTGAGCAAGATGACGGTGCAGCAGTGGGCGCTCCTCGGCGAGACGTTTCAGAATCACCGGCACTACGACCGCGCCATCGCGCTGCTCGGCATGGCGCTGCGCAAGGTGTATTCGGACGATCTGCAGTTCGCGTTGGGCCGCAGCTACTACGGCGCGGAGAAATACGCCGAAGCGCAGGCGGCGTATCTGCGCGGCGCGAATGCGACGAAGGATCTGAAGCAAAAGGCGACGTTCCTCTGGCATGCCGCGCGCGCGGCGCAGCTCCGCGGCGACGACAAGACGGCCGAGAACCTGATGACGCAGACGATCGCGGTAAAGGGAAAGCATCCGGCCACGACGCCCGCGATTACGCAGCGGATGCGCACGCGGCTCAAGCAACGCCGCTTCGCCGAGGCGGCGAGCGATCTCGCGCTGCTGCGCAAGCTCGCGCCGAAGGAGCGCGCGGTCGTGGAAGGCTCGCTCGCGTACGCGATCGGCAATCCGTCCGCCGCGCTGGCGACGCTGAACGCCGTTCCGCGCGCGCAACTCGACGACTATGACGAGGCGGAGTTTGCCTACTGGCGCGGGCGGACGCTGGAGAAAGGCGACCCGGCCGCCGCGGTGCGCGCGTATCTCGAAGTGCTGCGCGCGCCGGTCACGTCGCACTTTGCGCCGTTCGCACGCGCGCGCCTGGCGGCGATGAACCTGACGCGCGAGCTGCAACTGCGCGACGCGCAGGTGCGCGGCCTCATCGCCGCGAAGAAGTTCGATCTCGCGAAGCGGATCCAAACGGATCGCGTGCTGCTCTCCTCGGACGACGCGCAGCTGAAAACGCTCGCGTCGATCTACAAGGAGTTGCCCGCGTATCAGGCGATTCTCGAGCTGAAACCGGAGCCGCTGCCGAGCTTTCCGCTGAAAGACACTTCTCGCGATGCGCTGCTGATGGCGATGGGGCTGCACGGCGAAGCCACGGACGCGGTCGAGGCGCGCTGGCCGCTGCGCCCCGCGCGCGAGGCGCTCACGCGCGCGCTGGCGCTGAACCTCGGCGGCGCGTCCCACGAGTCGATCTACGCGATCGAAGTGATGATGAAAGCCGTGCCGCGCGACTTCCATCCCGCGCTGCTGCCGCCCGTCGTCCGGCAGCTGCTCTATCCGCGCTACTTCTACGGCTACGTGCTCGAGGACGCGAAGCGCTACAACGCCGATCCCGCGCTCGTGCTGGCGATCATGCGCGAGGAGTCGCGCTTCAATCCGCGCGCGAAGTCGCAGGCGGCGGCGCGCGGCCTGCTGCAGTTCATCATCACGACCGCGCGCGACATCGGGCGCGACGTCGGACTCGTCGATGTCTCACCCGAGGATCTGTACGACCCGCGCGTGATCATTCGCCTCGGCGCGAAGTACATCAGCGAGCTCACGGAGCAATTCGCCGGCAATCGCTATTGCGCAACTGCCGCCTACAACGCCGGGCCGAACCAGGTGGCGCTCTGGAAGCGCCTGCAGCCGGCGGCCGGCGACGACTACTTCCTCAGCGCCATCAACTTCGATGAGACGAAGCATTACGTGCGGAAGGTGATGCATTCGTACGAGCGGTATCATTCCTCCCACTAGGGTTGTCCCCCCAACAACTGAAGGGCGGCGGCAAACCCGCGAAGTGCATCCACGGCGACGAGCGCTTCCTGACCTGGCACCGGCTGATGCTCTGGTACGTCGAGCGCGCGTTGCAGGTCGCGGCGAACGACAACACGATGTTCCTGCCGTACTGGAACTGGACCGAGACGCCGACCGGCAACCGCTATCCGATCGAGTTCGAACAGAACGCCGTGCTCAAGGCGACGCGCGCGAACAACCAGCCGGAGCAGATCCTTTACAAGCCGCGGCAGTTGACGGAGCTGATCGATGGGAATCCGTCGTGGGAAATGTTCGCGGGCGAAGACGGAAAGCTCGAGGACGAACCGCACAACGACCTGCACGGATGGGTCGGCGGGAGCAGCGGTCCGATGCGCCGCGACGTCTACGCGGCCACCGATCCGCTGTTCTGGCTGTTCCACAATTACTTCGACGCGCTGCTCGATCGCTGGCAGCGCCAGTACAACTATGCGCCGCAACCGAACTGCCGCACCTGCCCGCTCGGCGATGACGGTTTCAAGGACTGGACGATGCCGAAGGTCGAGCACACCGAGGATCTCGGCTACGTGTTCGACCGGACGGTCTGTCCCGCGCCGGCGGCGGCCGCTGCGATGATGGCGATGGCCGCACCCGCGCCGCTCGCGGCCGCGCAGCAAGCGGGCGAGCCGCTGCTGTTCGAGCTCGCCGCGCCGGAAGGCGATTTCCGGACCGCCGAGGTTCGCGCGGCAGGATTGGAGATGCTGGAGAACGCGACCTACCGCGTGTCGCTGTACGTGTATCCCAACAACGTCGCGTTCGCGCCGAACGAGGAAGGGTTCCGCAACCGCTATCGCGCCGACCGCATCGCGGTCTGGAGCCTGACGCACCGGCACCACGCGGAAGACGACTATTACCTGAACGTGACGACGGAGCTGAAGTACCTCGCCAAGACGAATCCCGGCGGGCGATGGAAGGCCGCGCTGGTGATCGAGAACCCGCAGCCTGTGGAGCCGACGATCAGCGAGGAGGAAGCGAGCGCCGCGACGAAGACCGTCACGATCGACGGCGCGTCGCTGGTGCTGGACCGTGGACAGGAGCGCGAGCCATGAGCGACCGCACGCCGTACTGGGAGACTCACATCCGTCCGATGTTCCGCCCGCTCGACCGCGAGCACATGCTGACGTTCGTCGATGAGGCGCGGCGCTTCGATCTCTTCGACTACGACGCCGTCCGCTCGCGCGCCGACAAGATTCTGCGCGCGCTGAAACGGGCGCCGCCGCGATGCATGCCGTTTCCCGAAGCCGGCGGACCGTGGCCGCCGGAATGGATCGCGCTCTTCGAGCGGTGGAAGACGCTCGACTGCCCGAGGCTCGAGCGCGGCAACGCCAGCGGTTGGACGGCGACGCGCAACGGCGACACGGTCACGCTGTCAGGCCGGGTCACGAAACAGATCGCGGATGAGACGTGGATCGACCGCGAAGGCTGCAGCGAGAATCCGCGCGAGTACGTGCTGCTGCTCGAGCGCGGAGAAACGAGTGACGAGGAGACCGTGGACCGGGACGTCTCGTTTCCGGCAACGGCCGGTGTGGACATCGTCGTGATTCACGACGCGGCGGGACGGAACGAAGTGCGGATTACCTAAAACGGCGAAGGATCTCAGCCTTCGTAGACTGAGATCCTTCGCTACGCTCAGGACGACGAGAGTTAGTGTCTCGCCGACCGCGTTCTCTTCGTCGCGCCGGGGTTTTGGACCAGCACGGTCTTCGTGGTCGTGTCGCTGCCCTGCGCGTTCGTGACCGTCAGCTGCACGGTGAACGTGCCGGTCGTGGCGTAAACGTGGGTCGGGTTCTGCTGCGTCGACGTACCGCCATCGCCGAAGTTCCAGAGCCACGACGTCGGCGTGTTCGTCGACGTGTCGGCGAAGCTGGCGGCGACGCCGCGGAAGGCGATGGCCGGGCCGTTGAAGCCGGCGACCGGTTTCACGGCCGTCGCGATGCACGCTCCCGGCAGTTTCGTATTCGTGATCGCAACGTCGTCGAGATAGAAGCCTTCGAGCTCAGTCGCCGGGTCGCTGGTGAATCTCCAGCGGATGCGCACGGTCTGGCCGGCGAACGACGCGAGCGACGACTTGTACTGCGTCCACGGCGTCATCTCTCCGCTGCTCGGACCGGTGAACGCGCCCTTGGTCTTCGGATAGCCACAGGCGTTGACCGGACCGCCGCCGCCGGCAGGCTCGGTCTGCGCGAGCGTGTCGGGGTAGCCGCCCTGCGGCGGGAGATCGCTCCAGCTCGTGCCGTTGTTCGTCGAGATCTCGACGACCACGCCGTCCCACTGGAACTCGAGGTTGTAGCGCGCCCAGTACGACAGCTCCGCATTCGCGTCGATCACCAGCGGCGGCGTGGTGATCGCCGCGCAGGTGTTGTTCGGATACGGAGAGGCGTCGGGGCCGTGGTGGTACGAGCGAATGCCGGTGTGCGCCTGATCGCGCGTGATCTGCCACGGAACATCGGGGCTGAAGAACGCGCCGTTGTCGCCGCCGCCGTCGGAGAACGTGCCGGTCACGCCGGGCGCGCCGAACGCGGTCGCGAAGAGGCGCACGGTGTTCGTGTCCTCGTTGCCGCCGTGCGGGCCGCCCGACTGCGTCGAGCTGTCCTCGGCGCGGATGGCGTAGTAGTACGTCGTTCCGCTGACGACGTTGTTGTCGCTGAATGTCGTCTCGGTCGTCGTCGCGTACGGCGTCCCGGACGGCGTGAACTCCGGAGTGGTGGAGCGGTAGACGTTGTAACGCATGGCGCCGGTGGCCAGCGGGCAGCTCGCGCTGGCGGTGCCCCAGGTGAGGATGATGCGGCAGTTGTTTCCGTCGGCGTGCGCGTTCGTGATGCCCTCGAAGTGCGGGATCAGATCGCAGAGACCGGTCGACGTGAACGTGACGGTATTCGACAGCGGGCCTTCGCCGCAGTCATCCGCGCCGCGAACGCGATAGGTGTACGTGAAGCCGCCCTGCGCGCGCAGGTCGGTGAAGACGGTGCCGTTGGAGCTGCCGATGTAGCGGAAGTCGCCCGCGGCCGGATTGGAGCCCTCGGCGCGATAGACCTGCGTGACGCTCGAGCCGTTCGCATTCGTCCAGCGGATGTCGACGCCGCGCGTCGGATTCGTCGTCGCCGTGACATTGCCGGGCGCCGCGGAAACCGTGGTGCCGCACGTCGCCGCGGAGACGACGAGCGCGAAGCCCTGGCGATTCGTGGCCGCGCGGCCGTTGCCCGGGACGCTGTTCGCGCGAACGGTGATCGTGTACGTGCCGCCGGTCGGCTCGGGCAAACGAACCTGCTCGACGTTGTTCAGACGATCCGCCGTTCCGCCGGTGGTCACCGAGATGCCGTCGGCGCTGAAGACGTTGCCCATGTACGTATTGCCGTCTTTGGTGACGGTGAGGTCGAGATCGTTGACGAGCGCCTTCGCCGCACCGAGGGTTCCCTCGGGGTCGGTCCAGACGAGCGTCGTGCGAAGCTCCTGGCCGGCCGCGACGCTGACGGTGAACGAGCGCGTCTCGCCGGTCTGCAGCCCGTGGCTGTTCACGAGATCCCACACGCGCATGCGGCGGCTGTCGCCGGGGAAGTAGAGGTTGTTGTCGAGGAAGATCTTGCCCCAGCCGAAGTTGCCGGTGAAGTCGTTGCTTCCGAACTTCGAGGCGTCGAGCGTCGTGAGCGTCCCGTTGAGGAGCACGGCTTTCACGAGCGTCGCCGACGGATTCACGGTATCGGCGAGGTTCTTCGTGCCGCCGGGATAGAAGCCGTCGGTGAAGTACTGCCGCAGCAGCGCGGCGCCGCCGGCGACCGTCGGCGCGGACATCGACGTTCCCTGTTTTCCGGTGATGAAGCAGTTGCCGTTGCCGCGCGTTTCATCGCCGCTCGCGGAGAAAATCGAAACGCCCGGCGCCGCGATGTCCGGCTTGATGCGGCCGTCCGAGGTCGGACCGTGGCTGGAGAAAACCGCGACGGTTCCGTTCGTTCCGGCGCCGGTCGAGCCGACCGTGATCACGTTCTTGCCGTTCGCGGGCGACGAAATCGTTCCCGGTCCCTGGCGGCCGTTGTTGCCGGCCGAGAAGACGATCGTCATCTCGTCATGATCGAAGAGGAACTGATCGACGACCTGTTCATAGATGGTGTACGCGCCTTCCGAGCGCGAGCCGTACGAATTCGAATGCACGCGCGCGCCGCCGCGCAGAGCCTGCAGGAACATCGAATACGGATCGCCGCCGCTGGTCAGCGTGCCGTTGGCGTCGTTCTGTCCGATGTCCTGGAAAAGAATCTGTGCATTCGGCGCCATGCCGTCGCCCGGATCGATGCCGGCGTCGGTGGAGGACGAGAGATGCGCGAAGTTGTCGCCGGCAACGCTGCCGGAGGTGTGGGTACCGTGGAACTCCGCGCCCCCGGCGTCGTACGCCGCGGCACCTTCCTGCACCCAGTAGCCGATGACTTTGTTCTGCGGCGACAGCGGGCCGATGGCCTCGGTCGGCGCATTGGCGGCATCCGTCACGGCGTCGCGGCCGTTGAGGTTGCGGAAGAAGCACATGTCGCTGTCGAGACCGGAGTCGGCGACGGCGATGATCTGGCCGGTGCCGGTGATGTTGTGCGCGAAGATCGTGCGGCCGGCATCCGTATTGGTGTTGCCCTGAATCGCGCGCGAGGAGTTCGAGTTGTCGAAGCGACGCTCGTCGTTCGGCTCGATCCACTGCACGCCTTCGATCGCGGCCGCGGCGCGCACGAGGTCATCCTCTTTGCCCGCGGGAACGAGCAGTTCCGCGAAGCGCGTCCATTTTCCTTCGAGCTTCTTCGTGACCATGAGCTCCGGAATCGCGCGCTGCAGCTGGAGAATCGTCTTCTCCACCGACGCGTCGGCGAACGGCACGACGCGAATCGCGCGCATCTTCGCCTTCGCCGACGGCCAGAGACGCGGATGCACTTTGAAGCCGGCCTCGTAGTCGCCGACCCAGCGAACCGCGGCGTTCGCCTCGACGTTCGCGCGCAGCGTGCGCGGGATGCGAACCTGGTACGCGTGATCCGGCAGGTAGCCGAAGAACTTCACGCCGAGCTTTTCGAGTTGCGCGCGCGGGGCGGGATCGTCGGACTTGAGCTGCACGACGGCGTACTCGCCGAGGCCGCGGGCGCGTTTGCCGAGGCCGACCGACTCGTAGTCGGGACGCTCGGTCGCGGGATCGAACACGGCCGTACGCATGAAAATATTGCGGCCGTTGCGCAGTTTCGAGGCGATCTCGCCGGGCGTGATGTCGCGCGGCTCGACGCGGCGCAGAGGTTCGCGAAGATCCGTCGCGCGGATGGCGAACGCAACAAAGAGAAGGAGGAGCGCGGAGGCAGTCTTCTTTGTCATGGCACTTTTATTCGGATGGACGGGAGCGGCAATCGCGGAAGCCGTGTCGGATATTCCTAAACCATCGCGTAAAGCTCGCGATAGCGCGGAACGATCTTCTCTTCGTCGAAGAGGTCCAGCGCGAGAGCGCGTGCGTGCTTGCCCATCCGGACGCGCAGATCGCTGTCACCGAGGATCTCGACGGCGCGCTCAGCCATGGCGCTGATGTCACCGACCGGACACAAAAATCCGGTCTCGCCATCGGCCACGACCTCCGGCAACCCGCCCGCGCGCGACGCGATGACCGGCACCTCGGAGGCCATCGCTTCGAGCGCGGCCATTCCGAACGACTCGGTCTCCGAGGGAAGAAGGAAGAGATCGCATGCGCCGAGGACCTCTTCGAGATTCGGCACGTTGCCGAGGAAAAACACGCGGTCGCGCAGGTGATGCGCGCGGCAGTACGCCTCCGCCTTCGAGCGGTCGGGACCGTCGCCGATCATGATCAATCGGGCCGGCACGGTCTTGATCGTTTTCTCGAACACGCGGATCACATCCATGATCCGCTTCACCGGCCGGAAGTTCGAAACGTGGCAGACGAGCTTCTCGTCCGGCCCGCCGAACATCTGGCAGAACGAGCTCGAGTTGCGCTTGAAGCGATTGCCGTCGACGAAGTTCGGGATCACGGCGATCGACTTCTCCGTGTGAAAGTGCGTCGCCGTTTCGTCCTTCAGCCACTGCGACACCGCGGTCACGCCATCCGAGACTTCGATGCCGAACTTCGTGATCGGCAGATAGCTCTCGTCGCGGCCGACGAGCGTGATGTCGGTGCCGTGCAGCGTGGTGATGACTTTGAGATTCGAGCGGAGGATCTGCTTCGCGAGATGCGCGCTGATCGCGTGCGGGATCGCGTAGTGGACGTGCAGGATGTCGAGCTTCTCGTACGCCGCGACCTCGGCCATCTTCGTCGCCAGCGCGAGCGTGTACGGCGGATACGGATCGAACAGCGGATACGGCGTGACCGTGACTTCGTGAAAGTGCACGCGCTCGTGGAGAAGATTGAGGCGCGACGGCATCGCGTAGCTGATGAAGTGCGCGTCATCGCCGCGCTTCGCCAGCGCGAGCCCGAGCTCCGTCGCGACGACGCCGGAGCCGCCGAACGTGGGATAGCAGGTGATGCCGATCTTCACACTTCCCGTCCTGAATACGCGCCGATCACATCATCAATCTTCGGCGGCTGCTTCGTCACGAACGCTTCGCCGTACGCCGCGCCGATCAATGCGCCGAAGTGCTTGCCGCGCGCGTCGATCATCTCCAGGAACTTCGGATCGGAGATGAACGTGTTCGGCTCTTTCGACTTCGGATCGTGAAACTGCGATTTGTACGCGGCCACGGCGCGCATTTTCGTTTTCCAGTACGCGGTGACGTCGACGACGAACGACGGCGGCACCATGTAGTTCTGCAAGTAGTACAACACCGACTGCGGCCGGTGCTCGGGCAGCTCCGTCTTCAGCGATTTCAGTCCCGCGTAAAACGAGGCCTCGGTGACGATGCGCCCGGTGCGCGTGTGATCGGGATGGCGATCGTCGGGCCACGGCGCGACGACGAGCTTCGGCCGCCACTGCCGCAGGAGCGCGATGAGTTGCAGCTCTTCCTCGCGGCCCGTGCGGAGGTTCCCGTCGCCGAAATCGAGCTGCGTGCGGAACGTCGCGCCGAGCGTCTTCGCGGCGTTCTGCGCTTCGCGTTTGCGTGTCTCGGGCGTGCCGCGCGTCCCCATCTCGCCGCGCGTGAGATCGACGAAGCCGACGCGCAGCCCGTCCTTCACCAGTTTCGCGGCGGTGCCGCCGCACGAGAGCTCGAGGTCGTCGGGATGAGCGCCGAAGAAGATGATGTCGACTGTCATAAATCCACGATCTTGAAAACGTCCGAGTCCGGCTCGACTTCCTCGACCATGCGATCGAGCAGCGCCGATCCGTACTGAGTCCAATAAGCAAACCAGCTGACCACGCGGTCCTGCACGTGGCGGTCGGGGAAGAGCGTGGCCACGAGCTCGCGCGTGGCGGTGTAGCGCTCGCGGTCTTTGCGCACGAGTCCCTTGATCGCGCGCTCGGAGAGTTTGTTGAAGTGATATTCGAGATGGCCGATCGAGCGCTGGATCGAGCCGGCGAGCGAATGGTCGGCGGGCAAGGCGATCTCGCCGATCGTTCCGATGCGTTTCATCAACTCGCGCTTCGCCTCGTCCGCGATTTCGCGCACGCGCGCGACGCCTTCCGGCTCGCGCTCGGCGAGGATGTCGTCGGGCGACCTGAAGAGAGAACACGCGTCGAGGCCGAAGCGTTCGATCGCCCGCACGACGCGCTTCGGCGCGACGACGACGTGCCCGCGGAGCGCGAGGCGCGGCATCGGGACGTTCAACAGCTCGTGCAGCGGCGCGATTTGCGCGTAATAGGCGATCTCGGCGGGGCCGCCGACAAACACGTGCGGCTGGAGAACGAAGTCCTGGAGCAGAGGACGTGTCAGCGCGGACGTGGACGTGCCCTGCATGCTCGGCGTGCGCGTGCCGTCTTCGTTGATTTGAAAGAGCAACGTGTAGCGATCGCCATCCCGAGGAACGACCTGCTCTTTGTAGCCCGCGGCTTCGAGCTCCTGCGCGCGGTGATGAAGCGCCTCCTGGATTTCGGACTCGCGGGCGCGGATTTGTTCGAAGAGCGGCGCGCCGGCGCGGCGAAGCCCGGGATGCAGCGCGTCGACGAGGATGATTTCGTCGCCGCAGACGCTGGTGATCAATTCGGCGAAGGAGTCGCGGAAGGTGATGCCCTCGCGCAGCCACGACGGGCGCTGCATGTCGAAGAGCGCGAGCAGCTGTTCGATCAGCGCCCCAGGAATCGGAAGCGATCCGACGACGCTCTTCGACGCCGCGCGGACCGCGCGAAGCTTTACGAGATCGAGCTGCTGCTGGCGGTTGACCAGCGACGCCGGGACGTTGAGCTGCGCGACTTCATCGAAGTCGTGATCCTCGGTGGCGAGCCAGAAGAAGGCGTTGACGGGACCCTTCAACGTGCGCTTCAGCTTTAGAAGCGAAGCGATTTTGGCGAGGGTGTAGAGCGGGCCGCCGGCGAAGCCGACTTGCTGCCCGGCGACGATGTTGGTTGCGTTTTCGTGGATGGTGGGGAAGAGGTCGTGGAGGCGGCGGGACGCCGCCTGATCAGCCGGCGGGGACGCCGGCGTTCCGCGGCGCAGGAAGCGCTCGTCGCCGGCGAGCCAGTCGCGCACGAAGGCGTTCATGCCGGGATAACACGCGAGCGGGACGCGGATGCTCATCGCGTGCGGCTCCCGACCAGGATCAGGCGCGGGGACGTTTCCGAGAACGGTTCTCCCTCGAAGCTGCCGAAGGCGGAGCGGATGGTGAGATTGCACGCCGCGAACATGGCCGAGATTTCGTCGAGATCGTAGCCTCGCACCCGCTCGAGATAGCGCTTTTCACCGATCGTGATCCGTTTGTTGAACGACCTGTCACGCGCGTCGAACCAGCGCTCGATCAGCGCGTTCTCGCGCGTCTCCCGCTCGACGAGCTTCTGCAGCTCGCGGTGGACGTTGAGATAGTCGAAGAGAAACGGCGCACCATCGTCCAGGACGCGCGCCATCTCCCGCACCACCTGCGCGTTTTCATCCTCGGTGGCGAAGTACCCGAAGCTCGTAAAGAAGTTGACCAGGCCCCCGAACACCGCATCGCAGAACGGCAGATGGCGCATGTCCGCGCGCGTGACCGGCATCGGACCGTACTCACGGATGCCCGTGCGCAGCAGGACGTACGAAAGATCGCAGCCGATGGCGTGATACCCGTGCGACTGCAGCTCCTGCATGTGCCGCCCCATCCCGCAGGCGAGGTCGAGCACCGGCCGCACGATCTCGCCGCACACGCTCCGGAAAAACGCCACCTGCTGCAGGGCTTCGCGCTCATCGCGGTACGAGTACAGCTCGAGATACTCCTCGCCGAACCATTCCTGGTACCACGTCATGGTTTAGCGTTCCCGAGCAATCGCACACGCCCGCCCGCGCGAATCCGGCGAGCAAGACGCTGATCGGCTGTAATGAGGGGACAGTTCAGCGTCTCCGCAAGCGCAACGTAGGATGCGTCGTAATACGAGAGCCCAAGCTGCGAAGCAAGTCGCAGCGCAGCATCGGCCGCGTCACGCTCCGGAGCTTCAACCGCGAGCGGTATGGAGAAAAGGTCGCTCAGCGCCTCGGCGGCTTCCTCCGCCGGCGGCCGAGAGCGGCCGAAGAGAAGAATGTTCGCGACCTCGTAGTAGAGGAGAGAGGGAACGGTAATCTCGACTCTTCCTTCCATGTGATCGACGAGCAGTGCTTTCGCGACCGGAACATCCTCCTCGGCCGCATCTGGAATGAGCCACTTAAAGACGACGGACGCGTCGACGACCAGATCGTTCAGCGACGCCCCCGGTCTCGGGCAGCGAGCGCATCGGCGGTGAGGATGGGCTTGCGGCGCTCAGCCCTGCTGACCAGCCTGGAGAACGCTCTCCGCGTCTTCAGATCGTC
>DATFHJ010000176.1:0-5507 GCA_035248585.1 Thermoanaerobaculia bacterium
TGCCGAGCGTCTCGATGGTCTCGCCCGTAGTCAACTCGCGCTCGCAGCTCGTCGCCGGCAACCAGAACTGGTCCACGCAGGTGCAGGGCGTTTCCGAGCAGTTCTCCGAGATACGCAAGTGGCCGGTCGCCGACGGCTCCTTCTTCACGGACTCGGACGTGCGCACGGCCGCGCGCGTCGTCGTCGTCGGCCAGACCATCGCCGACAACCTCTTCCCCGGGCAGGACGCGGTCGGGCAGACCCTTCGCGTCTCGAACATGCCCTTCCGCGTCGTCGGCGTGATGGCGCGCAAAGGCCAGGACCCGCAGGGGCGCGACCAGGACGACGCGGCCTTCGCGCCCTACACGTCGGTGCAGAAGAAGCTGCTGGGGAACACGCGCGTGCAGGTCGCGTACGTCTCGGCCGTCTCGCAGGACGCGACCTACACGGCGCAGACGCAGATCGCGGAACTCCTGCGCCAGCGCCACAAGCTGGGGGCCGGCGCGCCGGACGACTTCACCGTCCGCAACATGTCGGACGTGGCCGAGGCGGCGAACGAGACGAACAGCACGATGACGGTTCTTCTGGGCTGCATCGCGGGCGTCTCGCTCCTGGTGGGCGGCATCGGGATCATGAACATCATGCTCGTCTCGGTGACGGAGCGGACGCGCGAGATCGGCATCCGCAAGTCGATCGGCGCGCGCCGCGGCGACGTGCTCGTGCAGTTCCTCATCGAAGCCATCACGCTGTCCGGCTTCGGCGGCGGCATCGGCATTGCCGGCGGCTATCTCTTCGCCATGCTCGTGCGCCTGTTCCTGAAGAAATGGCTCGAGCTCCCGCCCGTCCACACCCCGATGTGGGCCATCGTCATCGCCTTCGGCTTCTGCGCCCTCCTCGGCATCATCTTCGGGATTTACCCCGCGGCGAAGGCGTCGAAGCTCGATCCGATCGAGGCGCTGCGGTACGAGTGAGCGGGTCGTCGCTGATCGTTATCGCGTGACGCGCCCGCTCGTACGCGGGCGCTTGCGGCGCTCGGTCGTCGTGCGCGGCTGGGCGTCTCGCTTGATCGGGATTCGAGGCTCGTCGACATCCGCCGCGCCGCGATACGGCGGCAAGTACGGTCCCTCGCGGACGACATTGCACGCATCGAGTGTCCGAAACCCAGCCTGCGCGAATGCGCCGGGGGCGCTGATCCCGCGCCAGGAGAAGCATTCGCGGATGGTCTGCTGGTGCTCGCCGTTCGTGAGCTCGCGGTCGGACTTCAGCAGTTGCCGGACGACGGTCAGGTAGGAAAGGAAGTTCGGGTCGAGGTTGCTCCACGTGCGCGCCAGGAGTTTGCCGAGGTAATCGCGGGCTTGCAGGAGCTCCTCTTTGAAAGCCGCCTCGTGACCCTTGTACGCCGCGTCGAACTCCTTTTGAATCTTCTTCGTATCGGGCGAGCCGCCGGGTCCCTGCGTCGAGCGAAGCGCGAGATCGGCGGAGATGAGGTTCTTCGCCACAAGCCGTTTCTGGAACACTTCCACCATGACGTCGAAGATCCCGCCGGTCAGCGGCAGTGAGCGCTCATGCTCTTCGGTGCCGACGTCGCCCATCCGCTTGCTGTTGAAGGCCACACGGATCTCCCGGCTCCCGGAAAGCTCGCCGACCCGCTCGAGCTCGTTGACGGTGAAGAGATTGCCGCGCGTTTTCTTCAGCAGATGGTCGATCACGGAGTGGAAGTGCATCGAGGCGATGATCGCCGTCAGATCGCCGCCCGATTCCTGGTATCCGCCGTAGTCGATCTTCGGATCGGACGGATTCGTCGGGATTCCCGTCTGCGAGTAAAGAATGTTGTGTCCGAGCTCGTGGGCGAGGACGTCGAAGTTCTCGCAATACGGCCGCGTGTGATCGATGTCTCCGCCGATCGTTCGTCCGAACCCGAATTCGAGGAAGCCGTAGCCCGACTGGGCGTTGTCCCACTCGATCAGAGGAATCAGCTCCAGGCGCGCGAAGTCGACGTCGAAGACCCACGGAAGGGGATGGCCGAAGTAGTCCTCCCAGATGTCGAGCACGCGGCGAACGGTCGCATACATCGTCGCGCAGCCGAACTCGCGTGATTCGGGGTCGAGGTGATCGAAATGTCCGCTCGGTCCCGGTTTGACCGGCGGATTCTTCTCTCCGGCATACGGAGGCGACGTGAAGGGGGTATACGGCTGCTTGTTGATCGCGTCGACGACGAACATGCGGTCGTCGGCGGGACCGGCCTGAACTTCGCCGGCAGGGACGTTGATGACGACGACTTCAGGGGTCTGAAACGACGGCAGGAACCGCGGCTGAGGAAAGATCTTGAAACGGGTTCCGGTACCTGCGGTTGCGAGCGCGCGATCAAGCGTCAGCGACATGATTCCTCCTCGTGCGGTTTTCTTTAGGACGGACTCAAAATCGAGTTTCCCTCCCGTGATCGATTTCCGCGACCGATTCCGTCTGTCCTGGTGAGATACCATGGCCACGCCATTCGAACGAACATTGCGGACGCTGAAAGCTGACCGGTTTCGGGTCACTGCGACCGGGCTGGCCATCGCCGCGGCGTTCGTGCTCGTGTGGATGGCCTGGATGGCGCTGGCGCGGGTCTCGATTCGGGAGACGTCGGCGGCGGCGCGGATCGAGATCGCGCGGCGTTCGCGGCCGGTCGAGAGCGTGGCAGACGGGGTGGTGGCGGCGATCGAGGTGCAGCCGGGCGCGCGGGTGCGCGCGGGCGCACCGCTGGTGCGGTTGGCGACGGTACGCGAGGAACATGCGATCGCGGAGCACGAGGCCGAGCTTCGCGGAGTGATCGCCGAGGGCCAGTCGATTCGGAACGAGATCCTCACCGCCGAGCGCTCGCTGGAGTCGGAGCGGCAGGGAGTCGCCGCCGCCGTAGCTCGCGCGCGCGCCGAGGCATCGGAGAAGAGCGCGCCGGCGATGCTCGCGCGCGCCGAAAACGCGCGGCTCGAGCGGCTCGCGGCGCAGGGACTGATCTCCGCGAGCGAGCTCGATCGCGGGCGGGTCGACGAACGGGTCCGCAGCTCCGCGTCCGATGCGGCGCGTGCCGCGCTCTCGAATATCGAACAGGATCTGGCGACGCGCGTGCTCGAACGGCAGGCGCGCATCCGCGAGCTGGAGTCCGCGCTGTCGCGCGTCGATGCGCGGCGCGCGGGACTCGAAGCCGCGCTCTCGACCGCGCGATTCGAGCGCGATCAACGGATCATTCGCGCTCCGCTCGACGGAGTCGTCGCCGAGGTCGCGGCGCTCGCGCCCGGGCAGTGGATCGAAGAAGGGGAGTCGCTGGCGGTGATCGTCCCGGAGTCGCGCGAGCTTCAGGTCGTGGCCTTCTTCGCGCCGGCGTCGATCGGACGCATCCGCGCGGGACAAACCGCGCGGCTTCGCCTCGATGCCTATCCCTCCGCGGAGTACGGCACGCTCGCCGCCGTCGTGCAGCGCGTCGCCGGCGAAGTGCGCGACGGACGGGTTCGCGTCGAGCTGACGATCGCGGCGGCCCGCATGCCCGTCGAGCATGGGATGACCGGCAGTGCGGAGATCGAGGTCGAGCGCATCTCGCCGGCGGCGCTTCTCCTGCGCATCGCCGGCGGCTGGGAGGCCCGATGACGCGCGCGCTGATTCCGGAAGTCATCCAGTCGTCGGCGATGGACTGCGGTCCCGCGGCGCTGAAAGCGCTGCTGCACGGGCACGGCATCGCGGCAAGCTACAGCCGCCTGCGCGAGGCCTGTCAGACCGAGCTCGATGGCACGTCGATCGACACGCTCGAAGAAGCGGCCGTCGCGCTGGGACTCGACGCGGCGCAGGTGCTCGTGCCGGAAGACCACCTCACGCATCGCGCGGCGTCGCTGCTTCCGGCGCTCGTCGTCACGACGATTCCCGGCGGCGGCACGCATTTCGTCGTGGCCTGGCGCCGCTTCGGCGAGCGGCTGCAGGTGATGGATCCGGCCTCGGGGCGTCACTTCGTCCACGCCGTCGACTTTCGCCGCAAGCTCTATCAGCACACGATGCGCGTCGACGCGGCCACGTGGCGTACGTGGGCCGCATCGGAGGGCACGCTGCGCGTGCTGCGCGCGCGCATGGCGGATGCCGGGATCAAGGACGGCGATGCATTGATCCGCGCCGCGTGCGACGACGCCTCATGGCGCGGCCTCGGCGCGCTCGACGCCGCTGTCCGCATGATGGCGTCGCTGCGAAGCCGCGCGAAAATCCGCAACGCCGCGGACGTCGTGCGTTCGCTCGTCTCCGCTCCGGAGTCGATTCCTCTGTCGTACTGGCGCGTGCGCGCATGCGATGCCGACGGCGAAGTGCTCGTCACCGGCGCGGTGCTGATCTCCGTCAGCGGCACGCGCGCGGCATCGGCGGAGCTGCCGCCGCAACTGGCCGCCGTGCTCACGTCGACCGACGAACATCCGCTGCGCATGGTGCTGCGCCTGGTGCAACGCGATTCCGCGGGCGGCGCGCTCGTGCTGCTCGCCGCGATGTCGGTCGCCGCCGCGGGCGTCGTGGCCGAGGCCGTGCTCTTTCGAGGGATGCTCGACATGAGCCGCAAGCTGATCTCGAATCGCGAACGCCTCGCATTCGCGGGCAGCGTGCTCGCGCTGCTGATCGTCCTGCTGCTGCTCGAGTGGCCGATCCTGATCGGCGTGCTGCGCATCGGCAGGCGGCTCGAGCTCCGCCTGCGGATGGACCTGATGAGCACTCTCTCACGGCTTCCGGATCGCTACTTCCGCAGCCGTCTCGCGTCCGACATGGCCCATCGCGCGCACGCCGTGCACGAGATCCGTGAGATCTCGGATCTCGCCGGACGTCTCGTGCGCGCGGCGATGACGCTCATCTTCATCCTCATCGGACTGACGGTGCTGTACGACGGACTGCTGCCGCTGGCGCTCGGCGCGGCGATCGTCGCGGCCGCGCTGCCGATGCTCGCACAGCCGATGCTCGCGGAGAAGGATCTGAAAGTGCGCACGGGCTCGGGCGCGCTGGCGCGCTTCTATCTCGACGCGCTGATGGGACTCGTCCCGATCCGCATCCACGGCGCGCGCGCCGCGCTGGCGCATGAGCAATCCGTGCAGATCGGCGGTTGGGCGTCGGCGGTGCTCGGGCTGCGGCGCGGCGTCGTGGCGTGGGAAGGCTTGCAGCAGACGCTCGGCCTCGCGCTGGCGATGCTGCTCGTCACCTCGCACCTGCGCCACGCGAACGATCCCGGCGGCGCGCTGCTCCTGGCGTGGTGGGGCCTCGGCATTCCGCTTCTCGGCCAGGACATCGCCTCGGCCGCGTGGCAGTTGCCGCGCATCCGCAACACGGTTGCGCGCGTAATCGAGCCGCTCCACAGATCGATCTCGAGAACGTCACCGTGCTCGCCGGCGGACACGTCATCCTCGACGACGTCTCGCTGCACATCGCGCCCGGCGAGCACGTGGCCATCGTCGGCTCGTCCGGCGCCGGCAAGTCGACGCTCGCCGGGCTGCTCCTCGGGTGGCACGAGCCGGCGCGCGGTGCGGTGCGCTTCG
>DATFHJ010000177.1:0-13507 GCA_035248585.1 Thermoanaerobaculia bacterium
GCGCGGCGATCTCTTCGCGCGCATGGGCCGTGTGGATGACGCGGTGGCCGCGTATCGGCGCGAGATCGCGAATTTTCCGAACGACACGCAGGCGTACGCGAATCTGGCGATCATCTACTTCATCGAAGGACGCCGCGCGGACACGAATCGCCTGCTGGACGAAATGGTGAGGGCGAATCCGCATCCGGGTGCGCGCGAGCTCGCCGCGCGCACCCGGGAATCATTGAAGGATTAGAAGCGGACGCCGAACGAGATCCGGTACTCGCGCGGATCCTGATACGCCTCGCGGTTCGTCGGCTGGCCGAAGTTCGCGGGCTTCACGTAATGGACGCCTTCCACCGGCGTCGTGGTGAACGGATTGAACGCCGTCAGGGCCGGGCTGGTGCGGCGCACCAGCACGGTGCCGTTGACGACCGGGCCGCGCGCGGTCGACGGGAACTCGACTTTGCTCTCGTTGAAGACGTTGATGACGTCGGTCTGCACGAAGAAGCGAACACGCCCGAATGCCGGCGACTCGTAGTTCATGGCCAGGTTCGTCGAGGTGATGTCATCCACGCGATACTCGCCGCGTCCGCTGAAGTAGTACCAGACGCGCGACGGCGGGGTGATGTAGCCGGGATTCGTGATGCCGGTCGGCGTGATCGCGGCGGTCGCCGAATACGGCAGGCCGCTGTGATAGCGCTCGAGCACCGAGAAGTTGAAGCGGCCGAGGGCCGTCGGCAGGTTGTATTGCGCCCAGAGACTGGCCTTGTGGCGCATGTCCGCTTCCAGATAACCGATCGGGTGGTTCTGCTCGAACGCCTGATACTCCGGCGCGCAGAGGCCGCTGTCCGTGCCCGGCACCGCCTGGCCGCCGTTGCAGCCGGCCAGCACGGTGGCGTTGTTGTAATGCTCGCCCTCGATGTTGCCGCGCAGTTTCGACCAGGTGTAGTTGCCGCCTACGCTGAATCGATCGGTGAGACGGTAGTTGGCCTGGGTCTGGATGCCTGTGTAGTTGCGCTCGAGGTCTCCGTCACCGGTCTCGATCACGCCCTGATCGACCGAGGCCGTGCTCGGCGCGGGCAGCTTCACCTTTCCGGTGGTGAGGTCGCGGCGGAGGATGTAGAAGTCGTTCCATTTGCGGCGAATGACATCGGCGCGGACGTAGCCGCGCGAACCGATCTGCGCGCCGTATCCGATGGAGAGCTCGTCGATGCTCGGCGCGGTGAGGTTGTCGCCAATGCGCGCGGTATAACCGGGGAACGAAACGGAATTGATGAGGGCGGTGTTGTTGATGCCGCCCTGCGCGTCGAACCACGCGAACATCTGCCGGATCACTTCCGGCGTCGCCACCAGCTGCGACTCCGGCGTCCCGACCGGATTGATTGCCGGTCCGCGGTAATCCCAGTAGTACGAGGCGTAGCGGCCGCCGAACGACGTGGCATCGCCGGGACCCTGATCGACCTTCGACGCGTACTTCGCGTAGCTGGCGGTGAATTTGTGCGCGCCGTCGCCGCGAAGGTCATAGCTGACTCCGAGCCGCGGGCTGAACACGCTGTCACTGACGGTCTTGACCTTCGACTGATTCTCGCCGTTCGCCTTGTCATAACGGACGCCGGCGTTGAAGGTGAAGTGATTGTTGAAATCCCACTTGTCGTTGAGGAACAGGGCGCTGACCTGGAAGTCGGAGCCTTTGCTCTCCTCGAGCAGGGGGTGATAGGCGACCAGGCCGTTCGTCGGATTCGCGCGGAAGATCAGCTCGCCGTTGCTCTTGAAGTCGAAGTCGCCCCACAAACGATAGTTGCTGCCCGACTGATAGTTGTCTTCGGTGCGGAGCTGATGGAAGTCATCCCACCCGGCGACGAAGCTGTGCTGGCCGAGGGATTTCGTCGAGAGGAAGTACGAGGCTTTGACGAGGGTCGATTTGTTGTTGCGCTCCTTCGGGCGGCAGCTGCCGCAGAAGGTCGGCGACCAGGCCCGGAAGCTCGTGCCGTTTTCGCGCAGCAGCGTTCCCTCGATGCGGTCGTTGGTCGTCGCACCGGAGGAGAAGATGTTCTCCATTTCGCTGTACTGCCCTTCGAGCAGCAGGTTCTCGGCGAGGATGCCGCTGTAGTGCACCGCTTGCAGGCTCTGCTCCGCAAGGCGCGTCGTCAGCGACCGGAGATCGACGACGTTGCCGAAGATGTTGCCCGGATTCGTCGTGTCGACGTTGAGATACGAGACGACCACGTTGTGCTTCGGCGTGATCTGGCCGGTCAGTTTCAGCTCGTAGCGCTTTTGATCGGTGAGGTTGGCGTACGGAACCCGCGTCTCCACGGTCTCGCGCGATTCGGTGGTTTTCTCCTTGCGGCCCGCGCCGAAGAACCAGAGGCGGTCGCGAAGGATCCGCCCGCCGAACGTCCCCTCGTACACGCTGCTGATGTCGTCGATGTGATCGGCTTCGCCGGGAAACGCGGTCTTCGCTTTCCAGCTGTCGTTGCGCAGGCTGTCGCGCAGCGAGCCGGTGAAGTCGTTGCCGCCGGACTTCGTGAGCGTGCTGACGACCCCGCCGGTGAAGTGGCCGTATTCGGCGGAGATCGCGCCGCCGCTGAGGATCGTCGTTTCCTGCACGGCGTCTTCGATGAAGAGATCGTGCGGCTGTCCGCGGAGATTCTCGTTCACCACGACGCCGTTGACGAGGAAGAGGTTGTCGAAGGACTGCGCGCCGGAGATGACGATCTGCTTGTTCGGACCGGCTTCGTTGACACCGGGCGCGAGCAGCGCCGTCGTGGCGATGGTGCGATTCAGCGTCGGCAGCTCCGCGATCGTGTCGCTGGAAAAGTTCGCGCTCACTTCCGTCGTCTCGAGCGCGGCCGGCGCGCTTGCAGTGACGGTGATCGCTTCGCTGACCGCGGCCGGCCTCAGCTCGACATCGCCGCGGCTCGTCTGCGCGAGATTGACGCGCAGTTTTTTGGTGACGGTCTGCATGCCGGCGAGCTCGAATGCGACGGTGTAGTCGCCCGGCGGCAGCGCGACGAAGCTGTAGCCGCCGGTGTCGCCGGTGACGGCGTCGCGCGTGCCCTGCAGCGCCGGCGACGAGATCGTGACCGTCACGCCGGGGACGGAGCTGCCGTCGCTCGCGGTCACGGTTCCGACGAGACTGCCGGTCGTGCCCTGCGCAAACGCGGCACTTCCGATGAGGAAACAAAGCGCAAACAGCGCGAGACTGCGTAGGTTGATTCTCATCCGATTTTCTCCTGCTCCTGAGTGGACGATTCCCGAGTTGGGGCGATTGTACGCCCGTGCGTTACGGAACCGTGACGGATTCGAAAGGGGGATGTGTCGAGCTAGCTGAAGAGCTCGCGCAGAGGGAGGGACCAGCCGGGTACGACGTCGCCGCCGGTGAGGGTGTCGTCGGCGGTGAGGCGGGTAGTGGCGGTGGGAGTGTGGACGGTGGCGGTATGGTTTTTCGGATGGATGACGATCACCATTCGCGTGCTGCCAGCAAGCCAATCGTGAACGCGCCGGGCGATTTCGGCCGGATAGTCGTTGTTCCAGTCGAAGACTTCGGCGACAAGATCCGGCGGGCCTTCGTAAAAATCGCGCCCTTGTTGCACGAATGCGACGATGGCAGCACGAACGGTGTCCGGGTCGCGGTGCAGAATGAAGTTCGTTCGCGTGTTGACGATGTTGCCGAGGCTGTGCTTGTCAACATGGCCATAGGGCGACATGAAGACGGCCATGGCAGCCTGACTCCGACGCATGCCGCCTGGCGGCAATACAACCATCTCGCCGCTCGCAAGCTCGCGCCGGCCAACGCGCAGCCGCGGCATTTTCAGCAACTCTTCCGCGGTCATCAAAACCCTCAGTTGGCAATCGGTTCCTCGATCACCCTCGGAACGAGCAGCACTTCGTCGCCTTGCATCGTCACGTCGATGCGGTCGGGGATGGTGTCTTTGTGCCGGATCATGTACTCCGACAACTCGTCTTCGATGTACCTCTGAATCGCGCGGCGCAGGGGGCGGGCGCCGGAGTTCGTTTCTTCCTTGGCCCGCGAGAGCAGCCACTGCACCACCGAGTCGTCCACCGCGATCTGCACGTTCTTGTGCACGAGCGCGTTATTCACGTCGTCGATCAGCAACTGGCAGATCGCGCGCAGCTCGATGTCCGTCAGCGGATTGAAGATGATCACTTCGTCGATGCGGTTGATGAACTCGGGCGAGAACTCGCGCTTGAGCTCACTGTGGATGAGGTGCTCGGCCGACTTCTGATCGGCGGCTTCGCCCTTCTCACGGAAGCCCATGTGTCCCTTCGTCGCGAGATGCCGCGTGCCGAGGTTCGACGTCATGATGATCAGCGTATTGCGGAAGTCGACCTGATTGCCGAGCGAGTCGGTGAGAATCCCGTCCTCGAGAATCTGCAGCAGGATGTTGGCGATGTCGGGATGCGCCTTCTCGATCTCGTCGAGCAGCACGACGCTGTACGGATTGCGGCGCACGCGCTCGGTCAGCTGGCCGCCTTCTTCGTGGCCGACGTAGCCCGGAGGCGAGCCGATCAGCTTCGACACCGCGTGCTTCTCCATGTACTCCGACATGTCGAAGCGGATCAAATGCTTCTGTGACCCGAAGAGGAACTCGGCGAGACGCCGCGCGACTTCCGTCTTTCCGACGCCGGATGACCCGAGGAAGATGAACGAGCCCATCGGACGGTTCGGCGACGCGACGCCCAGACGCGAGCGGCGGATGGCGCGCGAGATCGAGGTGATGGCCTTGTTCTGACCGACGATCCGCCGCATCAGAATCTCTTCCATGTTGATCAGCTTCGCGGCCTCGTCGGCCTCGATCGAGGTGACGGGGATGTCGGTCCAGGAGCTGATGATCTCCTCGACGTCCTTCTGCGTGACCTCCATCATCTCGTCGCCGACCATCTCGCGCTCGGCCTTGAAGCGCTCGATCTCTTCTTTCAGCTCGATCTCCCGCTCGCGCAGAAAGACGGCCTTCTCGAAGTCCTTGTCCGAGATGGCCTTCTTCATCTCCTTCACGATCGAGCGCGTTTCCGCCTCGAGCCGGCGGAGGTTCTGCGTGTCGGCGACGCGGCGCAGCTTTACCTTCGCGCCGGCCTCGTCGAGGATGTCGATGGCCTTGTCGGGGAAGAAGCGGTCGGTGATGTAGCGGTTCGACTGATAGACCGCGCTGCGGATCGCCGTGTCGCTGTACTTCACCTTATGGAACGCTTCGTAGCGCTCCTTCACGCCTTCGAGGATCTGCAGCGTCTCGTCTTCCGTCGGCGGGTTGACGATGATGGCCTGGAAGCGGCGCAGGAGCGAGCGGTCCTTTTCGATGTAGCGGCGGTACTCGCGGATCGTGGTCGCGCCGATGCAGGAGATCTCGCCGCGCGAGAGCGCCGGCTTGAGGATGTTCGCGGCGTCGAGCGAGCCCTCCGCGGAGCCCGCGCCGATCAGCGAGTGGATCTCATCGATGAAGATGATGATGTCCTGGTTCTCTTTCAGCTCTTTGATGATGCCTTTGAGCCGCTCTTCGAACTGGCCGCGGTACTTCGTGCCGGCGACGATCAGCGAGAGATCGAGCGAGAGGATGCGCTTGTTGGCGATGAAGAGCGGCACGTTGCCGTCGACGATGCGCTGCGCCAATCCCTCGACGATGGCCGTCTTGCCGACGCCCGGCTCGCCTAACAGGATGGGATTGTTCTTCGTGCGCCGCGAGAGGATCTGGATGATCCGCTCGACTTCCTTTTCCCGTCCGATCAGCGGATCGAACTGCTGCGAGTGCGCCATCTGCGTCAGATCGCGGGCGTACTCCGCGAGGAACGGCAGCTCTTTCTTCTGCTTGTCGGCCTCGCGCTCTTTGAGAATCGAGATCGTTTCTTCGCGGACGCCGTAGACGTTCAATCCCTTCGCCGTCAGGATGCGCGCCGCGGTCGACGACTCGACGCGCAGGATGCCGATCAGCAGATGCTCGGTGCCGACGTACTGGTGGAGCATCGACTCGGCTTCGTGCGCGGCGTAGGCAAGGATCTTCTTCGACTCCTCCGACAGCGGCAGCTCGGCCGAGGAGGAAATGCGGTCGACGAAGAGCCGGTCGCCTTCCACTTCCCGGCGGATCTGTTCCGGTTTGACATTGAAGCGCGAGAAGATCTCTTTGATGATCTCCTCCCCCTCGCGCAGGACGCCGAGGAGAATGTGCTCGGATTCAATGACGCGCGAGCCGAGCTTGGACGCTTCGTAGCGGGCGAAGAAGAGAGCGCGGCGGGCTTTCTCGTTGTATTTTTCGAACATGGGTCTAATTGAGCCGCTCCGTCTCTATTGTGGCACAACGCAACCTGTGCTCAATCCATGCCTCGGGGCTCCGCAAGGTTGTCGATCCGCAACAAACCGTATTGCCGCCCCACTTCGTCGTACACCCCGACGGCGACGCGATCGACTTTCGGATCGATCGTGAGATCGACTTCGTAGGTGAAGTTGGCCTGTTTCGCGCGCTCGAAATCGCGCAGCGGGATGTTCAGGAGTTGCGTGCGCTGCGTGACGTCGCTGAAGAGAATCTCGCCGTTGCCGGCGCCGATGAACAGCGAGAACGCGCCGCGCTCGGCGTCGCCTTCGCGCACGGTCACGAGCTGCCCGATCGGCACCTGCACTTTCAGCGGCAGCGTGAAGCGGTTGCGGCTCTTCTTCTTCACTTTGCCGGTCAGGACGCGGACGCCGAGGGTGCCGGTGTCGGCGACGTAGGAAAGCGCCGCGGTCACGCGCTCCTTCATCCGCGTGACGTCCGACTTCTCGACGATCTCCGACCGCATGCGGACGCGCAGGTCCTTCCGCTTCGTCGTGACGACGACTTTGCGGGTGCGATCGAGTGCGGCGCCGCGGCCTCGGTAGCCGAGGGAGTAGTACGACTCGAGGTCTTCGGCGATTTGCGGGAGCAGCTTGACGATGTCCGGTCCCCACGCCGTCGCGCCGCCGGTCTTGTCGGCAATCTCGATGAGCGACTGGCTCTCGTTCAGGAGGACCGAGTTCGAGCCCATGCCTTTCGGATCGACGTCAAAGGGCGTGGGCATTTCGTCAGGCAGCTTCGACTCGACGTTTCCGCGCTCGAACTCGACCGTTCCGGGATAGACGGGATAGACGGTGAAGCCGTTCGCGTTCGCGGCCGCGATGACGCGCGCCCGCGCATCGTCGGTCCGGTAGAGAGTCTGCTGGTCCGGCGGCACGACTCCGCCCTCGAAGCAATCCGCGCCGGCGATGCTGCCGAAGCGCCGCATGGCCATGAGCAGCACCTTGCGTCCTTCGACCCCGCCCATGCTGTTCATCAGCCCGGCGACCGCTTTGGACTTCCCTTCGATCTCCATCAGCTGGCGGCCGGCACAGGGACGAGCGGGAATGCTCGGATCGAGGGGCGTGGTGCGCTCCGGCATCAGCTCGTTTGCGATTTTTCGATCGATGATCTCCTGCTGGGTCATCTTCGCCGGATCGAACTTCAGCGGACCGATCTCCTTCGCCACGTCGTCGAGCGCGGCGTGGATCGCGGCGCGGTCCCGCGTCATGGCCTGGCGCACGCGCATCGACGTGATCCGCCACGTGACCACCATGGCGCGGTCGCCGCTCTCCATGGTCTGGTCGATGAGCTTGTGCAGCGCGGCGAAGAGATCATCCCGGCGAAACGGCAGCAGCGCCTGATGCTCGACGAGGAGGACGATCGTGCGCGGCGGGCGTTGCGTTGGTGCCGGCGCCGCGCTCGGTCCTTCGACGCTCGTGCGCTCCGGATCGAGCTCGGCCGGCTCGCCGCGATACTCCGCGAAATTCGTAATCGGCTGCGGCTTGCCGGCCTCGCGGATCTCGAAGTCGTCTTTGGTGAGTCCGTGCACGCGCCGTCCTTCGCGATCGGTGACGACGACGTCGAGATTCACGACCGAGACTTCGATGGTCTCGCCGAGGCGCGGGATGGCGTTGGGAGCGCGCGGCCGCTCGATGCGCGGCGCGTCGATGCGCGGATCGGCCCCGGGCGGACGGCGCTGCGCCGAGACGGCGACGGCAATTGCGAGGAGCAGGAGTAGCCGCTTCATCATTGTGCTCATCACGGCTCCTGCGCCTTCACGTCGACCCGCACCACGCCGTATTCGTGTCCCACTTCGTCGTACACGCCAACCGCGATGCGGTTCACTTTCCCATCGATCGTCAGGTCGACGTCGTAGGTGTAATGCGCCTGTTTCGCACGCGCGAGATCGGCGTCAGGAATCGTCAGGATCTGCGTGCGCTGCGTGACGTCGCTGAAGAGGATTTCTTTGTTGCCGCCGCCGACGAACAGGGAGAACGCGCCGCGGTGCGAGCTCCCCTCGGCAACGGTGATGAGTTGCCCGATCGGCACCTCTACCGTGATCGGCAGCGTGAAGCGATTGCGGCTCTGCCTGCGCACCGCGCCGGATTTCACCGTGGGCGTGATCGTGCCGGGATCGGCGACGTAGGACAGCGCCGCGGTGACGCGGTCTTTCATCCGCGTCGCATCCGATTTCTCGACGACCTGCGCGCGCGTCCGCACTCTCAGATCTTTGCGCTTGACCGTGACGCTGACGTTGCGCGCCCGATCCATTTTCTTCGCGTCGCCTCGATAGCCGATCGAGTAATAGGAGTCGAGGTCCCTGGCGATGAGCGGGAGCAGTTTCACGACGTCCGGTCCGACCTCCGCACCGCCGCCGGTCTGCTCCGCGATCTCGGCCATGGACACGTACTCGTTGAGCAGGACGGCCTGACTGACGCCCATGTCTCCGTCCGGGCCGCGACGATCGGCACTGGCGAGCTGCGGCCGGGACGTGGCGGGATTCAGCGCATAAATCGTGAAGCCGTTCGCATTCGCAGATTCGATCAGCTGCTCGCGAATCCGGTTGGTCTTGAATTCCCAGGCCTCGGCTCCGCACTCGACTCCCGCGTTGTAACCGAAGCGCCGCGTGGTCAGGAGCAGCATCTTCCGCCCTTCGAGCGCCCCCATGCTGTCCATCAGGCCGCCGACCGCGTTCGCCTTCCGCCGGATTCCAACCATTTGCTGCAGCGCGCAGACCTCGCCCGGAATCATCGTGCGCACGGGCACGCGTTCCGCCTCTTCGTTCAATGCCTCGCGCTCGGCGATCTCCTGCCGGGCGGCGTCCGCCTGATCCGCCGGCTCCAGTCCGAATTCCTTCGCGACTTTCGCCAGCGCCGCCTGAATCGCCGCGCGATCGGTCGTCATCGCCTGCCGCACTTTCATCGGCGCCAGCGGGCGCAGCGACAGGACCATCGCCTGATCGCCCGGACCCATCACGTCATCGACGAATTTGTGGAGCGCGGCAAAAAACTCGTCGCGGCGAAACGGCTCCAGGCGCTGACTCTCGACCGCAATCAACAGCGTGCGCTGCGGCCTCGGCGCCGCCGGCGCCGCGCTGCCTTCGACGCGCGCCCGCTCCGCATCGCGCTCCGCTCCGCGATACTCCGCGAAGTTCGTGATCGGCTGTGCTTTGCCGCCTTCGCGGATCTCGAAATCGTCTTTCGTCAGCCCCTGAACGCGATTCCCCTGGCGGTCGGTCACGACGACCTCGAGATTCACGATCGACACTTCCATGACTTCGCCGAGCCGTGGAAGATCCTGCGCGGTGGCGACGACAACGAACAGCAGTGACAACACGGCGATTCGTCGCATGGGGTTCCCTTTCAGTGTAGCCGTTGGCGCTTCATCTCGAACCGGCGGTCGCAGCGCGCGGCGAGCTCGGGGTTGTGCGTGACGATGACCGACGTCAGTCCGCGCTTCTGATGACACTGCCGCATCAGCTCGAACACGCGCTCGCTCGTTTCGAGGTCGAGGTTGCCGGTCGGCTCGTCGGCGAGAAAGAGCACGGGATCGGCCAGCAGCGCGCGCGCGATCGCCACGCGCTGCTGTTCGCCGCCGGAGAGCTGATTCGGAAAGTGCTTCGCGCGCTCGCCCAACCCGAGCTCCGACAGCAGCGCCGACGCGCGCGCGAGCGCGTCCTCGCGTCCCATGCGTCCGATCCATCCCGGCATGGCCACGTTCTCGACCGCGCTGAACTCCGGCAGGAGATGGTGGAACTGGAAGACGAAGCCGACGTTGCGGTTGCGGAAGCGCGCCAGCTCGTCGCCGCTCATCGCCGTGAGGTCCGCGTCGCCGACGCGCACGCGCCCGGAGTCGGGACGATCGAGACCGCCGAGGAGATGGAGGAGCGTGGATTTGCCGATGCCGGACGGCCCGACGATGGCGAGCATCTCGCCCTTCTCCACCTTCAATTCCAGGCCGCTGAGCACCGGGACCGGGACCTCGGCATTCCGATACGTCTTCGAGAGCTGCTCCGCTGCGAGGAACGACACGCGGCGGATTATAAGATCAGCACATGCGCGCGCTTCTCGCCATCGCCATTCTCAACGTCACGCTGATCGACGGCCGCGGCGGCGAGCCGATCCGCAACGCGACGGTGATCGTGCGCGACGGAAAAATCGCGTGCGCCGGCGTCGATTGCGCGGTTCCGAAAGACGCCGCGGTGATCGATGCGCGCGGCACGTGGGTTACGCCGGGACTCGTCGATGCGCACGTGCACTTCTCGCAGACCGGGTGGGCGGACGGGCGGCCGGACGCGCTCGACGTGCGCGCGCGGTATCCGTACGAGGACACGATCGCCGACCTCAAAACGCATCCCGAGCGCTTCGCCCGCACGTACCTTTGCTCCGGCGTCACGAGCGTCTTCGACGTCGGCGGATATCCGTGGACGCTCGAGCTGCATAAGCGCGTCGACGCCTCATGGCCGCATGTCACCGCCGCGGGACCGCTGCTCTCCACGCTCGATCACTGGCTGAATCTTCCGGCCGAGCGGCAGTTCGTCCATCTGAAGGATGAGGCGGCGGGCCGCGGCGGCGTGAAGTACCTGGCGGCGCAGGGCGCGCGGGCGATCAAGGTCTGGTATCTCGATCCGAACGAGCCGGCGCTGATGGCGGCGGGCGAGGAGGCGGCGAAGGCGCACCTGCCGCTGATCGCGCACGCGACCGACCTCGCGCTCGCGAAAGCGGCGCTGCGCGCGGGCGCGAAGCTGCTCGTGCACAGCGTGTGGGACGTGCCGGTGGACGACGAATTCATCGCGCTGATGAAAAAGAACGGCGCGATCCTCACGCCGACGCTCACCGTCGCCGGCGGCTACGTGCGCATGTTCGAGTCGGTGGTCTCGAAGAAAGCGCCGGCGATCGACGATCCAAATCATTGCGTCGACGCGCAGACGCTGGCGAAGGTGAACGCGACGCCGTCCATGTCGGATCCGGAGCTGACGGCCGCGCGCGTCGCGGCGCGCGCAAAACGCGCCGCCGATCGCGAGCAACTGTCGGCGGCGAATCTGATGCGCCTCGTGCAAGCCGGCATCCCGATCGCCACCGGCACCGACGCCGGCAATCCTCTGACGCTGCACGGGCCGTCGATCTACGCGGAGATGGAGGCGATGCAGAAGGCGGGGATGACGCCGATGCAGGTGATCGTGGCCTCGACCGCCATCGCCGCGCGCGCGGCGCGTCTCGACGACGTCACCGGTACGATCGAGCAAGGTAAGGACGCCGATCTGCTGCTCCTCGCCGCCGATCCGTCGCAGGACGTGGCGAACTTCCGGCGCCTGAAGTTCGTGATGCGCGCCGGCGTGATCTTCAAATGAGCTTCACGTGCACCGCGTTCCACGCGCGGCCACGCTTCTCGACGAGACCGACCGAGACCGGGAGGTGAAACCGCCGCGGCCCCGCGCTCGCCGGATTGAAGTACCACACGCCGCCGACGCGATCGTTGAACGGCACGTGACTGTGTCCGAAGACCACGAGGTCCGCCGGCGCCTTCTTCAGCGAAGCGACGACCCGCGGCGCGGGCTTCTGCGGCTTCGGCAGAATGTGCGTGAGGAGGATCCGCAAGCCGCCGATCGTCACGCGCGCGATTTCCTCGCCGCTCGCGTCGTCATTGTTCCCTGCGACGGACGTCAGCGGCGCGATCGCGCGCAACGCGTCCAGCACGTGCTCGCCGCCGATGTCGCCGGCGTGCACGATGGCGTCGACGTTCGTGAACGCAAGCGCGACTTCGGGACGGACGAGGCCGTGGGTGTCGGAGATGACGCCGATTCGAAACGGCATACACTTACCGGACCATCATGACACCCGCCGGCTCCGACGACTCCCGCGCAAATTTCGAGCACTTCAGCAACGAGTACGCCCAGGCCCTGCAGGCATACCAGGCCATCGAGTCGCAGGCGTCCACGCTCCTGCTGATGGGCTACTCCGGCGATCTGCGGCAGTTCATCGAGCAGTTCGTGGAAATGGCCACGCGCACGCAGCGCCTCGCGGAAGAAAAGGGCGAGACGAATTTCGCGGAGTGGTTTCGCGAGCTGGTCGAAAAAGCCGAAGCGTTGAAGAGTGGAGTGAGATCGTGATCATGGCGCTGGTATTGGGAGCATTGCTGTCGGACCGCATCGATGAAGCAGCGGCGAAGGTGGAGGCGAACGTCATCGCCACGCGCCGCGACATTCACGAGCATCCGGAGCTCGGCAACCGCGAGGTGCGCACGGCGAAACTCGTCGCCGACCGCCTGCGCGCGCTCGGCATCGAGGTGAAGGAGAACGTCGCGCACACCGGCGTCATCGGCCTCCTTCGCGGCGGCAAACCCGGCAAAGTGGTCGCGCTGCGCGCGGACATGGACGCGCTGCCCGTCAGCGAGCAGGTCGATCTGCCGTTCGCCTCGAAAGTGCGCACGACGTACAACGGCCAGGAAGTCGGCGTGATGCACGCCTGCGGGCACGACGCGCACGTCGCGATTCTGTTAGGCGTCGCCGAGGTGCTCGCCGGCGTCCGCGAGCAGATTCCCGGCACGGTGAAGTTCCTCTTCCAGCCCGCCGAGGAAGGCGCGCCGCAGGGGGAAGAAGGCGGCGCCGAGTTGATGGTGAAGGAAGGCGCGCTCGAGAATCCGAAAGTCGACGCCGCGTTCGGGCTGCACGTCACGTCGCGCTTCGCCATCGGCGAGCTGACGTACAAGCCCGAAGGGATGATGGCCGCCGTCGACTCGTTCAAGATTGTGGTCAAAGGGAAGCAAACGCACGGCGCGTATCCGTGGCTGGGCGTCGATCCGATCGTGGTCGCCTCCCAGATCGTCCTCGGTCTGCAGACCATTCCGAGCCGCCAGGTCGACTCGACCGTTGCGCCGTCGATCGTCACCGTCGGCGCGATCCACGGCGGCGTGCGCAACAACATCATTCCCGACCAGGTAGAGATGATCGGCACGATTCGCTCGCTCGAGGCGAAGATGCGCGACGAGATTCACGCGCGCATCAAGCGCACCGCCGAAGACATCGCCAGGAGCGGCGGCGCGACCGCGGAAGTGACGATCACGAACGGCTACCCCATCACCTACAACGAGCCCGCGCTGACGGAGAAGATGCTGCCAACGCTCCGCCGCGTCGCCGGCGCGCAGAACACGCGTCTCGTGAACGCCGTCCTCGGCGCGGAAGACTTCTCCTTCTTCCAGCAGAAAGTGCCGGGCCTCTTCGTCTG
>DATFHJ010000178.1:0-5824 GCA_035248585.1 Thermoanaerobaculia bacterium
TACAACGAAGAGCTCGGGCAGCGCCGCGCCGATGCGGTGCGCCGCTATCTCTCGCGCGAGCACAAGCTCCCGCTGAATCGGATGTCGACGATTTCCTACGGCGACACGCTGCCGGTCGAATCGAACAAGACTCGTGCGGGACGCTCCGCGAACCGCCGCGTCGTGCTCGTGGTTCTCGAATAGAAGACCGTGGAGCGGCGGGCTTCAGCCCGCCGGGGTCGACAGGCTGAAGCCTGTCGCTCCACCGAAAAGGCCGGCGTACTCACGCCGGCTTTTTGTTTTTCGAGGGGCGAACGGTAGCGCCCTACTCGAAGTGGAGGACAGGCAATCCTGCCTGTCCTGTTTCCTTGGACAGGCAGGATTGCCTGTCCTCCACTACTCGAACGTCGCAACCACCGGCGCGTGGTCGCTCGTGCCGACCTCGCGCAGCGAGGGGCACGACACCGCGCGCGCGGCGAGCGACTCGCTCGCCAGCACGTAGTCGAGACGCCAGCCGATGTTGCGCTCGCGCATGTTGCGCCACGGCGCCCACCAGCTGAAGTACCCGTCGTCGTTCGGATGCAGCATGCGTCCGACGTCGACGAGTCCTCCTTCGTCGATCAGACGCTCGAGCAGCGCACGCTCCTCGGGTAACTGTCCGATCACGCGCTTTCGCTCTTTCGGATGCACATCCATGTCCGAGCGGGCGATGTTCATGTCTCCACATAGGACGAGCTTCAAGCCGCGCGCGCGAATCCCTGCCGCGTATCCGATCAGCGAATAGATGAACGCGATCTTCGCGTCGAAGTCCTTCCCGCCGTTCGGAACGTACACGCTGGTGAACACCGTGTCCTCGATTTGAGCCTCCACGATCCGTGTCTCGTGATCGAAGTCGGGATGAGTGAACGCGACCTCGGATGCGAACTCACGCCGCACGTGCAGCCCCACGCCCGAGTATCCGCCCGCGCCATGCCAGTAGCACGTATATCCTTCAATCGAACAGCTTTGCGGGATCTGATCGAGCTTCGCTTTGATCTCCTGCAGGCAGATCACATCGGGCTGCGCGGAGGCCACCCACTGCGGAAATTGCTCGTGCCGCGCGCGAATCCCGTTCACATTCCAGGTGGCGACTTTCATGGTCCGGGGATTGTATCCAGCGGAAGCTCATCTGGAGGCCCATATGCGTAAGTACTCTCTTTTCATTCTTCTTCTTCTCCTTTCCACGACTTCGCTCTTTGCTCAGGATTGGCGGCGCGCGCGGCGCACGCCGTATGAAGATCGCTTCGAGCTCACGCCGTTCGTCGGCTATCGCTGGGGCGGGACGATCTTCGCCGATCAGACGTTCGTCTTCACGCAGGATCTCGACGTGAAGAACAGCGCGAACCTCGGCATCAACCTCGGCATCCCGCTCGGCCAGAGCGGCATGAAGCTCGAGCTGATGGCGAACCATCAGTCGTCCGAGCTCGAGACCGACCGAGGACTGTTCGAGCCGACGGCAGGGATCGCGGATATCGACGTCACGTATCTGCACGCAGGATTGCAGATCCCGTTCGCGCGTTCGCGCAACCTCACGCCGTACGTCATCGCCAGCGCCGGCATCACCAACCTCGATCCGCAGCTCGGCGGCGTGTCGGACGAGACGCGTTTTTCCGCGTCGGCGGGTATCGGCATCAAGGCGCCGATCAGCAACAACCTGAGCTTCCGCTTCGAAGGCCGGGGCTATTACACCGCGCTCGAAGACGAGAGCGACTGCCGCATCTGCGACTACTACTACAACCGCGACTTCTATCAGGGCGAAGTGAATCTCGGTCTGGTATTCTCGTTTTAGTGGTCGTAACGAGCCGCATCCTCGCCGCGCTGGCTTACGCCGGCGCGGCGTTTTTGTTTGGGCTCGCCCTCGGCGAGCGAGGCGAGCTCGGTCCCGTGCAGTACCTCTTCTGGTTCGTGATTCCGATCGCGACGTTCATCCTCGCGGTGATCGCGAAACAGGGCCGCGCGGAAGTGTTTCTCACCGGCCTGGTGATGTTCGCGGGTCTGAGGTGGGGACAGGCGTCGTTCGCGCTGGCGTGGGATGAATGCGTGCTGCGCGGACGTGTCGTGCGCGCGCAGATCGTCGAGCATCAGCAGCGCACCGGAGAGTATCCTGCGCGCCTGCAGGACCTGGGAATCGAGCTTCCCTGCCGTTGCGTGTTGCGCAAAACGATCCTGCACTACTACGCGAACGAGCGGGGATTCCGGCTGTGGATCTCGAACGAGAAAGAACGACGAGCCTTCTGAAGAAGCGCGCCGACGTCGCGGCGATCGCGCTGATCGTGCTCTCGCTCCTGCGCATGATGGCCACGTTCACGCTCTACTCCGCCACTGTCGACGAGCCGATGCACATCTCCGCCTCGCTGCAGCTCTATGCGGCGCACGACTACACCTATCAGCCGGAGAATCCGCCGCTGCCGCGGGTCATCTTCGGACTCGCGCCGTGGCTCGGCGGGATGAAGTTCGATCCGACGATCAAGATGGAAGAGCAGCTGCAGCGCGTCTTCTACTCGAACGACCGCTATCGAACGAATCTCGTCCTCGCGCGCGTCGGGAACCTCGTCTTCTTCACGCTCGCCGCGCTGGCGACGTGGTGGTGGGGTCGCCGCGAGCTCGGCGCGACGGGCGGTCTGCTCACGGCGGCGCTCTTCACGCTGCAGCCGATCGTCGTCGGCTACTCGGGCCTGACGACGCACGACGGACCGGCGACGGCCGGCGTCGCGATTGCGCTGCTCGCGTTTCTGCGATGGATGGATGTG
This sequence comes from Thermoanaerobaculia bacterium, assembly GCA_035248585.1. Lineage (GTDB taxonomy): Bacteria > Acidobacteriota > Thermoanaerobaculia > Gp7-AA8 > Gp7-AA8 > QHVT01. The sequence goes on from DATFHJ010000178.1 coordinate 2,769, forward strand.
CCGTCGACGCGTCGGGCGATCGTGTTCGGCGTGGCGTACGCGATCGCGGTTCTCTGCAAGTTCTCCTGCGCCGGATACGTGCCGCTCGCCTGCCTGGCGATGTATCTCGTGCGCTGCATCCGCGATGCGGAAACGCGCGCGGCCTGGCGGCGCATCGTGCCGAGCTTCCTCGCGGCATTCGTCACGCTCCTCGTGATGATCTGGGCCGGCTACGCCTTTACGATGGATCGCGTGGAGATGTTGGAAGGCGTGCGCGACATTCTCGGCACCGGCGCGGTCGCGCGCTTCGTGACCGAGCATCCGAAGTGGGCGCTGCCCGCGCCGATGTTCTGGATGGGCGTCGGCGGCTTGATTCGCTTCGACCGGCTCGACTTCTACGGCATTCTCTTCGGCGAGGTCAAAGCGCGCGGCTGGTGGTATTACTTCCCGATCGCCGTCGCGCTGAAGTCGACGCTGGCCTCGCTTCTTCTCGCCCTCGGCGCGCTCTTCGCGCGGCGCATGCGCGCCGCGGGCGAGGCGCTCGCCGCGGCGCTGGTGATCCTCGCGCTCTCGATGACCAGCCACCTCGACCTCGGCGTGCGCTACGTCCTGCCGATGTACGTGCCGCTGAGCGTCGCCGGCGCCGCGGCGGCGCTGGCCATGTTTCGACATCACCGTCTGCGCATCGCGGCGTACGCGCTGGTGGCGTGGCATGTCGTGGCGTCGCTGACCGCGATCCCCGACGCCTTCCCGTACTTTAACGAGATCGCCGCGCGGCGGCCGTGGGTCTATCTCGTCGACAGCAACATCGACTGGGGACAGGACATCCTTCGCCTCAAACAGGTGCTGCGCGAGAAGAAGGTCGACCGCGTCGGACTCGCGGCGATGGGCTGGAACGACTGGGACGCGCTGCGCTTCCCGCCGCACTATGAGCTGCAACGCGACGCGCCCTCGCAGGGATGGGCCGCCGTGAGCGAACATCTGTACTGGTTCGTCGGCTACCGCTGGCTGCATGGACGCCGCTACGAGCGCGTCGGAAAATCGATCCGGCTGTACTACATCCCATGACTCGTCGTACGTATCTGATCGCCGTTGCCGCCCTGATCGCCATCGCGGTGATTCGCGTCGCGGCGACGCATCGCGTGTTCAGCGCGACCGCCGACGAGCCCATTCATCTCGCCGCCGGCTACGAATGGTTCCACGGCGTCTACACGCTCGACCCGACGCATCCCCCGCTCGCGCGCATCCTCTTCGCGCTCCCGATGCGCAACCTGCCGGCACCGGAGCAGAAAAACATGATCGACCGTGGCAATCAGCTGCTCTACGACGGCGATCATTACGAGAAGAATCTCGCGCGCGGGCGGATGGGGAACCTGGTCTTTCTCATCCTTGCCTGCGTCGCGGTGGCGGCGTGGGCGAAGCATCTGTACGGCGAAGTCGTGTCTCTGATCGCCGTCGCACTTTTCTCGAACGCGCCGCCGATCCTCGGACACGCGGGCCTGATGACGACCGACGTCTCCGTCGCGGCCACGCTGCCGCTCGCGCTCTACGCGCTCGAGCTCGTCATTGAATCCGCGTCGTGGAAACGCACGCTCTTTCTCGGCCTCGCCCTCGGCCTCGGCGTCCTGTCGAAGCTCTCGTTCCTCGTCTATTTTCCCGTCTGCGCAATCGTGCTCATCGCGTGTGGTGCGCGCCTCCGGCGCGCCTCCGTCCCCCAAAGGCGCGCCGGAGGCCCGCACTACACCATCAGGGCGCTCGCGGTCGCCGTTCTCGTCGCATTCTTCATCGGCTGGGCCGGCTATCGCTTCGAATTCAAACGCCCCGTCGACATCGAGCCGCAGGCGCCGTCGTTCTTCGAAGCCGTGGGCGTGCCGCCGTCGCTGGCAATGATGAAGCTCCCCGCGTCGTCGCTCCCCGTCGGCTTCGTCCGCGTCCGCCTGCACGACCGCCTCGGCCACACCGCATTCCTGTTCGGCAAAACGAGCCGCACCGGCTGGTGGTATTACTTCCCGGTCGTCTTCTTCTTCAAGACGCCGCTGCCGCTGCTGATCCTCTTCGCGCTCGGCCTGCGCCGCGCCTGGCCGCTCGCGCTCATCGCCGCCGCGATCATGCTCATCGCCATGACGGCGTCGCTCAACATCGGCCTGCGGCACATCCTCCCGATCTATGCGCCGTTCTGCATCGTCGCCGCCGTCGGCGTCACGCAGCTGAAGCGAATCCTCTCGATCGCACTCGTCGCCTGGCTCCTCATCGAAGTCGCCCTCGCCCATCCCGACTACATGGCCTGGTTCAACGAGCTCGCCGGCCGCAATCCCGCGCATGTCGCCGTCGACAGCAATCTCGATTGGGGCCAGGACATCCTTCGCCTCGCGCGCGTGGTCAAGCAGCGCCGCATCGAGAAGCTGTGGGTGGTGATGAACAACTCCACCTGGCTGCCGATGCACGGCATCAACGCCGAAGGACTGCCGCCGAATACAAAGGTGAGCGGCTGGATCGCCGCCGGCGAAAACTGGATCGCGTTCACCGACGAGTACGACTGGCTCGAAGCGTATCGACCGGCCCAACGCGTGGGCCGATCGATCCGGCTGTATCACATTCCTTAGACGGTGGAGCGGTGGGCTTCGGCCCACCGACAATCCGGCGGGCTGAAGCCCGCCGCTCCACTTCAATTCACGGCGATCGCCTCCGGCTCCAGCGACAACTCGACTTTGCCGTCCGCGGTCGCATTCACGAACACGGTGTCGCCCGGCTTGAACGTGCCTTCGAGCAGCTTGATCGCCAGCGGATCGATGATCTCGCGCTGCAGCGCGCGCTTGAGCGGCCGCGCGCCGAACGCGGGGTCGTAGCCTTCGCGCGCGAGCGCCTCCTTCGCGTGATCGCTGATGTCGATCATCAGGCCGCGCTCCTCGATCCGCTTCGCCAGCCGTTTCAGCTGGATGCCGATGATCTGCTTGATCTGCCCCAGCGACAGCGAGTGGAAGACGATCACGTCGTCGATGCGGTTCAGAAACTCCGGCCGGAACTTCTGCTGCAGCTCCTGCTCGACCGCGCGGCGCATGTCTTCATCCGAGAGGTTG
>DATFHJ010000179.1:0-10993 GCA_035248585.1 Thermoanaerobaculia bacterium
GCGGTGCCGACAGGCCGGCATTCGTCCGTCCATGGGCTCGGTCGGCGACTGCTACGACAATGCCATGTGCGAGAGCTTCTTTGCCACCCTCGAGTGCGAGCTGATCGACCGCTCGACGTTCAGGAATCACGACGAGGCGCATCGAGTTCATTGAAGGCTTCTACAACACGCATCGCCGGCACTCAGCGCTCGGCTACTATTCACCCGTGCAGTTCGAAAAGCGTCGGGCGGCTGTCGCCTGACCCAAGTAATCACCAGTCCACGAAACCGGGGTAGGCCCACTTATCTCGCGAATCAAATCTCTTGATTCGCCAATCAAACTTCTTGATCCGCGAATCAAACGGTTTGACCCGCACCCATTCACCCCCTGCTTGACAGAATTTTTCGGTCGTCATAGTGTTAGCAGTCGCAAGGCGTGAGTGCTAAACACTCAAGTCTGATGCACGACAAAAAGTTCGCGTGACGTCCTGTCGCGCAGTTTCTTAAGTCACTGAAACGAAAGGAGAAGTACGCATGGCAGCAGTAGCAGCAGACATCAAGCTTCGCCCGCTGTACGACCGCATCGTGGTCCGTCGCAAAGAAGCGAAGGAGCAGGTTCGCGGCGGCATCATCATCCCCGACACCGCCAAGGAAAAACCGCAGGAGGCCGAAGTCGTGGCCGTCGGCGAAGGCAAGTTCAATGAGGCCGGCAACCGCATCAAGCTCGACGTGAAGAAGGGCGACACGGTTCTCATCGGCAAGTACTCCGGCACCGAGATCAAGCTCGATGACGTCGAGTACACGATCCTGCGCGAAGACGAAGTCCTCGCCATCGTTGAAGGATAAGGAGACGCACCATGGCCAAACGAATTACCTACAGTGAAGAAGCGCGCCAGGCGATTCTGCGCGGCGTGAACAAGCTGGCGGATGCGGTGAAGGTCACCCTCGGACCGAAGGGCCGCAACGTCGTCATCGAGAAGAAGTTCGGCTCCCCGACGATCACCAAAGACGGCGTCACCGTCGCCAAGGAGATCGAGCTGAAGGACGAACTGGAGAACGCGGGCGCGCAGATGGTCCGCGAGGTCGCCTCCAAGACCTCCGACATCGCCGGCGACGGCACGACCACGGCCACCGTTCTCGCCCAGGCCATCTATCGCGAAGGCGTGAAGAACGTCACCGCCGGCGCGAACCCGATGGACATCAAGAAGGGCATCGAGATGGCCGTCCGGGCCGCGGTCGAGCACATCGAGAAGATCGCCCGCCCGGTCGAGGGCAAGGACATCCAGCACATCGGCTCGATCTCCGCGAACAACGACGAAGAGATCGGCAACACGATCGCCCAGGCGATGGACAAGGTCGGCAAGGACGGCGTCATCACCGTCGAAGAAGCGCGCGGCCTCGACACCACGCTCGAAGTCGTGGAAGGCATGCAGTTCGACCGCGGCTATCTCTCGCCGTACTTCGTGACCGATCCGGACCGCATGGAAGTGGTCCTCGAGAACGCGAAGATCCTCATCTATGAGAAGAAGATCTCGTCGATGAAGGACCTCCTCCCGATCCTCGAGCAGGTGGCGCGTCAGGGCAAGCCGCTGCTCATCATCGCCGAGGACGTCGAGGGCGAGGCGCTCGCGACGCTCGTCGTGAACAAGCTGCGCGGCACGCTGAACGTGGCCGCGGTGAAGGCGCCGGGCTTCGGCGACCGCCGCAAAGCGATGCTCGAAGACATCGCCATCCTCTCGGGCGGCAAGCTGATCTCCGAGGACCTCGGCATCAAGCTCGAGAACGTGAAGTGGGAAGACCTCGGCGACGCGAAGCGCGTCACGATCGACAAGGACAACACCACGCTCGTCACCGACACCGATGACAAGAGCCGCAAGGAAGCGATCGCCGGCCGCGTGAAGCAGATCCGCACGCAGATCGAGGACACGACCTCGGACTACGACCGCGAGAAGCTGCAGGAGCGCCTGGCGAAGCTCGTCGGCGGCGTTGCGGTGATCAAGGTCGGCGCCGCGACCGAGACCGAGATGAAGGAAAAGAAGGCGCGCGTCGAAGACGCGATGCACGCGACCAAAGCAGCCGTCGAAGAAGGCATCGTCCCGGGCGGCGGCGTGGCGCTGCTCCGTGCAGTCGAGGCAGTCGACGCGGTGAAGGCCGAGGGCGACGTGCGCGTCGGCGTGAACGTCATCAAGCGCGCGCTCGAAGAGCCTTTCCGCCAGATCGTCTTCAACGCCGGCCTCGAAGGCTCGGTGCTGCTCAATGAAGTGCGCCAGAAGGGCGGCGCGTACGGCTTCGACGCTCGCAACGAGCAGATGGTCGACATGCTCGCCTCCGGCATCATCGATCCGGCCAAGGTGACGAAGCAGGCCCTCCTCAACGCCTCCTCGATCGCGGGCCTCATGCTCACGACCGAAGCACTCGTCTCCGAGATCAAGGAAGACGACAAGAAGGAGCCCGCGGGCGCCGGCGGTATGGGCGGCGGCATGGGCGGAATGTACTAATCCCCAAACAATCGCAGTCCATGGAGCGGCGGGCTTTAGCCCGCCGTTTCTTTTCCTCCAATCCGCTTCGCGCCCCCGCCCGTAAACTCGCGCGTGAAGCACATCGACCGGTTCACGCTGCTTGTCCTGCTCGTCGTCTCCTTCGCCGCGGTCCGCTCGCTGGTGGCGACGCGGTTCGACGGCTTCACCATCGACGAGCCGTATCACATCGTCTCCGGCGTTTCGTACGTCGAGCGCGGCGACTTCCGGCTCAATCCCGAGCATCCGCCGCTGGTGAAGCTGTGGGTGGGCGCGTGGCTCGCGCCTTCGATCCAGCTGCCGCGGTTCCGCGCGCTCGAGGGGAAGATCGACGAGCGCGATTACCACGAGTCGACGGTGTTCCTGCGACACGACCCCGACAACCTCCGCCGCCGCGCGCGCCTGGCCATGATCGCCTTTCACATGCTCGCCTTCGCGGCCTTCGCCTTTGCCGCGCGCCGCGTCGCCGGCGCGCCGGTGGCCCTCGGCGCATTGCTTTTTCTGGCCATCGATCCGACCGTCGCCGCGCACATGCCCGTCGTCATGACCGATCTGCCGGTCGCGATTCTCTCCGCGATCGCGATCCTCACCGCGATCGCGGCGTTTCGCACCTGGCGCGGCATTGACGTCATCGTCGCTTCGCTTGCGCTCGGCCTCGCCCTCGGCACGAAGCACAACGCGATCATCACCGCGGCCGTGATCGCCGCGATCGGAATCGTGATGGCGATTCGCGCGAAGCGCGTCGTCTATTTCGCGGCAATGCTCCTCGGTGCGATTCTCGTGCTCTGGTCGCTCTACGGATTCCGCTACTACGAGACCTCGCCGCGCGTCGAGACGTTCAACAAACCGATCGCGGAGAAGATCTCCGACTTGCGCACGCCGGCGGCACGCACGCTCATCGACGTAATGAACGACGCGAAGCTGCTGCCGCGCGCGTATCTGTGGGGCCTCGCCGACATCGTGCGCGCGGGCGTGGAGAGCCGCGCCATTCCCTTCGCGTCCTTCGGCCGGACGTACATCGGCGACACGCCGTGGCACTACTTCCCCGCCGCGCTCGCGGTGAAAGTGCCGCTCGGACTCCTCGCGCTCACGCTCGCCGGTTTCGCGCTCGCGTTCGCATCACGGCAGCGATGGGAGCTTGCCGCGGTCGCGCTGCTCGGCATCGCCTTTCTCGCGGCATTGATGATCTCCAACTCCGGCTACGCCGGCGTGCGTCACGCGCTGCCGCTGTTTCCGGTCTTCGCGGTCTTCGCCGGCGTGACGATCGCGTACGCGTGGCAGACGAGCACGCGCGTCATCGTGATCGCGCTGATCGCCGCCGCCTGCATCGCCGCGCTTCCGGTCGCACGCCCGTGGGAGTTCTTCAACGCCATTGCCGGCGGTACGAAGCGCGCGCATCTCGCGTTCAGCGACGAAGGCCTCGACCTCGGCCAGCGCACGCTCGAGCTCGAGCGCTTCTATCGCGCGCACGTCGTCCCGAGCAAACTGCCGGCGTACGACGAGTACGGCGTGCTCGATCGGGAGCGCGAGCGCCGCAAGCTGCAGCTGCACTCGTGGAGCGAGCCCATCACCACCAGCAGCTTGAACGGCTGGTTCTTCATCAAGGCCGGCGACCTGGCCACCGACACGCCGTGGGCCGACTTCACCGCGTTTCGCCGCGCGAAGCCGGTGGCGCGGTTCGGCAACCTGCTCGTCTACCGCGGCACCTTTGAGCTGCCGTGGATCCGCTCGTTCCATTCGTTCATGGGCGCGGTGATGATGATTCACGGGCCGAAGCCCGATCCGGCGCGCATCGAGGCGCTGTTCCGCGACGCCGTGCGCCTCAACCCGCGCGCCTATCCGATGCAGATCTCGCTCGGCAACTTCGTCGCGCAGCAGGGCCGCCGCGACGAGGCGCTGCGCGCGTTCCTCGCGGCACGGGGATCGCTCGCGAAAGGCGATCCCCTCGGCCCGATCCTCGACGCGCACATCGCCCGCATCCGCCGCGAGCCGCCGCAGCGCGTGGCGATGCTGACCAATCCGTGGTCCGAGTGACGGTTCAGAGTGATTCGCGCGCGAACTGCGCGAAGACGATCGAGTTGCCGGCGGCGTCGCGAACGAACGTCTCCGTCGCGCCGTACGGCGTCGTACGCCGCGGCACGGTGATCTTCGTCTCCTTCGGCAACTTCGCCACGACGGCATCGAGATCGTCGACTTCGATGAAGAGCGCCGATGCGCCGTGCCCTTCGAGCGCGCTCGGCTCGTCCGCCTTCACGCTCTCGATGGTCTGATACATCACCTCGGCGCCGTCGCCGGCGAGGATCACAAAGCCGAGGCGATCGCCGTGGGGGACTTCGGCCGTGCGGGTGAAACCGATCGCCTCCCAGAGCGGAAGCACCGGCTCGATTTCGGGAACGATGAGAACAGGTGTGATCTTCATGCGCGCAATGTAAGCGCGCGCGCGGCGGGCGGATTGGAAAAATGGAACGTGTTAACCGCGGAGGCGGCCTCGGCGTTGTTGTGGCGATGACGAAGCTGATCGCGGCGATCGCACTGGCCACCGCTCTCGCACAAAACGCACATGAAGTCACCTGGACGGGAAGCGACATCGGCGGCTCCGGCGCGGAGCTGCTCGAGCGCGAGCTCGCATCGACGCAGTTCTTTCTGATCGGCGAAGATCACGGATTCGCCGAGATCCCGAAAATCACGACCGCGCTGCTGCAGCGCGGATGGAAGCACGGCTATCGCCACCTCGGCATCGAAGTCGGGCCGGTCTCGCTCGCCCGCCTCGCATCCGCGAACGGCGATGTGGCGGCGTACAACCGCCGCCATCCGTGGGCGATCCCGTTTCTCACCTGGGAAGAAGAGGCGCGGCTTTACGCCGAGGCGAGGAAGCTCGGCGGCGGGAAGCCGGACGCGGTGTGGGGGCTCGATCAGGAATTCGTGATCTCGCCCACCTCGCATTTCGAGCGGCTGCTCGAGCTGGCGCAGACGGACAGCGCGCGCACGACCGCGAAGGCGATGCTCTCTCGCGCGCGCGGCGGCGACCAGCAGATGATCGAGACGCATTCGCCGCGCGCGGTGTTTCTGATGAGCGCGAAGCAGGGGGACTTCGACGCGTTGCGCGCGGCGTTCGCCGGCGACAAACGCGCCGAGGTGAAGCAGATTCTCGATGCACTCGAAGAAACCTGGTCCATCTATTCGAAGAACTTCACGGGGGACATCTACGGCAACAACGAGCAGCGCGTGCGGCTCCTCAAACGCACCTTCGCGGAGCGCTATCACGCCGCGGTGGAGCGCGGCGAGAAGCTGCCGAAGGTGATGCTGAAGTTCGGCGCGTCGCACATGATGCGCGGGCGCACGGTCGTCAACGTCTTCGACCTCGGCACGACGCTGCCCGAGCTCGCGGCGATGAACGGCACGCGCGCCTTCCAGCTGCTGATCATTCCGGGCGGCGGACGCGTGAATGCCTGGCGCCCGTTCTCGCCGAGCGAGGACGCCAAGTCCGCGCCGTACGTTCCCAAGTATGCCGGCGTCGACCTCGCGCCGCTCACCTCCGTCGCAAACGGCTGGACGCTCTTCGATTTGCGCCCGCTCCGCGCCGACTTGTCGGCCGGCCGCATCGAGCCGATCGATCGCGGGCTCGAGGCGATGTTGTGGGGTTACGACGCGGTGCTCGTGATCCCGTCGGCCATGCCGGCGAAGAATCTCGATTAGCGAAACGCCGCCGGCGTCGTGCCCGCGAGCTCGCGAAAATCGGCGATGAGGTGCGACTGATCGTAGTAGCCGTGGCGTGCGGCGCGCGCGGCCCAGTCATCGCGCTGGTCATCGGAACGCCGCCGTCTCGGCGGCTGATCCGGCGGCGTCCCGCCGCCGTTGGGCGCCGAGACGGCGCCCGGCCAGCCGGCGAAGACGCCGGCGTTCCGACAATCCGCAAGCAATCGCCGGAAGCGCATCACGCGCGCGAACGTCTTCGGCGAGACGCCGACGTGCTGCTGGAACTGCCGCGCGAGATGCTGGCGCGAGATGCCGATGTGGCGGGCGATGTCGTCGACGCGGCCCGCGCCGGCGGTGATACGCTCGATTGCCGCGTCGACGCGCGCATCGCGATCGGGACGCAGCCGTCGCATCAGTTCGGACTCGATCGCCGGAATCGAAATCTCGCCGCTCCACGACTTCCACACGTCCTGCAGCGGCACGCGCGCGTCCGTGATCTCCGCGAGCGGCAGGCGCAGAAACGCGGCGGCGCGTCCGGGGCGAAAGCGGACGCCGAAGAAATCACCGCGCGCGCCGGCCGGCAGCACGAGCGGCTTCGTCATCGTGCCAACGGCCATCGCGTCGCCACGCGTCAGCTCGAAGACGAGGTCGGCGCAGCCGTCGGGGAGGATGTTGACGGGGACGGGGACAGGCAGGATTGCCTGTCCTCCACCGCGGGTCCAGAAGCATTCGACCCACGGCCGCAGCGCGGCCGTGGGTGCGATCTCGCGATACGTCACGAGGCGAAATCTTAGCGCGACAGCACGTCGTGATTCGCGTTGATCGACAGCTTCATCGGCTTCTTCGGCATCGGCACTTCGATCTCGATCGGCTTCGACGCATTGCCGACGATCACGACGCTTCCCAGCTTCGAGTACGAGTTCTTGTCGAAGTGCACGTACAGCGGCACCGGCATGGCGAACGTATCGGGCACGCCGGATTGGGTGATGCTCCCTTTGATCTTGAACTTGCCGCCGCCCGCGTCCTGCACGTCGAACGACGACTCGTACTTCGGAATCGTGGTGCCGTGCACCCACTCGTCGAAGAACCAGTCCAGCTTCCCGTCGGTGGTGACGGACTTCAGATTCGGCGTGGCGTGCTTCTCTACGATCCGCTGGAAGTCGGCCGTCGACGGATTCCTGCCGGAGTACGTCTTCGCGAAGTCCTTCATCATGGCCGTGAACGCGGCGTCGCCGTTCGTGCGGTCGTGCATGGCCATGCGCAGCATGTGCAGCACGTACGCGCCTTTCGAATACGTCATGGCCTGATACGCCGCCGGCGTCTGCCAGGTGCTGACGCGATATCCCTGCGAGATCGGTCCGGCCTGATCGTTGCTGATCGTTGCGCCGCGCGGCTTGGTCAGAATCCACTTGCGCGCGTCTTCCCAGAAGGCGTTGTAGCGCGGCCAGCCGGCCGTCGTCTGCACGACCATCGCCGCGGTGAACTCCGCGAATCCCTCCGACAGCCACTGATCGCGATACGTCGCCCAGCCGATCTCGTGACCCCACCACTGGTGCGCGAACTCGTGCGGCCCGACGTTGTCGACGAAGTCTTTGACGCCGGTGCCCATGCCCAGGATGTTGCGCTGCGTGCCGGTGAGAAACGCCATGTACGGCATGTAGATCAGCGACGGCCACGACTGTCCGAAGTTCCACTCCGACTGCTGCGTGATGGCCACCTTCTTGTGCGACAGCGGACCGAAATAGTGATTGCCGATGCGCGCGGTGTTGATGCCGTCGGCGAGCGCCGACTGGGCGAGCTTGCTCGTGTCGACGCGGATGAATCCCGGCCCGCCTTCCTGCTGGGACACGGCCTCGAGGTAGGAGTTGATCTGCTTGAGGATGTCCGGCGTACCCGGATTCGTGTACACCTCGATCGACATGCCGCTGTCGGTGTCGCTCTCGCTCAGTTTCTTGAACTTGCCGTAGTTGAAGCCGGCGACGCGGAACGGCGTGTCCGTCTTCCACACCGACACGCGCTCGTCGCCTTCGACCTTGTTCTCGACCTCGTTGCCGACCGCGACGACCTGCATCTTCTGCGGCGTGCGGAAGCGCAGCTCGTAATCGGCCACGTCGTCGAACACCGCGACGTTCGGATACCAGCTCACGCGCGCGCCGACCGAGAAGTTTCCGTCGCCCGCATTCACGAGCACTTCCTTGCCGGCGTACGTCATCTTGACCATGTACATGCCGTTCGGCACGAGGGCCGTCGGGAAGATCACCGCCGCGTCGCCGTCTTCGTCCTTGTCTTCCTGGATGAACGGAAGCGGCTGCCACTCCGGCGTGTCGCCGGCGATCGACCACGAGGCGTCGGAGACCCGCAGGTTGCGGGTGAGATTCAGCGGCAGCACGCGGATGGCGCTGTTCGCCGTAAACGTCATCGTCGTCGTCGCCGAAAGCTCGGCGCCTTTGATCGTCGCGTCGATGACGTAGTTGTCGGCATCGGCGAGCGGCTTCGGCTTCTGCCACGCCGTTCCCTTGAGGCGGCTCGAGTACCACATGCCGCCTTTCTGCTCGTGGTCGACGGCCATCGACGCTGGCTCGCCCTTGTCGTCGAGCGCGTCGACCTGCAGGATCGCCGGCGGATATTTCTTGCCGTTGACCCAGACGAAGAAATACGGCGTGGTCTCGTTGTTCAGCATCTCCTGCAGCACGCGGATGTGAAAATTCGCGCGGAAGCTCTTCTTCTGCTTCTTCAGATATTCGTCCCAGCGCTGCGCGGCTACCGGATCGGCGGCGCCGGCGACGGGCGCACCGGCTTTTTCCGCGGCGGCGACGAGCGCGCTGCCGAGAAACACGGCGGAGTCGAATTGATCGCCGACGACCTCCAGCCGGTCGTCGCCGGCGTTGATCTGCACCTGCCGCAGTTCCGCGGCGGAAACCGGCTTGAACTCATACGAGCCCTGGCCGAGAAAGACCGCGCCGGGGGTCTTGCCCTCGACCTGCTGCAGCAGCACGAGCTTTCCGTTGAGCGTGAACTTGAACACGTCCTGCACGAACGTGAAGTTCGTCAGCGTGATCGTGCGCGCATCGGGACGCGCCGCGCGCAGAGCGGTGTAGACGGGATCGGATGCGGCGAACGCGAAGAGCGGCGCGCACAGCAAAATGAGAAGACACAACGAGCGGAGGGCTCGGATCATGGGAGTTCCTTCCTGCAGGGATTGTTAGACCGCGAAGGATAGCAGATCCGCGAGTGTGTTAGCGTCTGCCGCCATGAAAAAACGAGTCTTCGTCATGCTGCTGTTGGCGTCGATGACCATGCTCACTGCCGCGCAGGAGAAGAAGTCCGAAGAGAAAAAAGAAAAAGAAAAAGACGTCCGCGATCAGATCGTGACGAGCAGCGGCTCGGTGCGCGGCATCAATTACACCGCGCGCGCCGGCACGATCGTGCTGCGCACGGACGACGGCGACCCGCGGGCGAGCTTCTTTTTCGTCTATTACGCGAAGGACGGCGCCGATCCCGCGACGCGGCCGATCACGTTTACGTTCAACGGCGGCCCCGGCTCGTCGTCGGTGTGGCTGCACATGGGGGCATTCGGTCCGAAGCGGGTCGCCTACGCGGATGACGAAGGCCACGCCGCCGCGCCGCCGTACAAGCTCGTCGACAACGAAGCGTCGATTCTCGACGTCACCGATCTCATCTTCATCGATCCGGTGACGACCGGCTACAGCCGAGCCGTCCCCTTTTCGGACGCGAAGAAGTTTCACGGCTTCGAAGCGGACATCGAATCCGTCGGCTCGCTGATCCGCCTTCTGACGACGCGCTATTGGCGCTGGAGCTCGCCGAAGTTTCTCGCCGGCGAGAGCTACGGCACGACGCGCTCCGCGGGCCTCGCCGGCTGGCTGCACGATCAGGGCTACTACCTCAACGGCGTGATCCTGATCTCGTCGATTCTCAACTTCGGCACCGCGCGGTTCGACAGCGGCAACGACCTGCCGTACGTTCTCTTCCTGCCGACCTACACCGCGACGGCGTGGTATCACAAGCGGCTTCCCGCCGACCTGCAGAGCCTCGACATCGCCGCGGTGACTTCACAATCGGAAGCGTTCGCGCTCGGCGAATACAGCGCGGCGCTGATGAAAGGCGATCGCATTTCGGATGAGGAGAAGCGGGCCGTGGCGCAGAAGCTCGCGCGCTTCACCGGACTGTCGGCGGATTACATCGAGCGGACGAATCTCCGCGTCGAGATCCAGCGCTTCGACAAAGAGCTGCTGCGCGACCGCCGCCGCACGGTCGGCCGCCTCGACTCGCGCTTCACCGGCATCGACAGAGACTCGGCCGGCGAAGAGCCGGAGTTCGATCCGTCGCATGCGGCGATCTACGGCGAGTACACGGCGGTGATCAACGACTACGTGCGCCGCACGCTGAAATTCGAAAGCGATCTGCCGTACGAGATTCTCACCGGCAAGGTGCGGCCGTGGAGCTACGAGCGGCAGCAGAATACCTACCTCGACGTCGGCGAGACGCTGCGCAACGCGATGTCGCGCAACCCGCACATGCGCGTCTTCGTCGGCAACGGCTACTACGACCTGGCCACGCCCTTCTCCGCCACGCGCTACACCTTCGCCCGCATGCAGCTCGATCCCGAGCTGAAGAATCACGTGACGATGCAGTACTACCCGGCGGGGCACATGATGTACATCGAGAAGGCGTCGCGGGCGAAGCTGGCGGCGGACGTGGCGGCGTTCATCAAGAGCGCCTGGAGCGGCGGGCTTTAGCCCGCCGGAACGAAGACGGCGGGCTAAAGCCCGCCGCTCCATAGG
>DATFHJ010000180.1:0-38245 GCA_035248585.1 Thermoanaerobaculia bacterium
GGAACACGACCGCGTCACGCTCGATGCCCGCGCGCGCCAGCGGGCGCGTGAGCATCGCCACCTTGCGCGTTTTCGCGAGATAGCCGGAGGCGAGGGAGAGTCCTTTTCCGGAGATGTTCGCGGACGAGTATCCGTCGTAGACGCGCTGCGCGGCGCGGCGGTCGCTGACGATCCAGAGAATCGTCAGCGCGGCGAACGCGGCCGAGGCGAGGATCAGCGGCAGCGCGCGTCTCATGCGCTCCCCCGCACGCTGTCGATGACGGTCCGCGCGCGGCGATGGCAGTCGTCGTACGCATCGATCGAGCTCTGGCTCGCGCCGTACCACTCCCGCTCGAAGCGGCGCGTGAGCGTGATGAACTCGGGGCGCCAGTCGTGCGACGGCGCGAGCGCGGCGATGTACTCCCAGTTCGTGCGGCTCTTGCGGAAGTGCAGCACGCCGGCGGCGTAGCAGCTGACGAGTGCCGCGTGATACCAGGCCCGGATGGCCTCGCGGAAGCGGCCGGTCTGCGCGAGCTGCGCGGCGTAGCGCTCCCATTCACTGGCGCCGCGCGAGAGCGGATCGTCGTCGCGCTTCGATCCGAGCGGCTCGCTCGTTTCGAGGTCGGTCTTCGACTTTTTGCGCGCGCGGCGGCGCGACTCGAGGGCGAGGATCACGATCAGGATCACGATCGTCGCCACCAGCGCGGCGACGATCCAGCGCATCCCGCCGGTGGCGCCCGGCTCTCGAGCGTTGTCGGGGAAGAAGTCGAGGATCCATTCGAGGATGCGATTCAGTTTGTCGAGGATCCAGTCCCACACGCGCTCGAGTGACTGCGCGATGCGCTGGAGCAGGGGCGGCTGCGGTACTTCTTTGAGCCCGAACTCACCGCCGGGCGCGAGCTCCGGCACTTCCTGCTCGCCGGCCACGCGCGCGAGCAGTTTCGGATCGGCGGGCGCGTGCGCGCCGGGCGTGACGCGGCGGATCTCGTCGATCGTGACGGCGAGGCGCGACTGCAGCTGCACGTCCGCGCGCTTCGCATCGGCGATGGCGAGGAGGAGCGAGGTGTCGGCGTGGAAGCGGCCTTGCGGGGAATCGATTTCGAGCGCGGAGAGCGTGCGCGCTTGTTCCTGGGCGCGGTCCAGCTGACTCGTGGCGAGGTACTGCTGCAAGCGTTCGAGCTCGTTCAGGTACTCGTGGATTTGAATCTGCCCGAACGCGGGCATCGCCGCGAGCAATAAGAAGAGGATGCGCTTCATGATGCCCGCCGCAGCTCCGCGAACCAGGCGCGGAGATCGTCGCCGCTCTCCTGCGCTCCCGCTTTGCGCACGAAGACGACGTGCGCGGCGATCCAGAACGGCTCGACGACGAGGAGTCCGCCGGCGAAGAGCATCAGGAGAAATCGGCGATTGCTGCCGCCGAAGAGCAGCGGCCAGTTCGGGGCGTCGAAGCCGCCGATGGAGCTGACGAGCCACGCGCCGACGTTGAAGGCGGCCCAGAGATTCGCGAAGGCGATGATCCAGGCGCAGAAGAAGACGAAGACGAGCGCGAGCGGAACGCCGAGGGGGCGCGCGGAGCGGCCGATGAGGCGGATCGGCGCGAAGACGCCGACGCGCTCGTTGAGCTCCATCGTGCCGATGGCGAGGCCGGCGAACAGGACGGCGACCACGAGGCCGATGAGGGTGAGGACGCCGATGGAGCCGGCGAAGATGGCCAGGGAAGCGGTGAGGACGTAGCACGCGAACGCCGCGATGGGAACGCGCCACGCCGCGCGTCCCGGCGCCAGGCCGCGGGCCATGGCCAGACGGCAGGCGCGGGCGTAGACGGCGCGGCCCCAGAGCGCGAGGAGGACGGTGGCGACGATCATGTTGGCCGTGGCGCCGAGGAGGTGGCCGTACCGCGACGCGCTCTCGTGGACTTCGATAAGCTGGTCGAGAAAGACGGCTTGGAGGAAGCGGTAGGGAAGGGCGGTCAGCGCGAGGACGGCGGTCCACGGCGCGGTGAGCTTCACGACCTCCGCGGCCTCGTCGAGCACGGAGGTGATGGTGAGCGGCGCGCGGATCAAAACAGACCCGCGATCAGCGCGCCCGTCCACACCATCACCCGCGCGCCGAGATAGAGAAGGATGAGGGACATGAGGGCGACGCCGAGCCAGGACGCAAACGGCGAGCGCCGCACCCCCGCCCCGCGCCTCGCGCCCAGACACCCCGCGCAATGCCAGATCCCGTCCCACTGCGTCGCGCATTCCTGGCAGAGCATCTTCGCGCAGCGCATGCATCGCGCAAACGCCGGCCGCTCGGCGTGGAACGCGCAGCGGGCGAGGGTGACGGTCGACATGTGAGGGCGAGAGTTTAACAGTGTGGAGGACAGGCAATCCTGCCTGTCCGAGGTGAACGTGGAGCGGCGGGCTTCAGCCCGCCGAAGGACGAAACCAGCGGGCTGAAGCCCGCCGCTCCACAGGCGGCGGGACAGGCAGGATTGCCTGTCCTCCACTACGGCTCTTGACGCGCCTCGCACAACCCCGTACTCTCCTCTCCCTAATGAGTTCCCTCGCCAGCTACGCGTTTTATTACGGCTACTACAGCTAGCGTGGGGCAATGTGCGCCCCGACGCGAGAAGGGGCGCTCAAACGGTAACGGCAGATCGGCACCTCTTCTCGGCGACGGGAAGAGGTTTTTTGTTTATGACGACGATCGATGCCGAAGCCGAGTTGAAACGCCTGCGCGATGCCATTGACCGGGTCGACGAGGTGCTGGTCAAGCTCCTCAATCAGCGCGCGCGGTATGCCTGCGAGATCGGCGATATCAAGGGCCTGCTCTCGCTCCCCATCTATGCGCCGGAGCGGGAGAAAGAAGTGCTGCTGCGCGTCGAAGCGGCGTCGGCTCCCGGGCCGCTCGATCCCGCAGCCATCCGCCGCCTGTTCGAACGAATCATTGACGAATCGCGCCGCGTCGAACGCGAGTCCGCGGCCGCGAAGTAGGAGAAACCCATGGTCATCGTGATGGAGAAACACACCGAAGAACGCAACATCGAGCACGTCATGTCCGAGCTGATCTCGCGCGGCTTCGACGTGCACCGGTCCACCGGCTCCGACCAGACCGTCCTCGGCGTCGTGGGACATGTCGACACCATTGACCCGCGCGAATTCGAATTATTCGAGGGCGTGCAGGAGGTCGTGCGCGTCAGTGAGCCGTACAAGCTCACCAGCCGCACGTGGAAGCGCGAGAAGAGCGTCATTACGGCGCGAGGCGTGAAGATCGGCGGCGATGACGTGGTGGTCATGGCCGGCCCATGCACGATTGAGAGCGAGACGCAGCTGTTCGAGACGGCGCGCCGCGTGGCGCGGTCGGGGGCGAAAGTATTGCGCGGCGGCGCGTACAAACCGCGCACCTCGCCTTATGCGTTTCAGGGAATGGGTGTCGAGGGATTGAAGCTGCTGCGCGCGGCGGGGGACGAGAATGAAATGGCCACGATCTCCGAGGTCATGGAAATCTCGCAGATCGAGGGAATGCTCGAGTATGTGGATATTCTGCAGGTCGGCGCGCGCAATATGCAGAATTACAATTTATTATCCGCGTTAGGCCAGATCCGTAAGCCGATTCTATTGAAGCGGGGGATGTCGGCCACGATTCAGGAATGGCTGCTGGCCGCCGAATACATCATGGCCGGCGGCAATTACGAAGTCATTCTGTGCGAGCGCGGAATCCGCACGTTCGAGACGTACACGCGCAATACGCTCGACATTTCCGCAATCCCGGTCATTGAGAAACTCTCGCACTTGCCGATCATTGCCGACCCCTCGCATGCGGTCGGCCGCCGCGACAAAGTCATGCCCGTCGCCCGGGCCATTGTGGCGGCGGGAGGGGATGGGCTGCTCATTGAAGTCCATCACGATCCCGATAAAGCCGTGTGCGACGGGCCGCAGTCGCTCTATCCGGAACAGTTCGCGCGATTGATGGACGAGTTACGGATCATTGTCCCGGCGGTGGGGAGAAGCATTTGACGTAGAATGCGCGCCGCTTGCGCCGGGTCCCGCTTCTCCCAATGCTGCTGCTCTTCGCCTGCGCCGCTCCGGCGCCGCGGCCGGAGCCTGTTCCGGAGCCGGAGCCGGAGCCCGCGCCGGTGGTGAGCAAGCCCGCCGAGGAGAAAGTGATCGGCAGCGTGCGCGTCACGGCGTCCGCGCTCAACGTGCGCAGCGACGCGTCGACCGATGCGGATGTCGTGACGCAGGTGAAGAAGGGCGAGACGCTGAGTGTGCTGGCGAACGCGGATGCCTGGGTGAAGGTCCGGCTGGCGAGCGGGGAGATCGGGTGGGTGGCGGCGCGGTTCGTGTCGAGCGGCAGCGAGACGAAGAAGGGGAAGGTGGCGGCCAAGGGGAAGAAGGGCTGCCCCGCGGATTCGGACTTTGCGTTCGAGGAGACGCCGACGCTGGCCTTCTCGGATCGCGGCGCTCACGGCCTGGTCGTCGTCGAGGCGAACGTGAACACGAAGGGGAAGGTCACGAGGACGAAGGTCGTGTCGAACGGCACGGGAGATGAGACGCTGGCGTTTCTCGCGGAGCGCGAGATTCAGTCGGCGAGGTTTTCGCCGCCGATCCGAAACTGCGCTCCGCGAGAGTTCATCTTCACGTATCGCCGCGCGTTTTGACGCCGGAGGCGTCATCCTGAGCGCAGCGAAGGATCTGGGCGGGTGGGTTCCACGCCACCGCCCAGATCCCTCGCCGTCTGCGCGGCTCGGGATGACACGCTGCTGCGCAGCGTGTCAATCCTTCGCGATCGTGATGCTGCCGTTCGAGTTCGAGAGATCGAGCCGGCAGCCGCCGCGGCCGATCGTGCCGATCAGCGTGTCCTCGCCGACGTTCGTGGTGGTGATCGGCAGCTCGCTGCTGATGCGGCCGAACGACGTCCGCGCGCTGACGGAGTAGCCGATGCTGGGCGGCAGCGCGACCTTGATCGAGCTGAACGTGGTCCGCAGCGTCACGGGCTTGCATCCGCCGCGCAGCCCTTCCACCGAGATCGCGCCGTTCTCGTTCTGCACGTCGATCGTGCCGGTCGCGCCGTTCACGAACGCCGCGCCGAAGCTCGTCCGCACCTTCACGTCGCCGTTGATCTCCTGCAGCGTGATGCCGCCGTTCGAGCCCTTCACGTCCGCCGAGCCGCGCACGCGCTCCGCGCGCACGGAACCGAACCGCGTCTCCGCCGTGAACGCGCCGCCGACATCCATCACCTTGATGTTGCCGTTCGACGTCGTGACGTCGGCGATGCCGGCGACGTTCTGCAGCGTCACGTTGCCGAATGCGGTCTCGATCTTCGCGTTGCCGCTGACGTTCACGGCGTCGACCTTCGAGTTGTTGGAGTCCACCGTCAGGTCGCCGCGGATCGTCTGCGCAACGACGGTGCCGAACGAGTTCTTCACGGTCGCGGCTCCGTTGACGTTCGACAGGTCCACCTTCGCATTCGACGTGGTGATGCTCGCCGAGCTGGCGAGCGTCGAAGCCTTCACGTTGCCGAACGAGTTCGTGACCGTCAGCGCGCCGTTGATGTCGAGCGCGGTGATGGTGCCGTTCGTGTTCGTGATCGACACGTTGCTCTTTGCGTCGTCGACGGTGACGGAGCCGAAGCGGTTGTTGATCGACAGCGAGCTGCCGGCGTTTTTCACGTTGATGGAGCCGTTGCTGTTGCCGACGGTGAGCGCGCCGTCGACGTCGACGATGTCGATCGAGCCGAAGGCGTTGGAGACGTTGAACGCGCCGCCCCGCGCGTCGGCGAAGACGATCGATCCCTGCTTGTTGTCGAGCGTCGCCCCGGCCCGCAGTCCGCGCACGTCCGTCGCGCCGAACTGGTTCTTCGCCGTGAGCTGCGCGTTCGTCGGAATCGTGACCGTCATGTCGACGGAGTAGGAGAGGTGGCCGGTGCTGTGGATGCTGGGAAAGATCGTCCGTACGTTGACGTTGCCGCCGTCTTCGCTCGCGGCGATGCGGATGGCCTTGCCGATGTCGGGATCGGACGAGCGGATCGTGGCCCGGACGCTGACCGTCGAGCCGGACTGCGTTTTCACGTTGAGGTCGCCGAAGCGATGATCGATCGTGACGCGGCCGCCTCCGAAGTGGAGATCCTTCGAGTACTTCACTTCGTAGCGGCTGTCGTCGTCGTCGTGGGGCTCGGCGCGCAGCGGCGCCACGAGGAGCGCCAGCGCGAGCGCCAGCAGTGCTTTATTGATTCGAGACATTGGTGTCCTCCCGCAGCACGTCCACGAGCGTCTGCTGTTTCTCGGAATACATGGCCAGCAGTTGCTCGCGCAGGTGCGCGTTCTGTCGGTTGCGATCGATGTTGGCCTGGCAGTCGGCGATGGCGTCATCGAGCAGCATCAGTTTTTCTTTGTACGAGACCATGAGCGGCGTCTCGCTGTCCTCGAGCTTCGCATCGGCGAGCTTCTCGAGCTTCGCGATCGCCTGGATGTGTTTCTGCTCCGCCTGCTCTGCTTCGTCGACGGCGCTGAGGGTGATGATCTTCTTGTCGAAGTTCGCGTCATGAACCTGTTCGCGCACGGTGTAGAAGACCGTGCCGCCGAGGCCGAGGGTGAGCAGGGCCGCGGCCGCGACCTGCCACAAGCCTCGCATCGGCGAGCGTTTCTTTTCTTGCTTGAGCGCGCGCTCGATGCGCGGCCAGAGCAGATCGTTGTGCCAGGTGGTGTGGAGCGACTGCGCTGCGAAGGAGATTTCGTTCCACGACTCCAGCTTCTCCGCGCACGCGGGGCATTGCGCCGCGTGTTCTTCTGCCGTGCGCATCGACAGAGGGGAAGCGTCGAAGAGGAGGTCGTCGAGGTTGCTGCACTGGATGTTCATGATCGGTTCCGGTTCCACTTCTCCTGCAACTCTTTTTTGGTCGAGAAGAGAATCCACTTCGAATTCCCTTCGCTGATGCCGAGGATCTCGCCGATCTCGGCGTGGCTGAGGCCTTCGATCTCGAAGAGACTGAAGACCGTGCGCCGCTGTTCGGGGAGCTCGTCGAGCAGTTTCTGCAGCGTCATCCGCTTCGCGTCGTCGACGCTCGGCCCGCTGCGCTCGAGGAGCACGCCTTCTTCGGTTTCGATCGGCGCTTCGTCGATGCGGCGTTTGCGTTTCCGGAGGACGTCGTAGCAGGTGTTGACGAGGATGCGATAGACCCACGTCGCGAACGATGCTTCCCCGGTGTACGTCCTCGCGGCGCGATGGACTTTGAGGAAGGTCTCCTGCACCGCATCCTCGGCGTCGGCAACGTTGCCGAGGTGATTCCAGGCGATGCTCTTCATCCGGTCGCCGAAGCGGCGATACAGCTCTTCAAAGATCTTCGTGTCGCCCGCGGCGCATGCCGCGGCGAGCCGGCGATCCTCGGCGCTTGTTGCTGACTCCCTCATGGGGATGGTGCCGGTGATGGCCGCCTCGAGCATGTGTTCTGGGGCTGTAGACGCGCGGATTTGGGAAACGTTAGAGGTGGAGGACAGGCACTCTTGCCTGTCCATGCATACCGGACAGGCAGGAGTGCCTGTCCTCCACTCGAGAAATCACAGCTCATCGATACTCTTCGGCCAGTCTCCGTGCAGCAGGCGCGACAGCGCGCGGTCGGCGAGGAGCTTGCCGCCGGTCTGGCAGCGGGCGCAATAGTTGGTCTCGTTTTCCGCGTAGACGATGCGCTGCACCGGAGTGCCGCAGTCGGGGCAGGGCTGGTTGTATTTGCCGTGCACCGCCATCTCCGGACGGAAGGCCGTGACCTTTTCCGGGAAGCCGGCGCCGGTCTCCGTGCGCAAGCGCTCGATCCATGCGAGGAGCGTTTCTTTCATCGCCTGGAAGAGCCGCTCGATTTCCTCGGGCGAGAGGTTCGTCGTCATCTGAACGGGGGAGAGGCGCGCGCGATGGAGGATCTCGTCGGAGTAGGCGTTGCCGATGCCGCTGAAGACGTGCGGATCGGTGAGTGTGCGCTTGAGCGTGTGGCGCTCTTTGGTCAGAGCGTGGCGAAAGTCGTCGAGCGATGCGGCGAGGACATCCATGCCGCCGGGATCGAGCGCGCGCAACGCCTCTTCGCCGCGCACGATATGGATTGACGCCCGCCGCTTCGATCCCGCCTCGGTGAGGACGAGCGTTCCGTTGTCGAAGTCGAAGGCGGCCAGTCCGACTTTGCCCGGTACCTTGCCGCCTTTCGACAACCACTTGAATCGACCGGCGATCATCAGATGCACGACGAGGAAGATCTCGTCTTCGAGCTCGAAGACGATGCGCTTGCCGAGTCGGCGCAGCGCGATCACTTTCTTACCGGCGATGTCCGAGGGCGAGGGATCGACGGTGCGCAGAACAAATGGGTTGGCGAGCCGAAGCTTTTCGAGCGTACGGCTGAGCACGCGTGAAGCGAGCGCTTCTAGATAAATCGAAATATCGGGAAGTTCCGGCACGCGGCTCTCATTATCGGACGCATGCGCACTCTTGGCATCCTCGTTTGCGGATGGATCATGGGGGCAGTGGTGGTGGTGGTTTTGGCGGCGGCTCCGCACGCCCCGCGTGTGGTGCGCGCCTCCGGCGCGCCTCCCGTTCCCCTAGCCGCGCCCGAGGCGCGGATCACGCCGGGCCTGCGCATGCCCGTCTTCGGCGTTCTTGCGAACGAATTGCAGGACACGTATACGCAAGCGCGCAGCGGCGGAAGAACGCACAATGCGATCGACATCCGCGCGCCGCGCGGAACCGCGGTGATCGCGGCTGTCGACGGCACGATCCGGAAATTGTTCACCAGCCGCGCCGGCGGATTGACGATCTACGAATTCGATGTGAACGCGGAGCGCGTTTATTACTACGCGCACCTCGATCGCTACGCGCCCGGGATTGCCGAAGGACTCTTCGTCAAAGCGGGAACCGTGATCGGCTACGTCGGCACCACCGGCAACGCCCCGCCAGACACCCCGCACCTGCACTTCGCGGTCGAAGTGCTCCCGGTGACGAAGGAGTGGTGGAAGGGCGAGCCGGTGAATCCGTATCCGTTGTTGATGGTGCGGTGATCCCGCCTTAGCGGTTCACCCAGTCAATGACCGGCCCGAGCTCCGTCTTTGCCGTTTTCGCGAGACCATTCACGCGATTGAGGTCTCCGTCCGCGATTGCACGGCGGATGTCGAGGAGCGCGTGTTTGACGTTCAATGCGTTGTCGCGAAATGCTCCACCCTTGACTGTCCTTCCGAGCGTCTCGCCCAGCGTCTCGAGCTCCGCGTCGACTTGCTTCCAGTCGTCGATCGTCCAACGATTTCCGTCCGCTTGATGGAGGATCTGAGAAATGCGACTTACTGCCTGCTTGGCGGCGGGTTTGTCTGCACCAATTTGACGGTCGGTCATCCACTCTCTCCTTAATCGCGTTTTGTGAAGGGGGACCTGCGGGAGGCGCAAGTTTAGCGTTTTCGGCCGCGAAAACGAATGGTGCCCAGGGACGGGATCGAACTGCCGACACGAGGATTTTCAGTCCTCTGCATTGCTGAGAAGCCTCAGCTTCCTCCCGACCACGGGTTGATCGTCTCGAGCCCAGGCACGTCGAAGTCGTCGGTATTGCGCGTGACCAATCGCAAGTGGTAATGCAGCGCGGTCGCGGCGAGCAAGCTATCGACTGCCGGGAGGGTCCGCTCGGAGGTCGCCTGCAGTCGCCCCCAGGCGTCTGCCACGGCCGCGTCGATCGGCAGGAGGCGTTCCCCGAACCAGGCTGGTAATTCGTGTTCGAGCCAGTAGCGCAGTTTTTCTCTCCGCTTGCCCGGCGAAAGTTTCTCGACCCCTCGTCGCAATTCACCGAGTGTGAGCACGCTCAAATGCAGTGCCTCATCGCCGACTTCCTCAAACCAAGCCATCACTGACGGAGCCGGTTTGGGGCGTGTGAGCTCGGAAAGAACGTTTGTGTCGACGAGATAGCTCACAAAGAAACCTTGCGCGGCATACTACGGTCCCGAGTCAGGTCGAGCTCAATGCCTTTGAGCGGCGAATTGCGGATAAAGTCGATGAACCTCTTTGGCCGCTTCCTCAGACTCTGGTAGTCAGCCTCCGAGAGAACGACGGCGGCCGGTTCGCCATGCAGCGTAATGTGCTGAGGACCTTCTTGCGTCGCCTTCTTCACGACTTCGGACAGGCGGGCCTTTGCCTCCTGCAACTGCCAGTTGGACATAACAGCTCCTGATCGGACTAGTCTGACTATATCCGTGAGGGGGCGGTCAGCTCAAGAGTGAAGAGAGGGGGAAAAGGGTTGGTGCCCAGGGACGGAATCGAACCGCCGACACGAGGATTTTCAGTCCTCTGCTCTACCAACTGAGCTACCTGGGCGCGCGAGAGAGGGGCTCTCGAAGAGCGGCGCGGACGATACCATACGCCGCCGCGTTGGCAAGCGAGCGTTCTAATTCCGGCTGGGCGCGGTTTCATTCCCCCTGGTTGGAGCGGCGGGCTTTAGCCCGCCGGGAACGGCTCGGCGGGCTAAAGCCCGCCGCTCCACAGACGGGACCCTTGACTTGGCACGTCCTCGGCGTACACTCTCCGTCGCCGCCATTGGTGGCGGCCTTGCCGCCTAATCCTCGGCGCCGAGGAACGGGGGAACCAACGAAGCGACGGCTTGCCACCGTCCGGGGTGAATCCAGCCAGAAGCTGGTAGGGCTTCCAGCCCGAACCCGACAGCTAACCTCGTAGGCAGCCGGAAGGCAGGCCATGCAAACGCCGCGGAGCGAACTTCGCGGCGTTTGTTCTTTCGGCAGGTGGCAATCGAGCGACCCGCGCTGGCTCCCGAGCGACCGCCGCTGGCTCCCGAGCGACGGGCGCTGGCTCCCGAGTGACGGGCGCTGGCTCCCGAGCGACGGGCGCTGGCTCCCGAGCGACCGCCGCTGGCTCCCGAGCGACCACCGCTGGCTCCCGAGCGACCGCCGCTGGCTCCCAAGCGACCGACGCTGGCTCCCGAGCGACCCGCGCTGGCTCCCGAGCGACCCGCGCTGGCTCCCGAGCAACCCGCGCTCGCAACCTCCCGCCACTCCCCGGCTACGGATCGTTCACCTTTTCTTGACAGGCCCCAAATGATAGAGTGCGCGCCGCATCGCGGCCGCGTCGTGGTCGGACGTGCGACTGCGAACGGGGTAGAACGATTCAAAACTAGGAACGCGCGCGAACGGTCATTTGAAGATCCGCGCCTTTCCAAAGCTGCTGATTTCAATCTAAGTTCATGAATAAGCAACCATTTGGCAGATTCCGGCAAGACGGCCGAAAATCTGCACAAACGGTCGCTTCGATTTAACCCCCAAGAAAGGAGCCGATATGAAACGGTGCCCTCCCCTTTGGTTTCGCGCGGCATGGGCCGCGCTCCTCGTATCACTGCTTGCCGTCGGTGCATACGCTCAGCTTCAGTCCGGTAACATTTTCGGCAAAGTCGTAGCAAATGATGGTTCGGCGCTCCCCGGCGTCACCGTCACCCTCACAGGAGTCGGCGCCCCGCAGACATTCATCACGGATGCGCAGGGCGATTTCCGCTTCCTGAATCTCTCTCCGGGGTCGTACTCCCTGAAAGCCGAGCTGGCTGGCTACGGCACAGCGACGCGTACGGGCGTCTCGGTGAACATCGGACGTAACTCCGATGTCTCCATGACCCTGAACCCGTCGGTGTCGCAGACCATCACAGTCACGGCCGAGGCCCCGCTGCTCGACACGCGCCGCACCGGCACTGGTGCGACGGTGACGGAAGTGGAGCTCGAGCAGATTCCGACCGCACGCGACCCGTGGGTCATTCTGCAGCAGGTGCCGGGCGTGCTCATGGACCGCATCAACGTAGGCGGCAATGAGTCCGGCCAGCAGTCGCAGTTCGTGTCGAAGGGTGTCAGCGGCGACCAGGCGACGTACAGCGTCGACGGCGTCAACACCACCGACATGATCGCAACCGGTGCGTCGTCCGGCTACTACGACTTCGGCAGCTTCGAGGAAATCCAGGTCGCCACGGGCGGCACGGATCCTCGCGTGCAGACGCCGGGTGCCCAGATCAACATGGTCACCAAGCGCGGTACGAATGACCTCAGCGGTTCGGCGCGCTACTACCTCGCCGACGGCGAATGGCAGGCCGAGGCCGAGCCGACCGCCGAAGCGCGCGGTGAAGATCCCGCCCGCAACCCGTCCAACGTTCCGTATCTGATCAAGGCCAACGAGATCGATCAGAACCGCGAGATGGGCTTCGAAGTCGGCGGACCGATCATCCGTGATCGCCTCTGGCTGTGGGGCTCCTACGCGGATCAGCAGATCGACCTGTTCACCGCGCAGTCGGATCCGGCGGTTCTTCCTCCGGGAGCCTCGACGGCGCGTTTCAGCGACCTGACCACGCTGGAGACTCTCAACCTCAAGCTGAATGCGCAGATCACGCGCAACAACAGCGCCACCGGCTTCTACGCCGACAGCAGCAAAGAGAAGATCGGCCGTAACGCGGGCCCGACGCGTCCGCCCGAGACCACCTGGAACCAGGGCGGCTTCGGTCCGAAGGGCACGTACAAGATCGAAGACACGCACATCTTCTCTTCGAACTTCTACCTGACCGGCATGTACTCGAAGGTCAACGGCGGATTCGGCCTCTGGGCCAACTCCGGCGCGGGCTGCAGCGACATGGACTGCGCGCGTGCGAACGCGAGCAAGTCGTGGGTCAACGACTTCTTCACCGGCATCAACCGCAACACGTTCCTCTCGGTCGAAGGCACGCGTCCGCAGGAACAGACCCGTCTCGACGGTTCTGCGTTCTTCAGCACCGGCGCGCTCTCGCATGAGCTCAAGTTCGGCTTCGGCTACCGCAGCGCGGGCGCCAAGGGTCTGACCTTCTATCCGAACGACCAGTTCATCATCGACTTCTCCGGTTTCTCGCCGGCCAACGCTCCGCGCTGCACCACGTTCGCGGACGCCGAGTTCGGCGGCCCCTGCAAGGGCCTCGGTCTCACGTACTTCTACTCGATCGGCAACTACAACTACGAGTACAAGTACAACGACATCTACGTCGGCGACACGATGCTCTGGGGCAACCTCACCCTCCAGGCCGGCCTCCGTTTCGACAACCAGAAGGGTGAAGCGGGCGATCAGAGCAGCCCGGCCTCTGCCAACAACCTCTTCCGGACTCCTGGCGGGACCGTGATCCTTCCGGGCTTCTCCGTTTCGGCCGATCAGATCGACACGATGGAGTGGGATGACATCTCCCCGCGTATCGGTTTGACCTACGCCCTCGGTGCCGAGAAGAAGACTCTCCTCCGCGCAGCGTACAACCGCTACATCGCGCAGATGGGATCGAACTCCACGGGCTTCACCGGCGCGATCTACGGCAGTTACTCGTACGGCGGCGCCTATACCGTCGACTTCAACGGCAACGATCGCATCGACCAGGGTGAGATCTACTGGGGCTACACCGGCGGCAGCATCGTCAACCCGGTCGGCTTCGACCCGAACCACCTCGGCAGCGCGCTGAAGGTCGTCCGCGTCGATCCGGACGTGGAGTCTCCGTCGACCGACGAGTTCATCCTCGGCTTCGAGCATGAGCTTGTCCGCGACTTCGTCGTCGGCGTCAACTACACCCATCGCGACCTCGACAACTTCCTCTGGAGACGCCCTGAGAAGACTCCGGGCTCCGGCGACTGGTACACCACCGCCGACTACATCCAGCTGGGAACCGTGACTCGCCCGAGCACGGTATTCGAAGTCGGTGATTACAGCATTCCGTACTATGACGTGAAGCCGGAAGTCGGTCTGCCGATCTACTACGCGCTCACGAACCGTGACGGTTACTCGCAGTCCTACGACGGCGTCGAGCTGTCGGCCGTGAAGCGCATGGCCAGCCGCTGGATGCTGCGTGGCAACTTCTCGTGGAACGATTGGACTCAGAGCGTCGAGTCTCAGGCGATCATCGATCCGACGCAGGCGCGCACCGGCACCGGTTGCAGCGTGTGCGACGGCGCCGATGTCGTCCAGGGCTCGGGCACCATCTCCGGCGCCAAGGGCGCGGTGTGGATCAACTCCGAGTGGGCGTTCAACGCGGCCGCGGTCTATCAGGTCCCGGTCGTCGAAGCGAACCTCGGCGTGAACTTCACGATGCGCCAGGGCTACCCGATCCTCTACGTTCATGAAACGCCGGTTCTGCCGGTGGCCGCTGTCCGCCGCCAGATCCTCGTTTCCGACGTCACCGAGCATCGCCTCGACAATCCGTACTCGGTCGACCTCCGCCTCGCGAAGGATTTCCGCTTCCGTGGCGTGGGCCTCGAGCTCTCCGTCGACGCGTTCAACGTGACGAACAACCGTGTCGTCCTGCAGCGCAACGCCGACCTCGCGCGTGCAACCGCGCGTCGTCCGGCCGCGAGCCGCATTCGTGAATATCAGTCGCCGCGCATCTTCCGTGTCGGCGCGCGCCTGACGTTCTAAGCTCCTTATTCCAAGGTCGTTTGACCGAAACCCGCCGGGAATTCTCCCGGCGGGTTTTTTCTTTTTCGGAGCGATCAATAAGGAGGAGTTTCCATTGAAGAAAGCAGCGCTGTTCGTGAGCGCGTCTCTCCTCGCTCTTCTGTTTGCCGCGACAGCGTCGGCTCAGGCATGGCGAGGTGTTGGACGCTTGCAAGGCGTCGTCGTTGATCAGAATGGCAAGCCGGTCAAGGGTGCCAAGGTCATTCTCAAATCGGTCCGCGGAAGCGAGACCGGACCCGACCCGATCCTCACCGATGCCAAAGGAAAGTGGGCGGCCGGCGGACTGATCGGCGGCCAGTGGTACATCGACGTCGAAGCCGAGGGATTCCTCCTTCGCAAGACCAACGCGAACGTGAGCGAGATCGATCGCCTCTCTCCTCCGATCAAGATCGTGATCGAGCCGAAGCCCGAAGAGGCTCCGAAGCCCGCCGAGGAAGAACAGCAGAAGGAAGCGATCATGGTCGGCGGCGTGGAGATCACGCCCGAGATCGCCGCGGCCATCGAAGCCGGCAACAACTTCCTCAAAGAGCAGAAGTGGAAGGAAGCGGCGACGGAGTTCGAGAAAGCAGTCGGCGTCCTGAAGGACAACACGCAGCTCAAGTTCGCGCTCGCGCGCGCCTACCACGGCGCGGGCGAAGTGAAGAAGGCGCTGGTGGTGATGCAGGAGATCTACGCGGCCGACACCGGCAACATGACCGCCGCGACGCTGCTCATCGACATGCTCCTCCAGGATGAGCAGGTCGACGCGGCGAAGAAGATTCTCGCCGACATGCCTCCGGGCGCGCTTGCCGATCCGAACACGATCCTCAACATCGGCATCCGCTTCATCAACAACAACAAGCCCGAGGACGCGTACAAGTACTTCAATGATGCGGTCGCGGTCGCGTCCGACATGCCGGCCGCGTACTACTACCGCGCCATCGCCGCGCTGCAGCTGAAGAAGATGAAAGAGGCGAAGGCCGACTTGCAGAAAGTCGTCGCCATGGCGCCGGACAGCTCCGAGGCCAAAGACGCCAAAGACCTGCTCGCGCAGATGAAGTGACACGCGTGAGCGCAGCGAACGGCGTGTCATCCCGAGCTTCGCGAGGGATCTGGGTGGGGGCGCTAGTCGCCCTCACCCTTTTTTCGTGCAAGGGCAACCGCACGCTTCCCGCGGCGTCGCCGAGCACGCCCGTCTTCCTGATCTCCATCGACACGCTGCGCTCCGATCACCTTCCCGCCTACGGCTACAAAGGCGTGGAGACGCCGCACATCGACGCGCTGCGCGGCGATGGAATCCTCTATGAGCGCGCGTACTCGCACACGCCGCTCACGCTGCCGTCGCACACTTCCATGCTCACCGGACTCCTCCCGTCCGAGCACGGCGTGCGCGACAATATCGGCTTCCAGCTGCGCCCGACGGCGAAGACCATCACCGAGTCGCTGCACGAGCGCGGCTACGCCACCGGCGCGGCCGTTTCGGCGTTCGTACTGCGCCGCGAAGGAGGCCTCAATCGCGGCTTCGATCTCTACGACGACGAAGTCGCGGTGCTGCCCGAGAGACGCGGGCAGCCGCTGCTCGCGAACATCCAGCGCGACGGCGCGGCCACCGCGCAGGTCGCCGAGAACTGGATCGCGAAGCAGCAGAAACCGGTCTTCTTCTTCCTCCACATCTACGAGCCGCACTCTCCGTACACGCCGCCGGAGCCGTTCCGCAGCCGCTATGCCTCCGCGCCGTACGACGGCGAGATCGCGCGCGCCGATGAGATCGTCGGCCAGTATCTGCAGTGGCTGAAGGATCAGGGCCTCTACGACAAGGCGCTGATCATTCTCCTCTCCGATCACGGCGAAGGGCTCAACGACCACGGCGAAGAGGAGCACGGCACGTTCCTCTATCGCGAGGCGATCCAGGTCCCGCTGATCGTGAAGCTGCCGCAGCAGAAGTTCGCCGGCGACTCCGTCGCCGCGCCCGTACAGCTGATCGACCTCGTGCCGACGATCGTCGAGCGCACCACCGCCGCCGCGCCGAACAAGCTCGCCGGCCGCTCGCTGCTCTCGTTCCTCGATGCGAAGTCGCCCGAGAAGCGCGCCGTCTACAGCGAGACCTACTACGCGCGCTTTCACTTCGGCTGGGCTGACCAGCACTCGCTCATCGACGGCGAGCGCCATTACATCCAGTCGCCGAAGCCGGAGCTCTTCAACGTCCGCGACGATCCCGCGGAGAAGAACAACGTCCTCACGCAGGACCGCCGTGGATTCTTCGCCATGAAAGCGGCCATCGCGCCGCTCATCCGCGATGCCGAAGCGCCGTCGGCGGTCAATCCCGAGGACGTCGCGAAGCTGACGGCCCTCGGCTATCTCGGTTCGACGGCGCAGACGAAGCCGGGCGAAGTGCTCGACGATCCGAAGGATCACGTCGCGACCATCAAGCAGATCGGCGTGGCCTACCAGCGTTTTCACGAGCGCAAGTACGACGAGACGCTGCAGGTCATCGACCGCGTGCTCGCCGCGAATCCGCGCATGGTCGATCTCTACGAGCTCAAGTCGAAGGCGCTGAAGAAGCTCGGCCGGCGCGAGGAGGCCATCGCCACGGCTAAGGAAGGGCTGCGCCTCTCGCCGCAGGCGCTGCATCTCGCGATGGAGATCGCGAACCTCCAGC
This sequence comes from Thermoanaerobaculia bacterium, assembly GCA_035248585.1. Taxonomy (GTDB): domain Bacteria; phylum Acidobacteriota; class Thermoanaerobaculia; order Gp7-AA8; family Gp7-AA8; genus QHVT01. Next base: position 17,059 of record DATFHJ010000180.1, read on the forward strand.
TCGAAGGACGCGAGTTTGACGACGCCGAGAAACATGCCGAGCTGGCGATGAGAATCGAGCCCGGTCAGGCCCACGGCATCCTCGCGCGGATCTGGATGGAGAAGAAGGACCTCGCGAAAGCGGAGTCCGAGGCCAGGCTCGCGCTGGAGTCGGACCGCTATCGCGCCAACGCGCTCGTCACGCTCGCGCGCGTCGAGATCGAGCAGAACCAGCTCGACCGCGCGATCGAGCATCTGAATGAAGCGGAGCGCGTGAAGAAGCCCGATCAGGATGTGCTGGGTCTCTTCTTCTTCCGCGGCGATGCGCTGGCGCGCCTCGGCCGCGCGGAAGAAGCGGAGCGCGATTTCCGGAAGGAGATCGAGCTGTACCCCGATGAGCCGCTGGCGTACAAAAACATCGTGCTCCTCCTCGTCGCCGAGGGACGCATTCCCGAGGCCACGCAGCTCGTGCGCAAGCTGATCCAGGAATCGCCGACGCCGCCGTCGTACATCGCCGTGTGTCAGGTGCTCCAGACAGTCGGCGACGCCCGCGGCGTGAAATACTGGGCGCGGCAGGGATTGGCGAAGTATCCGAATCATCCGGGGTTGAAGCGTTTAGCGGGCTAGTGGGGGACAGGCACTCCTGCCTGTCCTGCTCTGTTGGGCTTGTCAGGACAGGCAAGAGTGCCTGTCCTCCACCTGTCACGCAACTGAAACCGCCGCGCGCCGCATAGCGCGTCAGAATTTCCCTGCCTTCCCGAAGGAGAGACCATGAACGCCAAAGCGTGGATTGCGGTAGTGGCAATCGTTCTCGCTTCAGCCGCTGCGCTTGCGCAGCGGGTTGCGGAGACGGTGCAGGTCACGGTCATCGAGGTGCCGGTCACGGTCGTCGGCAATGACGGCAAAGCCGTGCGCAACCTGACGAAGGAACAGTTCGAGCTGTACGACGAAGGAAAGAAAGTTCCGGTCGAGTACTTCGAAGTGCTCGACATGAAAGTGCTCGACACCGCGAACAACAAGGCCCTCCCGCCCGCGGCCACGCGCAATTTCCTCCTCTTCTTCGACCTCGCGAACTCGGGCCCCGGCACGATCAAACGCGCCGCCGAAGCGGCGACGACGTTCATCGATGCGCAGATGACCTCGCGCGATCTCGGCGCGGTCGCGATCTTCACGTCCGAAAAGGGCGCGCGGCTGATCACGAGCTTCACGACCGACAAGGACATGCTGAAAGCGGCCGTGCGCACGCTCGGCAATCCCGAGTACTTCAAGGTCGCCGATCCGCTGATGATCTCGTTCAAGTCCACGGCGGTCGATGCCGAAATGCCGGTTGCGGCCGAGCGCGAGCCGGGCGAAGTTCCCAGCCTCGACGACCGGCCGAAAGGCGCGTCGGTGGCGAAAGCGGAGGCCGCCGCCGCATTCAACGAGCACTTCGACACCGTGCAGCGCGAGCAGCAGCGCACGGCCACCGTCGCCCAGAACACCGAGCAGCGCAATCGCCTGCGCGTGCAGCTCTCCGAATTGGCCACGATCGCCCGCGTGCTCGACCGCCTGCACGGCCGCAAGCAGATCATCCTCCTCTCCGAGGGATTCGACGCGCGGCTCGTGCAGGGGCGCGAAGACATCTCCGCGAGCAAAGCCACCGAGGAAAATGATCAGAAGTTTTCCGGCGAGGTGTGGCACGTCAACAGCGACGAGCGCTTCGGCAACGCCGGCAGCGCGCGCGACATCAACGAAATGGCGGCGCTCTTCCGCCGCTCCGACGTCGTCCTGCACGCGATCGACATCAAGGGACTGCGCGGCAACACCGACACCTCCGCCGGCGAAGTCGGCGCGCGCGGCAAATCGAACGAAGGATTGTTCCTCCTCACCGAGCCGACCGGCGGCACGGTGTTCCAGCACGCGAACGATCTGAAGGCCACCTTCGCGCGGATGATGGAGCAGCAGGAGGTCGTCTATCTCCTCGGCTTCAACGCGAAGACCGCCGGCAAGCCCGGCAAGTTCCACTCGCTGAAAGTGAAGACCACCGCGCCCGGCGCGCGCGTGTCGCATCGCGCCGGCTACTTCGAGGCCTCCGACCGGATGACGAATCTCGAGAAGACCATCAGCCTCACCGAGATTCTGATGACCGACAAGCCGATCAACGACGTCGGCATGTCGCTCGCGTTCACGACGCTGCCGGGCCCGTTCATCGAGAAGGCGCGCGTGCCGCTCTTCATCGAGCTGCCGGGCGACAAGTTCGTGCAGGGCGTCAAAGACGGCATCCTCACCGCGAACCTCTTCATCTACGCCTTCGACAAAAAGAATCAGGTACGCGACAACCTCGCGCAGCGCATCGCCCTCGACATCATCGACGAGGTCGAGACCGTGCGCGCCGGCGGGATCCGCTACTTCGGCACGCTGCAGCTGCCGCCGGGCGACTACGCGATCAAGGCCGTCGTGCGCGTCGAAGAGACGGGCAAGATCGGCTTCGTGCGCAGCGACATCCACGTGCCGGAGTTCGAGAGCGCGGCCGTGCTGCCGCCGGTGTTCCTCGCCGACAGCGCGAACTGGGTCACGCTCGCCGGCTCGCCGCGCGGCGACGTCTATCCGTATCCGTTCAATGCCGGCGAGCAAAAGTACGTGCCGCGCTCGCGTCCCGCGCTCAAAGCGGGAGCGTCGCAGCGCCTCGCGCTGTTCCTCTATCGCGTGCCGTCCGAGAACCTCGGCGTCTCGCCGCAGCTGGTCAGCGCGAACGGCGCCGCGCAGAAGGCGGACGTGAAGCTCGTCGGACGCACGCCCGCGGACGAGCAGGGCAGCTCGAAGCTGCTCTTCGACTTCACCCCCGCGGGACTGCAGCCGGGTGACTACGAACTAAGATTCACCGTCAAACCGAAGGAAGGAAACGAATCGGTGGTGACGTTGCCATTTCGAATCCTCTAGAAGATCAGGAGAAATCAATGAAGAAACATCGCTGGCTCGTGACTGCGCTGCTGCTGTCGGTCGTCATGACCACCGCCTACGCGCAGCGCTTCGGTGAGTCCGTAGCAGTCACCGTCGTGGAAGTTCCGGTGACGGTCGTCGACCGCTCCGGGAATCCGGTGCGCGATCTCACCAAGGAAGACTTCGAGCTGTTCGATGACGGCAAGAAAGTTCCGATCGAATACTTCGAGACCGTCGACATGACCAAGGTCACGGCCGCGGAGAATCCGAACGCGCCGCTGCCGCCCGTGGCCACGCGCCACTTCGTGCTGCTGTTCGACGTCGCGAACTCCGCGCCCGGCACGATCGCCCGCGCGGCCGAAGCGGCCAAGCAGTTCGTCGACACGCAGATGGGCGAGCGCGACCTCGCCGCGGTGGTCGTCTATACCGCCGAGGGCGGCGCGAAGATGATCACCAGCTTCACGAAGAACCGCACGCTCCTCGCGAATGCGATCGAGACGCTCGGTCATCCGAAGTACTTCAAGGTCGCCGATCCGCTGATGATCTCGGCGGTGGTCAACGCGAACCCTGATGCCACCGGCAGCGCTGCCGGCGCGAAAGCCGACCGCGAGGCCGCGTATCAGGAACAGGTCGCCGACGCGAACGCGATGAACCAGCGCAACCAGGACGCGGAGCTGCGCAACCGCCTGAAGATCCAGCTCAACAACTTCGGCATCGTGGCCCGCATGCTCGATCGCGTGAAGGGACAGAAGCAGGTCATCCTGCTCTCCGAGGGATTCGACGCGCGGCTCGTGCAGGGACGCGAAGATCTCAGCATGGAGAAGACCCGCGAAGACACCGACGCGGCGCTGTCGGGCGAAGTGTGGAAGGTCGACAACGAGAAGCGCTTCGGCAGCTCGCAGTCGACGACCGACGTCAAGATCATGGCCGATATGTTCCGCCGCTCCGACGTCACGCTGCACGCGATCGACATCAAAGGCCTGCGCTCGCAGGTCGACGCCAGCACCGGCGTGAAGCGCTCCTCCAGCGAGTCGCTGTTCCTGATGACGACGCCGACCGGCGGCACGGTCTTCAAGAACAGCAACGAAATGGGCTCGAACTTCGCGCGCATGCTGAAGCAGCAGGAAGTCGTTTACCTCCTCGGCTTCACCGCGCGCGGCACCGGCAAGCCCGGCAAGTTCCACGAGCTGAAAGTGAAGGCGAAGACGGGCAAGCCGTCGTACCGCCTCGGCTACTACGAAGCCGGCACGAAGGTCACGGACCTCGAGAAGACGCTCAGCCTCTCCGAGATCATGATGACCGACGCGCCGATCAAGGACGTCGATCTCTCGCTCGCCGCCACTCCGCTGCCGGGCCCCGGCGGCAAGGCGCGCGTTCCGGTGCTCGTCGAGATCCCGGGCAACCGCCTGCTCGAAGGCGTCACCGGCACCGCCGCGACCGCGAACCTCTATCTCTACGCGTTCGACGACAAGAACCAGGTCATCGATTTTCTGCAGCAGCGCATCTCGCTCGACCTCAGCAAGGCCGGCGACACCGTGCGCGGCTCCGGCGTGCGCTACTTCGGCACGCTCCGTCTCGCGCCCGGCACCTACGCGGTGAAGGCGATCGTGCGCGTCGAAGAGTCGGGCCGTCTCGGCTTCGTGCGCAGTGACCTGAACGTGCCGAAGTTCGACAGCGCGGTCGTCCTCCCGCCGCTCCTCTTCGACGAGCCGGCGAACTGGGTCATGCTCGTCGGCCCGACGCGCGGCGATGACTACCCGTATCCGTTCGCGACCGGCGAGTCGAAGTACATCCCGAAGCGCGAGGCCGCGGTCACGGCGAACAAGGAGTACAAGCTCGCGCTGTTCCTCTATCGCGTGCCGCTCGAGAATCTCGAGGTCAAGCCGGAGATCGTCGGCTCGGCCGACGCGCCGAACGTGAAGCTCGTCGGCCGCACCGCCGCCGATGATCGCGGCGGCGTGAAACTGCTGTTCAACTTCAAGCCCGAGAACCTTCCGGCCGGCGAGCACGAGCTCCGCTTCACCGTGAAGGCGAAGGACGGGAATCAATCGGTGGTCACGATTCCTTTCCGTGTCCTGTAGTGGCGAAGAAAACCAACCATTCCACTGGAGCGGCGGGCTTTAGCCCGCCGAAGCCGGACGGCGGGCTGAAGCCCGCCGCTCCACCACGAAGTAAGGCGCGCTGGCTCATCGGAGCCGGCGCGCTCGTCGTTCTTGCCGTGGCCATCATGGCCGCGCTGCGTTTCCGCGGCGCGCCCGCCGACCAGCCCGACGTCATCCTCGTCACCATCGACACGCTGCGCTGGGACTGCCTCACGTTCGCGAATCCCAAGTCGAAAGTGCAGACGCCGTATCTCGACGAGCTCGCGCGCGGCGGCATCTACTTCTCCAACGCCCACGCGCACAACGTCATCACTTTCCCGTCGCACACGAACATCCTCACGGGCCTCCTGCCGTTTCAGCACGGCGTGCGCGACAACGCCGGCTTCACGCTCGATCCGAAACATCACACGATCGCGAAGGTGTTGAAGGAGAACGGCTACGCCACCGGCGCGTTCGTCGGCGCGTATCCGCTCGACGCGCGGTTCGGCCTCAATCCCGACTTCGACGTCTACGACGACAAGTACCACGAGGGCACGGCACCGACGATGTTCACCGTGCCGGAGCGGCCGGCCAACGAGACGCTCGCCGCCGCGCAGCAGTGGTACGACTCGCTGCCCGAGCGGAAGAAGTTCATGTGGGTGCACCTCTACGAGCCCCACGCGCCGTACGCGCCGCGCTCGCCGTTCCGGGAGCAGTACCGGAACGAGCCGTATTACGGCGAGGTCGCGTCCGCGGACGACTACCTGGCGAACTTCCTCCGCCCGATCCTGGAGAAGAAGCCGAACACGTTCGTCATCGTCACCGCCGATCACGGCGAAGGGATGGGCGAGCACGGCGAAGTGACGCACGGCCTCTTCGCCTACGAAGAGACGCTGAAGGTTCCGCTGATCGTGTACGAGAAGGACCGCGTCAAGCCGCACGTCGAGAAGAGCTACGTGCGCCACATCGACATCGCGCCGACGATCCTGGCGCGCCTCGGCATCAAGAAGCCGGAGGAGCTGCGCGGCGAGTCATTGCTGGAAATGAAAGCGCCGCGCGACACGTACTTCGAGTCGCTCACCTCATCGCTGAACCTCGGCTGGGCGCCTCTCGTCGGCATGATTCACGAGGGCCGCAAGTACGTCGATCTTCCGCTCGCGGAGCTGTATGACCTGGCGCGCGATCCGGGCGAGACGAAGAACATCCTTCGCGACGACCGCCGCATGACCACGAAGATCCGCCAGCTGATGGCCCACGCCGCGCCGGCGCCCGACCTCAACGTCGAGCGCAACATCTCGCCGGACGAAGCGCAGAAGCTGATGAGCCTCGGCTATCTCACCGGCACCGCGGCCGCGAAGAAGACCTACACCGCGGCCGACGATCCGAAGAATCTCGTTACGTTCTTCGGCCGCATGAACCACGCCGTGTCGCTCTATCAGGAAAACAAATGGGATGAAGCGCTCGACGTCGCGCAGAAGCTGCTCAAGGAGCGGCCCGAGATGTCGATGGCCCGCGATCTCGTCGCGTTCATGCTTCAGCAGACCGAGCACAATGACCAGGCGGAGCAGTTCCTCCGCGAGGAGATTGCCAAGGGCGAGGCCGACGAGACGATGAAGAAGCGCCTCGGCCTCTTGCTCAGCGAGAAGGGCGAGGCCGCGGAAGCGGTGCAGATTCTCTCCCAGTTCGCCAGCTCGAAGGATCCCGATCTCTTGAATGCCTACGGCATCGCTCTGGCCGACATGGGTCGTTACCCGGAGGCCGTCCAGCAGTTCCAGCAGGCGCTGAAGGTCGATCACACGAATGCGACGGCGTTCCAGAACATGGGCGTGGTCGCGCTGCGCACGAACGACATCCCGACCGCGAAGCAGTACCTCGGCCGCGCGCTGCAGCTGAACGCGAAGATGCCGCTGGCGCTGAACACGATGGGCGTGGTTTACGCGCGCGAGAACGACTTCCCGCGGGCGATGGAAGCCTGGCGCAGCGCCGTGGCCCTCGACCCGCGCCAGTACGACGCCTTCTTCAACCTCGGCCTCATCGCCGGCCGCACCGGCCAGCGCGACGAAGCGCGCAAAGCGCTCACCCAGTTCGTGAAGACCGCGCCGCCGCAGCGCTACGCGGATGACATTCGCACCGCGCGGCAGGCGCTTACGGCGCTCCAATAGCGCGCACGTGATTCGACGCGCAGCGGTACCCTCCGCTGTGCGTCACGCTCTTCACGAGCGGCGGAAACAGCGTCAGCTCGTATCCCGCGCCGGCAAACGTCTTCTTCGCGAGCGCGTCCGCTTCAGGGATCAGCATCGAGAATCCTTCCGCGCGTCCCGGCTCGAGGACGACGTTGTTCCACGTCAGCAGGAACTCTTCCGGCGAATCCTTCGAGCGCATGTTGATCAGCGGCAGGCGCTTCACCTTGATCCCGTTCGCGCCGAGGTGCGCGGCGATCGTGTCGAGGAACAGCTGCAAGCCTTTCGGCTGCGCCGCGACGGTGCCGAAGACTTTGTTCGGCGTGTATTTCAGCGAGAAGTCGCCGATCAGCGCGACGAGCGAGCCGTCCGATTGCGGCAGCAGCGTCATCACGGAATCGAGATCGAAGCCGCCGCCGCCGCCGAGCTTCTGCATCACCGCGGGATCGGCGGCGAGGGGATGCACGAAGCGCACGGGCTTGCGATACAGCTCCTCGAGCTCTTTGGCCGCCTGCCGCACCGCGCCGAGGTACTTCTCGATCCCGGCCTTGGTCGCGAACGTCTGCACCGGCACTTGCTTGATGCCGAGGATTTGAAGGGCGCGGATCTCGACCGTATGAATGCTGATCCAGGCCGCCTTCGGCGTCAGCAGGATGTGGCCGTTGTGAAACGGGATCGGCGCCACCGTCCACCGCGCGTCTTCGAATTGCGCCAGCGCGCGAGCTATGTTCGCGTCCTCTTCGCGGCGCGGCTGCAAATTGGGACGGTTAATCAGCACCACGCCGCCGTCCGGCGCTCGCGCGATCGTGAACGGATCGCGCGGCCATGGCGTGTAGGGACGGCCGAACGTCGGGACGACCGTCACGTCCTGCGGAGACGAATCCGTGAGCACGACGATGCGCCGCTTCGGCGCCGCTTTCCGCACCGCGGCCAGGAACGCGCGCGCGTCCTCGGAGAAGAAGCTCGAGTTGATCGAGTAGATCGACGTCTCGATCGGCGAGTAGTCGTCCGGCATCCGCAGGTCGCGCGCGAGCGGCACGCGCCGCTCGCTGCTGCGATGCGCGATCGAGCCCCAGCCCGCGGCCACGGTCTCGAACGTATCGAAGTCGACGCCGACTGACGCGTTCAATTCGCGCAGACAGGCATTGCGCAGCGCGGCGCTGTACGTGGCATCGAGCGCGCGCGGAAGCAGGGGAGTGATGCGCGCGCGGAATGCGCTGTCGCGCGTGAAGCGCACCGGATCGACGAGGAGGAATGCCGTCACGTCGCGAATCGCCGCCGCGTTCGGATTCTTGTCCGCGCGCCGCGCGCGCAACGCGACCAGTTCGCCGAGATACCGCGTGAGCCGCATCTGCAGCGCGACGTCTTTCGTGAACGTGGCCGAGCCGAGGGTGCGCAGGACGAGCGGAATGTCCCCGGGCTTCTGCAGGAGCGCGCGATCGAGCTTCGCCGGCGAGATCGCCGCCGTCAGCTCGCGCGCGTACCCCTCGGCCGTGGCCAGGTCGGGGTACTGAATCGCCGGCTCGTTCGCGCCCGCCGCCAACGCCAGCACGCCGATGAGAAGCCACTTCGCTCCCTGCCGCAGCACGCCGAGCGAAACCATGGGTCATTCCGTATACTTCCCGGGATTGGATAACGGCCTCTCCGAGTTCGAACAGCGGATCGGATATGTCTTCGGGCGCCGCGATCTGCTCCGCCGCGCGCTCACTCACAAGTCGTACTCCCACGAAGCGAGAGGCGACGACGTCCGCCACAACGAGACCTTCGAGTTCCTCGGCGACTCGGTCCTCGGCTTCGTCATCGGCGATCTGCTCTTTCAGCAGTTCCCGCAGCTCGACGAAGGCGCGCTCTCGAAAATGAAAGCGTATCTCGTCAGCGCCCCGAGTCTCGCTCGCAAGGCCCGCGATCTCGAGATGGGCGACGTCATTCTCCTCGGCGTCGGCGAGGAGAAGACCGGCGGCCGGAAGAAAGACTCGCTGCTCGCGAATCTCTTCGAGGCCGTCATCGCCGCGATCTATCTCGACGGCGGCATCAGCCCTGCGCGGCAATTGATCGAGCGCTCGTTCGTCGACGACATCCAGCGCATCAACCAGCAGGACCTGCTCTTTCAGGATTACAAGACCGCGCTGCAGGAGATCGCGCAGGCGAAGGGACTGCAGCTCCCCGACTACAACGTCGTTGCCGAAGTCGGCCCGGATCACGACAAGACCTTCGTCGTCGAAGTAAAGCTCGGCAGCCTCACCACGCGCGGCGAGGGCTCGTCGAAGAAAGAAGCGCAGCAGCAGGCCGCGAAGCAGGCGCTGTCGGAATTCTCGGCGCGTTATGGGTAAGCGCCGCGCGTTCGCTGTTTTACTCTCTCTCATGATCGCCGCTCCCGCGGCGCCGCAGCGCACCGATCTCGATCGCGTGCGCGGCGAGATCACGAAGCTTCGCGCGCGCCTCGACGGCGTGCGCAAGCAGGCGCAGTCGGCGGCGCGCGAGCTCGAGGAATCCGATCTCGAGCTCGGCATCCGCACGCGCGAGCTCGACATCGCGGCCGCGGAGGAAACGCGCATCACCGCCGAACAGCAGACGCTCGAGACCGAGATCGCCGCGCTCGTGCCGCGCCTCGCGCGGCAGAAGGAAGATCTCCGCAAGCGCCTCGTCGTCCTCTATCGCCTCGGCGGGTTGAGCTATGTCCGCATGCTCCTCGCGCTCGACATCGACACGAATCCGATCGAAGCGATCTCGATGCTCAGCTATCTCGTCTCGCACGACGCGCGCGCCGTCACGCGCTTCCAGACCGCGCAGCGCCGGCTGGCGGTGCAGCAGGGGCAGCTCGCGCAGCGGCGCGACGCGCTGCATCGAACGCGGCTGGCCGTCGAAGAGCGCCGCCGCGCCGTCGCGCTCGCCGTGCGCCAGAAACAGACGCTCCTCGCGCGGCTGCGCACCGAAGAGAGCGGCACCGCGGAACAGCTCGCCGTCCTCGAAGAAAAGGCCCGGCGGCTGCAGCGTCTCGTCGCCGCGCTCTCGCAGCAGCAGCGCGGACTCGCCCCTCAGATCGACATCCGCAGCGTCCAGGGCGCGCTGGCCTGGCCGGCCGAAGGAAAGGTCGTCGAGACCTTCGGCAAACAGCGTAACCCGAAGTTTTCAACCTATACGGTCAACAATGGCCTGAAAATCGAAGCAGTTGCGGGCACCCCGGTGCACGCGGTGTTCGAGGGAACAGTTCTTTTTTCGCAGTGGTTCAAGGGATACGGGAACTTGATCATTCTGGATCACGGAAATCGCGTCTTTTCGCTCTACGGCAACGTGAAGTCGCCGCTCGTCGCGGTCGGCCAGCGGGTCGCCAGCGGCCAGCCGATTGCAGGGGTGGGCGAGAGCGAGGATGCGAGCTCCGGGCATCTGTACTTCGAGATTCGGCAGGACAATCGTCCGGAAGACCCGCAGAAGTGGTTGCGATGATGACAAAAAAGAAAATCGCGTTTCTCTCCCTCTCGGTCGCGCTGATGATCATGCTGCTCGCGGGCGCGTTGTTCGGCCAGGCCACGCAGAAGAACAGTGCCTATCGCTACATCAGCATCTTCACCGAGGTCTTTGACCTCGTGCGGAGCAACTACGTCGAGCCGGCCAGCTCCGACCAGCTGATGGACGGCGCGTTCACCGGCGTCACGGACGCGATCGACGAGTTCAGCTACTACGTGCCGCCCGCGCAGATGAACGCGTACAAGAGCTTCGTCGACGTCGAGGACAACGGCATCGGCCTCATCGTCACGAAGCGCTTCGGCTACGCGTACGTCGTGACGCCCGTCGTCGGTTCTCCCGCGGACAAGGCGGGACTCGAGCGCGGCGACTTCATCGAGAAGATCAACGGCCAGAGCACGACGAAGATGGCCTTCTGGCAGATTCGCAACGCCCTGCGCGCGAGCGGTCCGGTCAAGCTGCAGGTCCTGCACGGCGGCGAGACGAAGCGCTCCGAGATCACGCTGCAGTCGGCCTCGTTCCACCCCGTGGCGCTGCAGACCGACACCATCTCCGGCGTCGGCTACATCAAGGTTCCGTACTGGGAGAAGGGGAGCGCGGCGCAGTTCCGCATGGCGCTCGAAGACGCGCGCAAGCGCGGCATCAAGAAACTGATCGTCGACGTGCGCGGCAATGCCGCGGGCTCGGTCGACGAGGCGATCGCCGCGGCGGACGACCTCCTCACCAGCGGTCTCATCACCTCGATCGAAGGACGCAAGATCGAGCCGAAGCAATGGCAGGCAAATCGCGAGACGTCGTTCGACGGCGAAGTGCAGGTGCTTGCCGACATCTCGACCGCGGCCGGCGGCGAAGTGTTTGCCTCCGCGATCCGCGGCAACAATCGCGGCAAACTGGTCGGCATCACGACGTACGGCAAAGCCATCGTCCAGCGCTTCGTCGCGCTGCCGAGCGGCGGCGGCGTGCAGATGACGGTCGGCCACTACACGACCCCCGACCTCAAGCCGATCACCGACACCGGCATCCGCCCCGACGTCACCGTCGACCTCACCGCGCAGGCGCTCGAGGAGCAGGAGACGAAAGGGAAGAGCAAGAAGGATGAAGAGGACCTGATCCTGAAGAAGGCCCTCCAGCTGTTCGGCGCGGCGACGCCGGTGGCGAAAAAAGCGGCGTGATGGACGACGGCGCTCGCGCGACCTTTCGCACGATCGCCGTCCTCACGCTCATCCCCGTCGTCGCGTTCGGGCTGTTCTATCTCTACAGCGCGCTCGCGCCTTCGGACGCCGTTCCCACACCGGCCGCCAAACCCGCACCCGCCAAACCGCAACCGCGAGCCACCCAACAAACCGCGCTTCCCCGCGTCCGCGCGAGCAAGCCGCGGATCGTCCTCATCATCGACGACCTCGGCTTCGAAGGGCAGCCGCTCGATCGCGTGATGTCGCTCGACCCGAACGTCAACTGCGCCATCCTGCCGAACTCCACGCGCGCCGCGGCGTTCGCGGAGAAGCTGCACGCGCGCGGCTACGAGATCCTCTGCCATCTGCCGATGGAGCCGCGCGGCAGCGAAACGCCGGGCCGCAACGCGATTCTCACGTCAATGTCCGATGACGAGATCGCGAAAGCGACGCGCGAAAACGTCGATGCCGTTCCGTACGCGCGCGGCGTGAACAATCACATGGGATCGCTGGCGACGAGCGACCGCCGCGTGATGGAAAGCGTGTTCCGCGGGATGCCGAAGGGGATGTACTTCGTCGACTCGCGCACGATCGGCAGCTCGGTCGCGGCGGAGGTCGCGCGCGAGATGAACGTTCGCACCGCGGCGCGCAACGTCTTCCTCGACGACGGCACGATCACCGAGGCCACGGTGCGGAGACAACTCGCCGAGCTCGCGGCCGCGGCGGAGAGACACGGCGTCGCCGTCGGCATCGGCCATCCCCATCCTGCGACGATGCGCGTGCTGGCCGAAGGCGTCCCGGAGTTGCGCGCGAAAGGCTTTCGATTCGTGCGGGCGAGCGAAGTGGTCCGGTAATGCTGCTCTCGCTGTTCCTCATCGACTGCGCCGCCGGGCTGTACCTCTTCCTCCCCCTCGTCGGCCGCCGCAACGCCGGCGTAAAGTTCTATCGCCTCATCCTCATCATCGGCGGCGTGCTCGCGCTCCTTGCCGGCGTGTCTCATCCCCGCGATCTCCGTTACGCCGACGCCGCGATCGTGGCGCTCACCGCTCTCGTCTATCTCGTCCTCCGCTACCCCAAACGCCTGATCTTCCGCGCCTCCGCCGCGCTCCTCGGTCTCGCGTACCTCGTCACCGCGGTGCTCTCGTACCACGCCGCCATCCGCCCCCCGCACCTCGCCTGGAGCATCGCCGGCGCCCTCGCCTCCGTCGCCCTCCTCGGCAGCGTCAACCTGGCCATGCTCCTCGGCCACTGGTACCTCGTCGTGCGCGGCATGTCCATCGATCCCTTGAAGCGCCTCACCCACGCCACCCTCGCCACCGCGATCGCCAAAATTCTCCTCGTCGTGATCGCCGTCTTCTTTGCCCCCATGATCCTGCGCGATCTCTTCTTCTGGATGCGCGCCGGCTGGGGCCTCCTCATCCCCCTCCTGCTGTACCCGATGGTGTGGGGAACCGTCCGCATCCGCTCCACCATGGCCGCGACGGGCATTCTCTACGTCGACGTCGTGGCGGTGGTGATCGGCGAAGTGCTGGGCGGGTGGTTGGGGGCGTTGGTGCACATGCCGATGTGAGGGTTGCATGTGCGGCGCATGTTGACATGTGGGATGCATGGGTGCATGTTTGTGTGTATGGGCGTCATGGTGCAGATTCGCAACATGCCGGAAGCGATTCACAGGACAATGAAAGCCCGCGCCGCTCTCGCAGGCATGTCGCTTTCGGACTACCTGCTCGAAGAGATTCGGCGTTCCGCGGAACGACCGAGCCCCTTGGAACTGGCCGCCCGTTTGGCGAGCCGGGAGCCGGTTCGTACGAGCATTTCCTCCGCGGACATGATTCGCCGGGATCGGGAGAGCCGCAGTGCCGTCCAGCGACGCACGCGTACTCGTCGTTGACGCGTCGGCCTTCGTCGATCTCGTGCTGAATCGGCCGCTCGCGGCCGTGCTGCGCAAACGGCTGATCGAGTCCGGCGCCAGCCTTCACGCGCCGATGATTGCCGATCTCGAAGTCTTGCAGACCATCCGCGGGTACGTGTTGATCGGGGACTTGACGGTCGCCCGCGCCGAGGAAGCGATCGAAGACTATCTCGACATTCGTCTGGAGCGATATCCCCACGATCCTTTGCTGTGGGAGATCTGGCAACTGCGCTCGAATTTCACTCCGTACGACGCAAGCTATGTCGTGCTGGCGGAACAGTTGAAGGCAACGCTGGTGACGCTTGATCTGCGGCTGGCGAGGGCCTGTCCGCCGACGGTGCGCACCGAAACGTACCCCTAATGCCCCTCCTCCGCCCCCGGCGGAGCCGCGCCGTAGACGTGGCGGTCGTGCACGACCAGGTCGAACGGCTTGATCGCGGCCGGGATGGGGTAGCCGCGGTGGACGGCCTGGCATTGGTAGCAGACGATCACGTCCTTCACCACGCGCCAGACGATGTAGTCGAGGATCGTCACGCCTAACAACGACAGGCCGTACGTCCAGGGGACGAAGGCGGCGCCGACGACGACGAGGGCGATGCCGGTGCGGCGGTTGAAGTCCTTTTGAAAATAGAGCTGGTCGTGATCGCAGGCAGCGCAGCGATCGATCGTGGCGTTTTCGGGCAGGGCGACGACAGGGGAGGGGGCGTTGCAGTGTCCGCAGGGAGAAGCGGGCTCGCCCGCGGAGCGGGCGAGCCGGTGTTCGCAGGATAGGCAGAGGTAGTGGACGGAGGCCACGCGGGAAGCTTACTTCGCGCGCTCGATGTAACGGTTGTCGACCGGGTCGACGATGATCTCTTCGCCCTCGGTCACGAACGGCGGAACCTGCACGACCACGCCGTTCTCCAGCGTCGCCGGCTTGTAGGACGACGACTGCGTCGCGCCCTTCACCATCGGCTGCGTCTCTTTGATCCGCACCTTCATCGTCTTCGGCAGCTCGATGCCGATCGGGCGCAGCTCGTGGAACTGCACCTGCAGCTTCACGCCCGGCTCCAGCCACGCCGCCGCGTCGCCGAGGTCGTCTTCGCTGATCTCGATCTGCTCGAAGTTCTCGGTGTTCATGAAGTGATGGGCGTGGCCGTCGGAGTACATGTACTCCATCTCGTGCTGGTTGATGAACGCCTGCTCGATGTCGTCGTTCGAGCGGAAGCGGTGCTCGAACTGGTTGCCCGTGCGGAGATTGCGCAGCTTGGCTTGCACCATCGCGCGGAGGTTGCCCGGGGTGTGATGGCGGAACTCCATGATCTTGCAGAGGTCTCCCTCGAAGATGATGACCATTCCTTTACGGATGTCGTTGGCCTGCATGTGAATCCTTTCAGCTAAGATCGCGGGGGACGGGAGAACGCAATCGTGAGAACAGCAGCTCGCATCCTGCTCGCCATCGCCCTCGGAACCGCTCTTGGAGCAATGGCATGCAACCCCGGCCGCGAAGCCCAAACGGCAGACGCAACAGGGGATATTCCAATCGGCGTCTATGCCGCGCTGACGGGCGATCAAGCCGCGTTCGGCAACGCCACCGTGCAGGGCGTCAAGCTGGCGGCCGAGGAGATCAACGCCGCGGGCGGCATCCTCGGACGGAAGATCAGGCTCGTCATCGAGGATGACGCGGGCCGCCCCGATCAGGCCGCGTCCGTCGTGACGAAGCTGATCACGAGCGACAATGCGCTCGTGGTGATCGGCGAGAACTCGTCGACGCAGTCCCTCGCCGGCGCGCCCATCTGCCAGCAGAACAAAGTCCCGATGATCTCGCCGTCGTCGACGAATCCCTCGGTGACGGAGAAAGGCGATTACATCTTCCGGGTCTGCTTCACCGATCCGTACCAGGGCAAAGCGCTCGCGGCCTTCGTGAAGAACAGCCTGAAGCTCGACACGGCGGCGATGCTCGTCGACAAGAAAACCGATTACTCGATCGGCCTCGCGCAGTTCTTCCGCAAAGAGTACGAAGCGCTCGGCGGGAAGATCGTCGTGGAGCAGAGCTACAGCGGCGGCGACACGGACTTTCGCCCGCAGCTGACGGCGATCAAGTCCACCAAACCGAAAGTGCTGTTCATCCCCGGCTTCTACACCGAGGTGGGGCAGATCGCGATTCAGGCGCGCGACCTCGGCATCACGATTCCGATGGTCGGCGGCGACGGCTGGGACTCGCCGTCGTTGACCGAGATCGGCGGCAAGTCGGTCGACGGCTCGTATTTTTCCAATCACTACTTCGTCGGCGATCCGAGTCCGCGCGTGCAGGAGTTCGTGAAGAAGATCCGCGACCGCAACGGGCGCAATCCCGACGCGAATGCGTCCCTCGGCTACGACGCGCTGCACATCGTCGCGCAGGCGATCACGCGCGCGGGCTCACTCGACCGCAAGGCGATCCGCGATCAGATCGCGGTGACGAAAGACTATCCGGGCGTCTCCGGCACGATCACGATGGGGCCCGACCGGAATCCGATCAAGCCCCTCGCGATCATCAAGATCGAGAACGCCCAGATGACCTTTGCGGAGTGGGTGAAGCCGTGAGGCGGGTCATCGCGCCGCGTCGCCGGCGAACAGGAATCGCAGTGCCTCAGGAAGCCGGCCGCGCCAGGCCGGCGGCTCGTGCTTCGCGCCGTCCTCTTTGACGATCTTGACCTTCGAATTCCGTGACGCCGCGGCGATGATCGCGCGCAGAGACTCGACACCTCGCGCGCCCTCGGCGTTGACGGCTTGCTCCGGCGACTCGCTCGTGCCGAGCCCGATGTAGACGCGGGACGGCCACTTCCTCACGGCACGTGCGTCCCGGAGCAACTGCTGCTCGCTCCCGATCCACAGCGGCGTGCTCTCCAACAGCAGTTTTCCGATCATTCCGCGCTTCGACATTGCCGTGAACAGCGCGGCCACGCCGCCGTACGAAAACCCGCCAAGCCCGGTGTTCCGGGCGCCGCGAGCGACGCGATACCGGCCCTGGATCAACGGCATCACTTCGTCGATGAGAAACTCGGGGTACCGCTGACCGATCGGCTGCGAAAGCTCCGGTGTGTAGGAATGGCCGGGAAATCCGGCGTCGGGATAGGGCAGGTACTCGTTTGCGCGATCGAGCCCCGGATTCTTCGTTTGGTCGGTTGATCCGCCGTTGTCGATTCCGACCACGATGATGGGCGGAATCTGCCGCGTCTCGATCAAACGGTGAACCACTTCTTCGATCCCGATCCGGTCCGATTTGAAGACGATGATGCCGTCGTTGAAATAGAAGACCGGATACTTCCGGCGCCCGTTGTTCGGATCGTGGTAGCCGGGCGGCAACAGCACGCGAATCGTTCGGGTGTTTCCGAACACGCGGCTGGTGAGTTTGAGGGTCTCGACATCGCTTTGCGCGGAGACCGGGCCGGCGATCCAGAAGATCGCGACCATCGCGCAGATGCGGGCCGATGCGAGTCGCACTAATGTTTCATCGTCCCGATGCGGGTGAGCCGCCGCGCGGCGAGCACGTACGTCGACGCGGCGAGCGCCTCATCCTTCGGCTTCTCCACGCGCTTGTACGCGGCGAGCGCGGCGTCGGTGGCGCCGTAGTTCTCGGCGATGCGGCCGAGGACGTACCAATCGTGATCGGCCGGCTCGTCGCGGCCCGCGTCGTCCATGCTCTGCAGCAGCGCTTCGCGCGCCTCGAGGCTCTTGCCCGTCTCCGCGTACAGCGACGCCAGCGTGTGCAGCAGCGCGGGGCCGGCGCCGGGAAGCTGCATCGCCTGCCGCGCCTCGTCGAGCGCGCGGTCGAGATTCGCGCCGCTGAGCAGCGCGTTCCAGGCGATGTTGTTGTAGTCGCTCGAATTCGGGCGAAGCTCGTCGATGACCTGGCGGTAATACTTGTCGCACGTCGCGTAGTCGCCTTTGTTCATCGCCGTGCCGGCGAGCGCGCGCAGCGCGTCGTCGTCCTTCGGCAACTTCTCGAGACGCGCGTTGGCGAGCTTCGCCACTTCCTCGCCGCGGCCGAGGCGGCCGAGGATCGCGGTCGTGAGATCGAACGCCGTCGCCGAATCGGGATTCGCGGCGAGCAGCCGCTGCGCCACCGGCAGCGCGGACGCGTAGTCCTCGCGCGCGAGGAACGCCAGCGCCAGCGCCTGATCGACGTCCTTCGCCGCGCTGAGAATCGGCAGCGCGCGATCGGCCGTCTCCTTCGACAGCATCAGCATCGCCGCGGCGACGCGCATCTCCTCGACGGTCGCGCTCTGTTTCGACTTCGCCCAATAGCGTGAGAACGGCGTCGAGGCGAGCGGATCGTCGTCGCCGCGCACCGGGAACTCTTCGCGGGCCCAGTTCAGCCACTGCCGCGCCACGTCGTTCTTGTTCGCGTCGAGGAGGCGCATCACGCTGAGGCCGATGAGCGGCGGCGCTTTGCGCGTCGCGCTGATCTTGTACTCGCCGCCGTCGCGCACGACGAAGAACGTCTCATCGCGGCCGTTCGCGCCCGGATTGTTGTTGCGCAGGCGGATGCGATAGCCGGTCGCCTCGTCGCCGTCCTGCACCAGCTGGACCGTGCCCATGCCGATGTCGGCGAAGAACTCGAGCGGCAGCCCCTGCTTGCGCGACATGTTCAGCAGGATCGTGCGCGTGAGCCGCCACTCCGCGCGCTGCACGTCGGAGTCGAAGAATTTTTTCTCGTCGGCGGTGAAGAACTCCGCGACGCGCTCCGGCGTCATGTCGAGGAGGCCGGTGTCCAGCACCATCTTCTTCACGACGCTCTTCGGATCGTCTTTCGGCAGCTGGATTTCTTCGTAGCGCTTCGCTTTGCGCAGCCCTTCCACCTGCTGCCGTCCCTCGGCCGAGGGCGAGCCCTGCAGCGCCTCTTCGATCAGATCGGCGGCCGTTCCGTACATGCGCAGCGTCAGCAGCACGCTCGCGGCGTTGCGGAGAATTTCCTTGCGCTGCGACTGATCCTCGCTGCTCGCCTCGCGGATCGCGGCCTTCGAGTCTTGCTTCGCGCCGGCGATGACGACGCGCCAGAGGCTCTGCTGCTCCGGCTGCGTTTTCTTCGCCGCCACCGCCAGCTCATCCCAGCGCTGCGCGCGCGCGAGCGCGAGGCAGAGCTCCGGATGGAAGCGGTCATCGTGCAGGTCGTCGATCAGCGACCGGTATTCCGCGATCGCGTCATTGAGGTTCGCGCCCTTGCCGAAGAGCAGTCCCTCTTCGCCGTATTCGAGCAGCTTCGCAAGCTCGGCGCGGATGCCGACGTCTTTCGGATCGAGCTCCTTCGCCTTGCGATACGCGGCGATCGCGGCCTGGAGATCGAAGCCCTTGCGATACGGACGGCCGAGGACGTCGTGCTGCAGGATGATCGCGTGCATGCGATGCGCGCGCGCGTAGGACGGCTCGAGCGCGATCGCCTTCGCGATCTGCTCGCGCGCCGCGCCGCCCATGCCTCCGGCGAGCAGCGCCTTCGCGATCTCGACCTGATGGCGCCCTTCTTTCGGATGCACGGTGGCGAGATCGCGGAACTCCGTGAGCGCGCCGGAGATGTTGCCCTTCGCCAGCTCCAGCTGACCGCGCTGGTCGAAGCCGATCATCACGGCCTTCGCCCCGGCCAGCTCGCGCACCGCCCGCTTCGCCTCTTCGACCTCGGACGCGGAAAGGCGGCGCTTGCCGGTGTCGAAGCGGAACGTCGCAGCGATGGTGCCGTCGTTTTCGACCTTGAACTCTTTCGCCAGCGACATCGTGCCGAGGCGCATCGTCTCGCTGGCCGGCAGCGTACGGGCCACGAAGCCCGCGGGCGGCACGATGCGATAGCGCCACTCGCGCACGAACGGGCGGGTGAAGACGAAGTCCTGCTTGCGGCGCTTCTTCTCCTTCGCCGCGTCGTCCTTTTCATCCTCGAGATCGCGCAGCGACCAGGGCACGCTCTGCACGAACGCGCTCGGGAAAATCGCCACCGCCGCTTCGCCGTCCATCGACATCCCGCGCTCGGCTTCGGTCGCTTCCAGTTGGATGCGGAACGGCGTCGTCAGATCGTGCGGATCGTTGACGTCGAGCTTCGCCATCGCCTTCGCGGCGTAGTAGTCCTTCGCGTACTCCTCCATCTGCTCGCGATACTTCTTGCGGTCGCTCGCGGCGTAGAAGCGGCGGATCGTCGACTCTTCCGAGCCCGTGGCCTCGGTGATCTCGACGACGGACGCTTTCCCTTCCTCGGCGAGCGTGAACGTGCGCGTCTCGATGGTGCGGTTCGACTTCGACTCCGACTCCGGCGTCTTCACCGGCGCGGTCGTAGCCGTGCTCGCGATCAGCGCCAGCCGGCCCTGATCCATCAGCGGCAGCTCGCCGGCGCGCGAGTATTCATCGGTGGGATCGACCCACATCGGCTGGTCTCCTGCTTTGACAGGATCCACCACGACGATGGCGTGATTGAACATGCCGAGGCCGGGCAGCTCGCGCGGAACGTCGAAGTCCTCGCCGGCGCGGAGGAGCGCGACGTGCGCGGTGATGCCGGCCGCGCGCAGGAGCGCGACGAGCAGCGTTGCCTTGTCCTTGCAGTCGCCGTAGCGATTCGTCAGCACCGTCTGCGGCGGACGCGGCACGACCGACGACTCGCCGACTTCCACTCCCGCGTAGCGAACGTGCTTCTGAATCCACGCCAGCGCCTTCGCGACCACCTCGCGCTTCCTGCTCTCGGCGCCGACCGCTTCGCGCAGCTGCTTGTCGAGGTTTGCGTCGGCAATCTGCTTTTCGACGATCTCGGAGTAGCGCTTCGCCAGGTCCTGCCACGACGTTGCCGTCGACACGCCGACCCACGGCAGCGGCGCGACGTCGGACGGCAGCTCCCACTCGAAGTTGTCCTTCCGCGCGTACGGCCCGCCTTCGAACACGATGTGCTGGCGGCCGTCTTTCTCTTCCTTGCGCGGCTCGATCTTGGCGTTGTTCACGAACTGCAGCTTCAGCGACGACGGCGCGTCGACGACGAAGCGCGCGCGATGTACCGGCTGGTAGCCGCCGAAGAAAAAGAGATCGCTCGATGCCGCGTCGTACAGCGACTCTTTCGACTTGTAGGTGATGAGCTGTTCGATGACGGATCCGACCGCGACACCCGGCAGCGGCGCGCGGATGACGCGGTTGTCGCTGAAGATGTCGAGCGATTCCTCGGGCGCGGGCGCTTCGATGAGCGCGCTGGCGTCGAGCATTTGCACGATCCCGTCTTTGGTGATGATCCGCGCCTCGATCTGCGGCTTCTCCTGATACCACGGCGCCCACCGCGCGTTCACCGAGCCCCACTGATCGATCGCCGAGTCGTTGGCGATGCGGTAGAGGATGTGCTGCGTGCTCACGCTCCCGCCCCGCTCATCGAACGTGTGCGTCGCCTCGTCGAGCAGCACCACGACGCCCGCTTCGCCCGCGGGGATCCCCTCGGCGGCGGAGAGCAGGGCCTTGGGATCGGAGGAGAAGGGCTTGCTGTCCCACACTTCCTCGGCGAGGAGGG
>DATFHJ010000181.1:0-4716 GCA_035248585.1 Thermoanaerobaculia bacterium
AGACGCGGTTCCGGTACTGCACCTCTTCAAACGTGTCGAGGACGAGCAGGACCGGCAGGCTCGGATCGATGTCCAGCTTCTGAATGAATCCGACAAAGTCACGGCGGATGCTGTCGCGTGCGCGCGTATCGCCGCCGCGCCCTTTCGACCGGCTGCTGGCGGCGAGGAGACGACGCCACGACCGCCGCAGCTCGTCCGCGGCGCCGGCCCCGTGCGGGAACTGCAGCGCGATCTGGCGAATGGCCTCGATGAGGATCGATGCCGGCTCGTCGGCCATGATGGCGCGGCGGTCGAAATCGAGATAGGCAAAGGGAAAGGGATCGCGATACGCGGCGCGCGCGTGCTCGACGATGAAGCGTGCGATGAGCGTCGATTTGCCGACGCCACCGACGCCGGTGATCAACAACGGCTTCTGGCGCGTGAACGCGACCGCGCGGCCGATGGCCTCGAGAAGACTCTCGGACTCCAGCACGTCCACGTACGCGCGCAAGTCGGCGAATTCCTTGTCGCGGCCGAAGACGCCCTCGCGCGTGAGACGGTTGAAGGGCTCGAGGAGGCGGAGCAGCTCCACGCGGCGATCGATCTCGTCCCGCGACGGGAAGCCGCGTTTCGCGACCTGAAGCTGCGCCGCGAACGGCGCGACCGCGGCGAGCGTGGTGACATCGAACGAGTCCAGCGCACGCGGCCCCTCGGCATCGATGCGAACGAGCGCGTCCCGCAGTGCGTCATCCGGCGTGGTGATGCGCGCCCCTGTCTCCAACGCCGCGGCGATGCGGCCGCGGGCCGCCAGTTCCTGCAGCACCGCTCCACGCACCTCGGGAAGCAGCGTCCAGTAGCCCCGTGCGGAACGGTCGGCCACCGGCAGGGCGTCCTCCAGCACGCGATCGACTTCGTCTTCGCCCGCGATTTTCTCGAGGTCGTCGAGGCAGAACCGCGATACGACCGCCGCCGCCTCGAGCGCGGGCGGGTAGTCGAGGGCCACCGCCCGTTCGCGCTCGGGATCGGGAGTCGCCGTCACGGCGTTTCCCTCAGGATGGTCTTGCACCGCGCGACCAGTTCCCGTCCCATGGCCGCGATCGGCGCGGCGGGCGTGGCATTCATGACCGACGCAACCGCCGTTGCGTGCGACAAGGCGCGGTTGTCGAGGTCCGGCACGTGCGGTTTGTACTCGCGGTAGAACTGCGTGAAAAACTTCGTCAGATCGTCCGGCGTGATCGCGCCCGTCTGGTCGACCGAGAGCAACGGTTCGACGTCCGTGGCGAGGTCGCGCGTGTAACTGATCAGAACCACGCGCAGGTGCGCCAGCGTGGCCGCGACCCGCCCGCACAGCTCGTCGACGAAGTCGTGCACCGGCGGAGGGACCGAAATGGACTGAAATCCGTCGATGAGGATCCACCACGTCGACGTCGATTCCCCGGCGGTCTCGCGCGCACGGACCTGTCCCTCGAACCAGGCGAAGTAGCTGAGCGTCCACCGCGCCAGCAGCTCATTGCCGTGCTCCGGCGGCTTGCCGAGGTTCATCACCTGCGCCAGCTCCTCCCCGATGTCCATCGGCGTGACGTCGCGGCTCTGCGCATAGCGGATCAGATTCACGTTCACCACTTCGAAGCCGACGTTCTTCGCGAGAGCGCGAATGAGATTGGCTGTGTGGGACTTGCCGGACTGCGGATCGCCCTTGATCACGAGAATGCGCGAGCGGCCGGCCACCACGTCCGGCAGCGTCTCCCGCAGCGGGAGGCGATTCACGAACGGGCGGCTGTCGGGGTAGCTGAACGCGTAGGGATCGTTCGCCGCGACCGCCACGACCGTGATCGAAGTGACGAACTGCTGCAGGTTCACGTCATTCGAGCGGTGCTGCTGGAATCTCGTGATGAAAGCGTCGATCCACCCGCCGTTGTTCGCGGCGACGAGCGTCCGGTGCGCCGCTTTCACTTTGTCGTCTTTTTCTCCGACGAACGTCTCGATGTCCTGCCCGACGTCGGAGACGATCATGCTCAGATCGTCCCGGTCCAGCAGATCGACGACGAGCTCGCGCAGCGTTCTGAGGGTAGGGCCGTCCAGTTTCATGATCAGGAAAGGACGGCCGCGTACTTGTCGCCGCGTTTCAGCCGTTCGACGATGAGGTGAATCGGAACACCCTGGTTGTACTGTGGCTTGTGGAACTGGCTGAAGTCCGGGTCGCCGGCGTGATGCAGCGCGATCAGCTTCCAGTGCTGGTCGAAGACCGGTGAGCCCGACGATCCACCCTCGGTATTCGTCTGGTAGCGCAGGCGCGTGGCATTCGCGTTCGCGGCCAGCATTCCTTGCGTTTCCATGGCCATGGAGAGCGGCTCGCCCTTCGGATGCTGGACGATGAAGACCGCGGTTCCGGGGCCCGGCGCATTCGTGGCCGCCTCGTCGAGACTCACGAAGCCTCGTTGCGGCGCGGCCGTGTCACTCGTGTCGGGCGGCACGGTCTCATTGGCGACCGGCTCTTTGAGCCGCAGCACCGCGTAATCGAGCTCGTCGACCGTCGGAGGCGTTGCGGGGCTCACCTCTTTGTCCGCGGCCGAATACTTGCTCGCGTCGACACACCAGTCGTCATCCAATCCGACCGTGCGGCCCTCCTGCGCGTTTCCGCCCGGCAGCAGCTTGTAGTCGAACTCGACGCGGACGTCCTCCGGGCGCGCCTTGTTGTCGATCAACAGCTCCACGACGTGATAGTTCGTCATCACCGCGGAGGGTCCGACGAGAAACCCGGTGCCGTACACATTCCCGCCGTTCACGCGATATCGGATGCGGGCCACGCGGCGCTCGATGGTCGCCATCGCTTCCCGCCACTGGGCGACATTGAGAAAGCTGCTCGTCTGGACGACGATGCGCTGCAACGCACTCTGGCTGGCGTCGATGGAGCGGATACCCAGGCCGAGACGCTCGCTGGCGAACGCGTAAAGGTCGGCTTGTTTGAAACGGATCTGCCGCGCGCGCTCGACCAGTTCGTCCAGCCACCCGCCCCGGTCGGCCTCGGCCAGCACATCATCGATCCGTTTCGGCTTGCCGTTGGCGCTGGTGATGTTCTCGCGGTCGTAGCCGAGGTCGGTGACCAGCAGATCGAATTGCTCGTTGTTGAAGTGATTGGCGAGAATCTCGCGAAGCTGTCGCCGCGTGGAGCCATCGAGAAGCATGTTGTACGGATTTCCTTCCGCAGATTATGCCGCATGATGAGAGGGACTGGAACGATAGAATCCCGCGCGCAACCTGATTGTTTGGAAAGGTGCGAATGAAGCCACCCGACGTCATCACCCTCACTCCCGGCAAACGCGTTCTCTTCCTCACCAAAGATCCCGACCTCATCCGCAAACAGCTTACGGGCGAGCTCGACCTTCGGATGGAAGACCTGAGCATCGACGACCTCCTCGACGACATCAACACCGACGCCATGACGCCGGCGTGGGTCTGCTTCGACTACAAGCCGGAAGACATCGCCCGCAACGCGTACGCGGGGCTGATCGTCGGTGGCGAGCGGCTCTTCCCGACGGACGCGCTGAAAAACGGCAACTTCGAAGTCATCGTCAGCGGCTATCGCAAAGGCGTCGGCAGCTCGCGCGAGCAGGCCACGCAGTGCGAAGTGTTCAGCGGGATTCGCATCGCCGTCGCGGAGTCGTTCGCGCCCATTCATGCGGGCAACAACGTCAATCAAGGATTGCTGATGGCGGACCACGACATGCTCGTGCGTCTGCAGCGCGGCGAAGGCGTTGCGTTGGCGGAGTTCTGCGAGGGCCACGATCCGATCACGCGGCTCATCATCCAGTGGGGAGGACTCTTCCCGTTCTCAAAAGCGGTCGCGCGCGGCGACGTGCAGTTGCCCGTCCCGCACAATGCGCCGCGGCCCATGACGATGGGAGAGAAGATCCTCGCGCGCCACGCGCGGGGCGTCGACTTCGTGAAGCCGGGCGATGCGGTGGTCGTCGACGTCGACGGCGGCTACACGCATGAGTTCACGACGGCGCAGGTGCATTACTTCCTCGAGCAGGAGTACGGCCCGGACTACGAGATCACGAACCCGCAGAAGTTCGCGGTGTTCGAGGATCATCTGATTTACGCCGACGACGTGCCGCGCATGCGGCCGTTCATGGACAAGATCCAGACGCTGCGCGATCTGCAGCGCGACTACCAGCGCCACACCGGCTGCCGCGACTTTTCGGCGAAAGACAACGTCTCGCCCGGCATCTGCCACGAAGTGGCGCGCGAGTTCATCATCGATCCGGGTGATTTCATCCAGGCCACCGACAGCCACACCTGCATGGGCGGCGTGAACAACGCCCTGGCCTGGGGCGTCGGCGCGACCGAGTACGCGAACCTCGTGCACTCCGGCTTCACCACCGTCGAAGTCTCCGAGTCGATCCGCTTCGAGCTCACCGGCACGCTCAAGGAAAACGTCACGGCCAAAGACGTGATGCTGCACATCCTGCTGCACTACGCGAAGCCGCAGCTGACGCTCGACCGCATCATGGAGTTCACCGGCCCCGGCCTGCGCTCGCTGTCGCTCGACGAGCGGGCCACGCTCGCGAACATGGCCACCGAATGCTCCGCGCGCACAGCCATCGTCGAGGCGGACGAGAAGACACTCGAGTGGATCGCGGCGATGCGTCCCAACGCGGACGTCGCCGCGCTCCGCACGCGCGCCGTCTCGCCCGATCCCGACGCCGAGTACGCCGGCGGCGTGCATACCATCGA
>DATFHJ010000182.1:0-20422 GCA_035248585.1 Thermoanaerobaculia bacterium
GTACGCTCGCGCACGATCAACTCGCTCTCCGGCTCGCCGAGCTCCGCGACTTCGCCCGTGAAGCGATAGCCGCGCTTGGGAACGGTTTGCAGGAGCGCGGCGCCGTTCGGACCGAGGACCTTGCGGAGCGTGGAGATGTTCTGGGCGAGCGTGTTGTCGCCGACGAAGGTGCCGGGCCAGATGCGCTCGAGCAGCTCCTCGCGGCCGACGATGCGCCCGCGGTTCTCGACCAGGAAGAGCAGCGTCTCGAACGCCTTCGGCGTGAGCGGGATCACGCCTGACGCGCCGAAGAGCACACGCTCGCCGGCGTCGATTCGAAAGCCGGCGAATACGTAGCCACGGGCCATCGTCTCAAAGCCCTTTCAGGAAAATCTCATCCAGATTTCAACGTGCTCTCAGGACGTTCAACGGCGTCGCTCCTATCTTCGGCGAACACAAACAAATCAACGTCCGCCGACGCGGATCCCAAGGAGCGATTGAATGAGTGTTCGCGATCGTAGCACCAAGCCCATCATCCTGATCCTCATGGTTCTGGCCACCCTGTTCGCGGCGGACGGTTCCGCCGGGACAAACATCGAGGCCGCCTACGCAAAGCTGCCCCTCGGGTTCGAGCGCAACCAGGGGCAGGCCGCCGCGGAGGTCGAGTACCTCTCGCGCGGCCGCAATGCCACGCTGTTTCTCACCGGCAACGAGGCCGTGCTGACGTTGCGGCGTGACCGCGCGAAACCGGCCGTGCTGCGGATGCGGCTCGCCGGCGCGAACAGCCAGGCCAAAGCCGCGGCCGAGGAGCCGCTGCAGGGCAAAGTGAACTACCTCCTCGGCAACGACCGCACCCAATGGCACATCGGCGTCACGACGTATCGCCGCGTGCGATACAGCGAAGTGTGGCCGGGCATCGATCTCGTGTGGCACGGTACGCGGAGCGCGCTCGAATACGACTTCATCGTGCAGCCGGGCTCCGATCCCGCGCGCATTCGCGTCGCCTTCGACGGCACGGAACGGCTTCGCCTCGACCGCGACGGCAATCTGATCGCGAAGACCGCGGCAGGGGAGGTCCTGCAGTCCGCGCCGGTCGTCTATCAGGATGGACCGCAGGGCCGCACGCAGATCAGCGGCAAATACGCGTTGAAAAGCCGCCGCGTGATCGGGTTCGAGATCGGGCCGTACGATCGCAGCCGGCCTCTGGTCATCGATCCGGTGCTGAATTACTCGACGTACCTCGGCGGAGTCGGCGCCGACGAAGCGTTCGCGATCGCCGTCGACAAGGACGGGCAGGCCTATGTCACCGGCACGGCCGACACCGGGGCGAAAGACTTTCCCGGGACGGACTCGGGCTTCAACAAGACGTTCGGTGACGTCGCCGTTTTCGTGACCAAGCTCAATGCCGCCGGCACCGCGCCCATCTACACGGCCCTCATCGGATCCGGTCCGGACTCGACCCGAAACTGCGGCGGAACCGGAGGGTTCTGCGATGTGATCTCGAACGGCATCGCCATCACCGCCGACGGCAAGGCCGCCATCACCGGAGGGATCGACAACTACTACGGCGACAGTGAGTACCCGACGACCGCGAACGCATTTCAGGGGGGCGGGGTCTCGTGTGCCTTTGCGTATTGCACCGGCATGCCGAGCCGCTACCTGGACGTGTTCGTCACCATGCTGAATGCCGCCGGCGACGGTCTGATCTACTCGACGTTCTATGCCGGCAGAGGGTATCGCGAAGGGGAGGGAAGCGAGGTCGCCCAGGCCCTCGCCCTCGATTCCGACCAGCGCATCTACATCACCGGCTTCACCACGTCCGACGGTCTCGCGACCCGAAACGAGTTCCAGAACGGATCGGCGTTCCGCCGCCAGGACGCGTTCATCGCCGTCTTCGATCCCTTCATCACGAAGGGCAATGACACGCTCATCTACGCGAGTTACCTCGGCGGCCGCGAGGACGACACAGGCCTCGGCATCTCCGTCGACGCCTCCCGGAATGCCTATGTCGGCGGCAGCACGCGCTCGACGGATCTGCAGACGAAAAGCCCCGCCGGACAGTCGCTGCCGCCGTTGCAGGCCACGTTTCAGGGCGGCCAGTTCGACGGCTTCGTGGCCAAGATCGACACCAAAGTGCGCGGCGAGGCGTCGCTGACGTATCTGACCTATTTCGGCGGAAACGTGAATGACCGCGTCGAGGGCATCGCCGTCGACTCCGCGCAACGCGCGTACATCACCGGCGCCTCGAATTCATCGCCGGCGACGTTCCCGCTGCTCAACGCGTTCGACGCGACGCAGTTCAACGGCGAGGCGTTCGTCGCGAAACTGAACGCCGACGGCACGGCGCGCTTCTACTGCAGTTTCCTCGGCGGTGAAAACGGCAATGGCGCGGGAGACGGCGAAGAAGGGCTGGCCATTGCCATCGACGCCGGCGAGAACGTCTATGTCACCGGCCGGACGACGTCCGGCGCGAGTTTCCCGAACGGACCCTTCGCGCCGGTGTTCGCCGAGGAACAGCAGGGGACGGCGTTCGTCGCGAAGATCGACGCGACCGTCTCCGCGACGACGCCCGCACGGCTCCTGTATGCGACGACGTTCGGCGGCAGAAACGCCAAAGCGCACGGCATCGCCGTCGATCCCAAAGGCAACGTCTATCTCGCCGGAACGACCGGCGGCGAGTTTCCGACGACGAACGGCGCGTTGCAGACCGTCTTCGGCGGCGATACGGACGCTTTCGTGGCGAAGATCGGACAGACGCTGAGCGACACCACGGGACTCTATCGCGTGGCGACGCATGAGTTCTTTCTGCGGAACTCCAATACGAGCGGCGGGGCGGACCTCACCGTCGTCTTCGGCAATGACCGCCTGCCGGTGGCCGGCGACTGGGACGGAAATGGCGTGACGGACGTCGGTGTGCTCCAGGCCAACGGAGATTTTCTGTTGCGGTTCGATGCAAACACGACGGTGATCCAGCAGTTCTTTCAAACGCCGCCCGAGAATCTTCCGGTGGCCGGCGACTTCGACGGCGACGGCTTCGATACGATCGGCACGTACCGGACCACGGGGTCTCAGCCCGGGTTCCTGCTCTCGAACTCGCATGCGGTGGAGAGCGTGGTGGCGAAACCGAACATCCTGTTTTTCTTCGGGAAGCAAGGCGACCTTCCGATCGCCGGCGACTGGAACGGCGACGGCCTCGATACGGTCGGCGTATACCGCCCGTCGACGTCGGAGTTCTTCCTCGTCAACGACTTCCTCGGCGGCGAAGTGATCACGTTCAAATTCGGCGTCCCGGGCGACTTACCGATTGCCGGCGACTGGAACGGCGACGGCGTCGATGGCGTGGGCGTCTATCGCAAATCGGATTCGAGCATGCGTTTGACGAACGACTTCGGCGTTACGGAGCAGCGGTTCCGATTCACGGAAGAAGGCGATCTCCCGATCGCGGGGAACTGGGACGGCAAGTAAGTGAAACGCACCGCGATCACGCTCGAACGGGAGCGGCTCCTGGTGGTCCGCCGGCGCACGAACGCTCCGCAGTGGTGCCGAAGCTGCCGTCGCTGGACCGTACCGATGACCGTCGACGAAGTGGCGCTGCTCTGCGGCGTCACCTCGCGCGCCGTCTTCCAATGGGTCGAAGCGGGCGCGGTGCATTCGGACGAAACGGCCGCAGGACTGCTGCGGATCTGTTCTGAATCGATTCCGTGATTGCCTCATAGAAAGGGCGGCCGTGAGGCCGCCCTTCCGCGCTACGTTTTCAAGGCGGCCGAGGCGCGTTAGCGGCGGCTCAACCAATAGTCGCGAAATGCCTGGAGGCGTGGCAGGGACTCGCGATCCTTGACACGATTCGCGGCGCGTTTGCTCCCGATGATGTCATCAGGATGGCAGACCGGAAAGCCCGCGACGTCGATGTGCCGCCGCCAAGCGTCCTCGAAGTGCTCGATGCCGTCGGGCGCGAACACGAGGTCGAGGTCGAAGGGGCCGTTTTTCAGTTGCACGAAGTCCTTCCCACCAAGGATTTCGGCATCCTGAGTCTCCGTCAAAGAGAACCCAAGAGCTCGCAGAGCAGCAACAAGCGCCGCGCAGTTTGCCGGTGACTTATCGACGAAGAGATCGGCGTCCTGCGTTGTGTCTGGAAAGCCGAGCAGGATCGCTCCCGACTTTCCGATGAAGAGGTAGCGGACGCCATGCGCGGCGAAAACGTCACGGATCTCTTCGGCCTGCCGATACTCGAACGCTCCAGCCATTCATCTACCGTAGCCGAGCCATGACGGGAGATTCGCTACGCACCAGGCGCGGTAATCGGCCATGGTGTCGAAGGCCCGGAACGGGACGTCATCGAGGACGGGCTTGTATGTGCGAATGAATGCGTATCGCATCCGCAGAGGCAACGGACGGCGGGCTGCCGCTTCGAATTCAGCGATCCATTCCTCTTTTTCCGAGCGCGTCGGCGCGTTCACGTGATGAATTGTAGGACGATTGCGCCCCGCCCTTCACCCCCCGCCCTCCACCTCCACCACATTGTCCCCGCGCTCGCGCTCGATCAATTTGCGCAAGGGATCGACGCCGGCGCGCGACGGTTTTTGCGGGACGACGATGCGAATCGTCTGCTGGCCGCTGCGGATGCGGTGGCGCGTCAGATAGATGGGGTCGTCCTTCCCCGGCGCGAAGATGCCGACCTCGAGGAGGTCATTCATTGGCGTTGCGGTTTCGAGTCCGCCGCCGTCGGCTCTCAGCTTCTGCGCCATCACTTCGAGCGTCACCTCGTACGTTCCATCAGGCAGGCGGCGGGCGGCGGCGCTCTGCGTCTTCACGTCCCAGAGTGTGACCGTCTCGAAAAGGTCGGTGAGCAGGGAGTGGAGGGAGGGCGGCGTGACGGCGCGGAGCTCCGCGTACAGGTCGAGGGACGTCGGATACGGCGGTCCGGAGCGGCGGTACTTTTCCAGAAAGCGGCGCAGTGCGCCGTTGACCGCCTCGACGCCGATGTGCTCGCGCAGCGTGTACAGCGCCACGGCGCCCTTGCCGTACTCGATGTGCGGATCGTCCTCGACTTCGAGCAGCGGCACGTCACGGCCGGTCTCGCCGCGTTGCCGGAGATAGCGGTTCATCTGGAAGTCATACACGCGACGCGCTTCGGCGGGTCCGAGGACCTTCTCCGTCACCAGCATGGCGCTGTAGTTCGCGACCGCTTCGGATACGAACCCGCGTCCCTTCGCATACGCGGGGCGCACTTGTCCGCCCCACCACTGATGCGCGGTCTCGTGCGCCGTCCCGAAGAACGTCAGGTCGACGAGACCCGGCTCGGTGCGCGTGATGAAATTCGGTTCGGCGAGCGCCATTGCCGAGGGGAATGCGCGGCCATTGATGCTGTACGGCGGGACCTCGATGATGCGCAATTCGCGATGCGGGTACGGTCCGAACTCCGACGTGTAGTAGTCGAGCGACGCCTTCATCGCCGCCATCATTCGATCGAGGTTCGCGCGATGCGGCGGGTGGTGAACGATCTCCAGGTCAACATTTCTCCAGCGACTCTTCTCCACCGCGTATTTCGCCGAGAACACCGACGTCCCGAACGTTTCCGGCACGCGCGAGCCGTAGTGAAAGTACCGGCGGCCGTTCTGCGTCCAACTGCGGCGCAGCATTCCCGGGACCACCGCGAGCTGATCGG
Organism: Thermoanaerobaculia bacterium; assembly: GCA_035248585.1. GTDB lineage: Bacteria > Acidobacteriota > Thermoanaerobaculia > Gp7-AA8 > Gp7-AA8 > QHVT01. The sequence goes on from DATFHJ010000182.1 coordinate 5,645, forward strand.
CGGCGGTGCCGACGATGGTCTCGATCTGCATGCGATCGCCGTCGCGGAACGGGCTCTGAAACTGCCGCGCCGCGGCGTCGCCGGGCCGCGGCATCGGCGCCCGAGGCGGCAGACCGAAGCGCTTCCGTTGCGTGTCGCTCGACACCTCGAACCCCGGCTGATAGCCGATGAACGGCAGGAGCCGCCGGTCAAAGTACGAGCCGTTGCGGACGAGCATCGTCTGCCAGCCGCCGTGCCGGAAACCGCGCGGGCGGAACGCCACGTCGAACGAGAACTGCATCGACTCACCCGGCGCCAGCGCGCGCTCGAGCGCGAAGATCCGGTAGCCATGCGCCGCATCCACGACCTCGGTTTTCGATGCGCGGTCGAACGTCATCGAGCGCACCTCGTAGTCGCGGCCGTTCGGCGTTTCGACATGCACGGAGCGGATCGGCGCGCCGGTGTGATTCACGAGGCGATACGAGCCGCGCGCGTCGAGGGGTGGCGTGTCCGGATAGAGCTCGAAGTGCAACTGCGCTCCGGCGATGACCGGCTGCGGCAGGTTTCGGTACTGCCCGTAACGGCGCTCGTACTCGGCCTCGATCAGACCGTTCTTGTGTGCCGGGACGTACGCGTTCAGGACGTTTGTGTTGTAGAAAATGAATCCGCCGAGGACGAGGATGAGCACGACCGCGAACGCGGCCAGACGCGCGGCCGATCCGGTGAAGCGCGCACGTGCGATCGCCAGCCGCTGGCGGATTCCGAGCTCCGGTCCGCGGGCCCAGAAGAGCAACGCCACGACGCCCAACAACAACGCCCACGCCGCCCAGTAGAGCTTGAACCAGACGAACGGCGTGACGAACGGTCCGAAGCCGTTCATCTCCGAGTACGTGAGCTTCGGACCGGCGTTGTAGACGAGCAGGTGGTGGTATCCAAACGTCGCGCCGGACGCGAAGATCATCGCGAGCAGCACGACGACGTGGCCGACGTACTTGTGATTGACGAGCACGTGCACCGTCATCGCGAATGCCGCGAGCAAGATGTACTCGGCGAGGTTCCAGCCGAACAGGATGCGCACGTACAGGCCCGGCTCGAACGCGTAGTAGCCCTGCAGCGCCTGCAGGAGGATGCCGCCGAGCATGAACGCGAGCTGGAAGAGCGCGATCAGCGTGACCAGCGCCAGGAATCGGCCGAGGAGTACGACGCCGGTGCGCACGGGAGCCGCGTTGGAGATTTCCGCCGCACCGGTCTCGCGATCTCTCCACACCAGCTCACCCGCGTAGAGCGCGATGATCAGCCACGGAATGATGATGGCGCGTTCCGTGAGCACGACCCCGGCGACGAGATGCGTGACCGGCCACGTGACCGTGTCGACCCATGTCTCGCCGATGTTCCAACCCCAGAGCAGCACGAGACCGATCGTTGCGACGAAGGCCACGGGAAACGCGCGGCCCGACATCACTTCCGCGAGCGATTGCCGCGTGACGGCGAGGGTTTGACGCAGGCGCGTGCGTTGTCCGAACACCCCGCGGATTTGCGGCACCGCTCCTGACCAGCGCTCCTCACTCGGCGTGTCCACCGTTTCGGCGCGACCGCGCTCGTTACGCTGCGTGAATCGGAACGTGCGCTGCAGCAGGGCGAAGAGCGACGCCGCGATCGCGAGCCAGAGGAGCCGGTTCCACAGCAGCATCGACGGAAACCCGATCAGACGTGTGTTCCGCTCCGCCGCCGTCCAGTACTGCGTCATCGCTTTGAGGGCGTTGATCCCCAGCGGATCGGCGAGCGAGGAGAGCATCGGGTTGGTGATGCCGCTCCAGTAGTTTGCAGCGACGAGGTATCCGATGAAGATCGCGATCGCGCCGAGGTAGACGGGGATGACGTGGCGGGTGAGCGCGGCGATCGTGAAGAGGATCGCGCCGATGAGCACGACGTTGGGCAGCACGAACAAGAGCAGCGGCTGCACATACGCCGCGAGCCGGTTCGGGCCGAAGGCCTCGGCGTCGAGATACGGCATCCGCGTCGCGAGCGCGAGCCCGATCGGGATCGCGAGCACGAGCAAGCTGTTGATCGCCAGCGCCGCCAGGAAACGCCCGCCGAGGTATTCGGTGGGGCGGAGGCGGGTGGTGAAGAGGAGCGCATCCATGCGGTCCGCGCGGTCGCGGATCGCGGCATCGGAGAACAGCCCCGCCGTGACCAGGATCCCGAACAGGCCGCAGAAGAGCGATGTCGTTTCGGCAAGGCTCTGCGGCGCGTTCGCGTGCACCGGGTTCGTGCCGGTGACCGAGACATGAATGACCCAGAACGCGATGAGGAACAGGAATCCCGCGTAGAGCCACGTCGATACGGAGCGGAGGCGGTAGGCGAGCTCGTAGCGAAAGACCTCGCCGAATCTCATGCCGCCACCCGCGCCCCGTGATGGCCGGCCATGACCGCGAAGTAAACGTCCTTCAGGTCCGGCTCGACCGTCTCGAAGCCGGCACCCGGAGGAGTCTCGGCATAGAGGTGCGCGATCGTCTGTCCCGCCAGCAGCTTCGTGGAGATCACGAGATGCTCGCGCTCGAGCGCCGGCAGCTCGTCACGCGTGATCGTGCGGCGCCAGATCCGCCCGCGCAGCTCCGCGATCGCGCGCGCCGGCGTGGCAGTGAGCAGGATCTCGCCGCGGTCGATGATCGCGAGGTTGCTGCACAGCTCCTCGACGTCTTCGACGATGTGCGTCGACAGAATGACCGCACTCGCTTCCCCGATCTCGCTCAGCAGGTTCAGAAACCGCACGCGCTCCTCGGGATCGAGTCCCGCCGTCGGCTCGTCGACGATGATCAGCTTCGGATTCCCCACCAGCGCGATCGCCACGCCGAGCCGCTGCCGCATGCCGCCCGAGAACGTGCCCACGCGTTGCGTGCGCACATCCCACAGGTTCGTCCGCCGCAGCAGCGCCTCGACCACCTCGCGCCGCGGTCCCGGCTCGACGAGTCCCTTGAGCACCGCAAAGTGCTCCAGCAGCCGCTCCGCCCGCACGCGCGGATGAAATCCGAACGACTGCGGGAGATACCCGAGCGTCTCGCGGACGCGTTCCTTCTGCCGCACCACGTCGAGCTCCCCGAGGTGGATCGTCCCCGCATCCGGCTCCTGCAGCGTCGCCAGGATCCGCATCAACGTCGACTTCCCCGCGCCGTTTCGCCCCAATAACCCGAACATCCCGGGCGGTACCTCGAGCGAGATGCCTTTCAGAGCGCGGGTGCCGTTGGGGTAGGTCTTGGAGAGATCACGGATGGAGAGGTTCGGTGACATGGAGGTGGGTTTACGGACAAAACTGGTGGTTGTTGCGGTGGGGGGTGAAAACATTGTCAGACCGGACGTCGAGGCTCTCGCGCGCGAACACGACGGCGAATGAATCCGTGGGTCAGGTGCACGATCGCAGAACTTGTCCCTCTAGACTTGCATATGCGCAGGTTCAGCGTGATCACCCTGACGGCGATCGTTGTCGTACTCATGCCACTGCCCGAGCCGACGGCGCCGTGGCAACGCAAGCCGCGGGTACGTCGCACCGCGTATCGGCGTATCACCGCGAGAGTCGTCGGTGACGCATACACCCCGCGACGGGTCGTCAGAGGCGGCGATTTCGACGTCAATCGCCTTCCAGCGCCGGCACCGACAGACGATCCTCACGATCGCGGCCGCGCACTCCTGAGACGTGGCGAGATCTCACAGGCGATTCCCGAACTGCGCAAGGCGGCACGCAACGGCGATCCTACGGCGCTGACGGACCTTGCCGCAGCTCTGATCGGTGAAGCGCCCCTCCTCCCTTGGCGTCATCCACGGGAACGCGCATCGTCACGACTGGATCCGTCGTCACGCTACGCGTCGGCGCAGGAAGCAATCGCGGTGTTGCACCGCGTGATCGACCAGCAGCCGGACCTTGCGGCAGCGCATTTCAACCTCGCTCTCGCGCTCGAACAAGTCGGGCTTACGGTCGAGGTCCGAGACAGTTGGAGGAAGCGATGTCCGGTTATCAGACGACATCCAGTGGGATGAAGAAGCTCGACAGCACGCCGATACTGTTGCAGCCGTATCTCGCGGCGCAGGAACAGCGACTCCGCGGCGCGGGACATCCTGTTTACCCGGATAGTCGTGTTCTCCTCGCAGGGCCATGTGGCTTCACTCCGTGGAAGACGAGATCCAACGAGCTCACGGCAGCGCCGGGCTGCGCGCGCTGCAGCGATGGGAAGAGGGTCTCAACATGGCCGTTCGGCGGAACAAGAGGAGCGCCCTCGACGTCTTCGAGGCGCAATACGCGGAGCACTGGGCATCCGGAAAACAGGCGCTTGCGTCGGCGTTCGACGACCTTCGACGAACCGTCCGCGTACTTCTGGTGAGCGAAGCACTGTCCAGCCGTGACACGGAGACGGCTTTTCGATATGCCGACGATTCGTCGCTGCGCGACGTGCAGAGCGCGCTGGCGCCAGACGCCGCGATCCTTCGATACGCAACGACGAAATACGACCACATCGTCGCCTTCGTCATTCGCAGAGATTCGGTAGACGTGGTGACTCTGCATGACGCGGTGAATCGACACCCGGAAGATCAGGTTGGTTTTGTTCCTCACGGCGATTCGGTGGAAGTCGCCAGGCTGCGTGTGCGTCCTGACAGCGCGCATCGAGTCGAAGCGGAAATCGCAACGACAGCGGCGAGGATGCGCGGCGCAGCGGATCCCATGGCAGCCTCGCTGCTGCACGAGCTCGTGATCGCGCCCGTGCTGGAAAAACTTCACGGCATCTCCACCATCGCGGTCATCCCGAACTTCGACCTCGCGGAGATTCCCTTTGGGGCGCTATTCGACGTTGGGCGTGGTCAGTATCTGGCGGAACGCTTCACGATCGTGCATGCGCCATCGGCGCGTGCCGCGGTGGAACTGTCGAAGCGCACGCGTGATTCCCGCGATTCCACGTTGCTCGCGATCGGCGCGACGCAGTTCGATCGCACGCAGGGAGAAGTGCTCGCGGGAGTGGACCGTGAGATCGCACAGATCACCGCACGGTCCCTGTGCGCGCGAGTCCTCTCCGGCGAACAGGCCACGCCGGAAGCGGTTCAGCGTGCGCTCGGGGAGAACGCGGTCTTCATTACGGCGGACATATCGTGCTTCGTGGCGCGGATCTGCGGCTGTTACTGGCGTCGTCACGCGGGCGCGACAGTCTCTCTGCGGAAGAGATTGCGGCTCTCCGCCTCGGCAAAGCGCGCGTTGTGGTTCTGGCCGGATGCGGCGGCGCGGCAACTGGAGATCCCCACTCAATCATTCGAACGGTGGCCGATGCATTTCTCATTGCCGGCGTGCCGACAGTCATTGCAACGTCGTACGATCTGGCTGACGCGGAAGCTCCGCCAACCATGCGCCTTCTCCACGCGTTTCTCCGCAACGGCGACGACGCGGCGGAAGCTCTCCGTAAAACGACACTGATCGAGCTTCGGTCAGGACGTGGTCTCACTCTCGATCCGGTTCCAGGCTGTCGGTGGCGCCAGTGCGCTGGTCGAGTGAGGGCGGGCCCCCCGACCTGTCACGCCGGAGGTCGCGGGTTCGAGCCCCGTCGGCCCCGCCAAATTAAAGCTCTCACGCGCCGCCACTTCGGCGGCTTTCGTGTTTCTGCGGTGGCGCGAAACGCGCAAGCGACCGCACAAAGTACCGCACAATGTGCGAGATTTTAGGGGCCGCGAAACACACCGCATGACCGGGAAGATCGTGAATGTTCCACACCAAAACCGCGATCGTTTCACGGCCCAAGAAACACGCGGAACGCCGCCGCAAACGGTACGGGACTGAGCAACGCGGGAGCGGCACGGCGCAGCGATTGGCGTGAGCACGGCATCAGCACCCTCGCGCGGTATGGCAACGACGCGAAGGACGCGCGTGCCGCCCGGAGCGGCGAAGCGGCCGGTGAATCGATTGAGGGCTCATCATTTCAGCTGGCGTGGGAGCACATCGGTGACGCGGTTTGCGGCCGCGCTGCGCGATGTCGAACGTGCGAGTGGGCCGGAAGTTGAGAAGTTTCGCTTCTAGCCGGTCAGCTCGTACCCGAGCATTCGCCGGCGATGGCGAGCAGGCGTTTCGAAGCCGGGCGTATCAGAGCGGTGCCGAGCGGTAGTTTCTCATCACGCCACTTTTCCATGCCGGGCGTGTCTACTTGACATGGAAGGTACTCCGCGTCCGCGAGACATAGATCTCGGGGAAGGCGGCACAGATGGCGTTCGAACTAAAATCGAAAACCGCAAATGACTCAGCATGCCCCCCTGAAATTCGTGACCGGCTTGAGTGCCAAACTGGCGGCGCGTACCCGTCACGTGTGCGTTTTTCTGGGCGCCGGAGCATCGAGAGCGTGCGGGCTGCCGGATGTCGCCACTCTGCAGAAGAGCGTTCTGACAGATCTCGATGCGACGCAGCGGGCAGCATTTGAGGTGCAGTTAACCGATCGTAATCTCGAACAGGCTCTCAGCCGCTTGCGGCGCATCGCCGGGTTGCTGAGCGGAGAGCAGACAGTCGACGGTCTGACGTCGGCTGCGGCGACAATGCTCGATGCGGCGGTCTGCGCGTCCATTGTCAGACAACTGAACGTCGAACAAGCCGACCTTGAGCCGGCGTATCGGTTTGCGGCCTGGGCTGCGCGAGCAGACTACCGGCAGCCGATCGAGATCTTCAACGTGAACTACGACCTGATCATCGAAACCGCGTTCGAGCGATTGAGAGTCCCGTACTTCGACGGGTTCGTCGGAGCGCTGGAGGCGCGGTTCCACACCGATCTGGTCGAGACGCGCGCAGGAGGCGATGCAGCGGGCCTGCCCTCCTTCTTCGTACGGCTGTGGAAGCTGCACGGGTCGGTGAACTGGGAATGGAAAAAGGGAGAGATCGCGCGCCTCGGGCAGCCAGTGAGTAGTGGGCAGCCGGCAGCGATCTACCCTTCGGAAACGAAATACGAAGAGTCGCGGCGAATGCCTTTCGTTGTTTTGCACGACCGGTTCCGCCGCGCGTTGAATGAGCCCGAGACGATCATACTGATGTCGGGTTATTCGTTCTGCGACGATCACTTGAACGAGTTGATATTCGAGGCGGCACGGCGGAGGGAGCGCTCGGAATTCGTGGCGTTCTGCTATTCGGCGTTGCCCGAGAACCTCGTCAAGCGAGCGCTGGTCACACCGAATCTCCAAGTGGTCGGCGCGACGGAGGCAATCCTCGGAGGAATCCGAGCGGAGTGGAAGGCACCGGACGAACCGCCGCCGAACATGTGGGAGAACGACAAGTTCCTGCTCGGGGACTTCAAGCATCTCGCCGCATTCCTCGCGCGGACGGGCGCGTCCGATTCGATCGAAGAGCAGTTGCAGTCGGCGCTTCAGTCGCTCCTCACCCCAAAGACGGTGCCGAATGCCAAACCGTGAACCGACATCAATCGGACATGTGCGGCACGTTCTCGGCGGCACGATCACCGTTGCCCTCGACGTAGATCTAGCGGGCATCGCTCCGGTCTTTCGTGGCCGTCTGCAGCCGGTCGGACAGATCGGATCGCTCGTACGAATTCCGCAGGGTCTGGTCGACCTGATCGCCAGCGTCAGTCTCGTCGGGATCGCGGAGCTGACGGCATCGCTCGCGCCCACCGAGTCCGTCCAGCGTGATGAACGGTGGTTGCAGGTACAGCTTCTCGGCGAGATCGATCGCGGCACGAACAAGTTTCATCGTGGTATCGGCACGTATCCGGGTCTCGATGATCCGGTGCACTTCGCAACGGCGGATGAATTAGCGAGCGTATTCCCCCGCCCCGATGACTCGCACGTGCGGATCGGGCGGTTGGCAGCAGCCGAAGAAGTGCCGGTGTGTATCGACGCAGCGAAGTTCGTGCTGCGCCACGCGGCGGTCGTTGGCTCGACCGGATCAGGAAAGACGAGCGCCGTCTCGTCGCTGCTGCAGAACCTAGTGCGAGGCGGGTGGCGTGGGGCACACGTAGTAGTGATCGACCCTCATGGTGAATACTCGAGGGCGCTCGCCGATTCGGCCGCAGTGCGAAGCGTGCTGGCGGAGGGAGATAGCCGGCTGCGAGTTCCGTATTGGGCGCTGCCCGCGGCGGAGATCTCGAAGACCTTCGCCGGCCTCACCGGCGGCGCGAGTTTCAATTCGCGATTCGCGGAACTGGTGATGCAGGCACGCCGTGAGTATGCAAAGACGGCGAAGTGGCTCGCACTCGATGAAGCATCGATCACTGCCGACACGCCGGTGCCGTTCGACATCCGGCCGATCTGGTATCAGCTCGCGTACGAGAACCGCGAAACACGGCAGAAGAAAGGTGACCCGAAGACTGTGTGCGAAACCGATAAGGGTGATGCACAAATCCTTCGTCCGCCGCAATTTCAGCCGTACAACCCCGGAAGCCAGCAGCCCGACAAAGCGCCGCTCTATGACGTGTACGGCACCCTTCCTGAGTTGCTTCGTCTCGGTCTGCTCGATCCTCGGCTGCGCTTTCTGCAGGAGCCGAAAGCGGAGCCGTCGGAGAGCGACCCGCTCATCACGGTGATGCAGGAATGGCTCGGTCTCGATCGGCCAATCTCGGTGCTGGACTTCAGTGGCGTTCCGGCGAATGCGGCCGACCTTGCGATCGGCGTGGTGTTGAACCTGTTGTTCGAAGTGGCGCTACGCGCCGAACAAGGCGGCTCAGGAATCGGCCGACCAAGTCCCATTCTGATCGTTCTGGAGGAAGCGCATCGCTATCTGAGTGCGTCCGCGAATGCGTTAACGCGTGATTCCGCGAACCGCATTGCTCGCGAAGGACGCAAGTACGGCGTGGGGATGCTTCTCGTCAGTCAGCGGCCGACGGAACTACCGACGACGGCGCTCGCGCAGTGCGGTACGTTTGTAGCCCTCCGTCTCTCGAACTCGGAGGACCAGGGCGCTATCCGCGCGGCCTTGCCGGATACGGTTTCAGGGTTGGCCGCCGTTCTGCCGTCACTGCGAACGGGTGAAGCGGTCGTCAGCGGCGAAGCCGTGGTTCTGCCATGCCGGGCGCTACTTGACCTTCCCGATCCAAGACCTCTGGCTGAAGATCCGCCGCTTACGCCGTGGCGAAATGATCCGCGCGTGCCCGATCTCGCGCCAGCGATCGGCGCATGGCGTGGAACGTACAAGGGAGAAGCATGATGGATTCTGAGTGGGTGCCGGTCAGCGATTCGGGTCGCATCGTCGCAGAGCGTTACGACGAAACTGAGGAACGTATCTACGTGCGCTTTAAAGATGGCGTGGAGTGGTGGTACGGCGCGTGTCCTCTGCAGACGTGGGCCGAATTCACGGCGCCGGGTCAATCGCGCGGCAAGTACATCGCTCAGATGCTGAATTTCAAGCCAAACGGCCGGGCAAATTCATGATGCCATTGCGCTCGTCCTCTTTGTTACGGGAGCGCGCGAGACCTCTGGCGAGGTCGTCGAGGCGGTGGACCGAAAGCTACTGCGACGATGACTGCAGAATCGCGCAGAACACAAACCCGCGAGAGAACGGTCAGGGTTAGCCCTCCGGCCTGTCACGCCGGAGGTCGCGGGTTCGAGCCCCGTCGGCCCCGCCAATCTAAAGCTCTCACCAGCCGCCACTTCGGCGGCTTTCGTGTTTTCAGGGGGTTGCGTTAGAAAGTTGTAACTCGCAAGCTGACTCGCAAGGTCGCGATTCTCGGACGCGAAAACCTGCGCGGAAACCGCCGCGAAAGCGTCCGATGTTTCACAAATCGGAGCGAGTGTTCCACGGAAAAAAAGCGTCAGAGATGCCGCGGAAATCGGCCGGCGATCGGCGGCGGAACTGGGGCCGGAGCGATGCGAGAACGAGCGCGCCGCTAACGCGTACTGAGGGCCGCTGAAAGCACGAACGGTGCACACCTCGAGGTGTGCGCCGTTGCCCTTCGCGCGACGCTTGGCGGGGCGGTATCGCTCGGGCGCGTGGGTGGAGCGGCCCGGTTTCATGGCGTGTTGGTCCTGACACCGAAGCGGCGCGCGCGTGTTAGCTGGCGAGAGCCAGCGGCACGTCACAGATCGGCGTTTGCTCGACACCAAAGACGGTGAGCGAAGCTGACGGCGGGACCGGAACGTCCGGGCGTTCCCATCCGAGCACCATTTCCTGCATCAGGTCCAGCTCGATGTTGAAGTAGTGCTTGTTCACCGTCTCGACGCTGGTATCGCCCATCATCTTCACGACGGCGAGCAGGTGCGCGGGCGTCTTGCCGCGCTGCGCGATGTGAGACGCGCCGGTGTGGCGGAAGTTGAAGAACTCGCCCTTCTTCCCTTCGAGGTCGTAGCCGAGCATGCGGCCTGCGATTTCGAGGAGGCGATTCCACTGCTTGCGGATGTCGACGTAGGGCTCACCCGTCGATGGGTTGAAGTGGATGGGGCCGGAGGCCTTCGGCGGCCGGATCGATGCTAGGTAGTCGACCAGTTCCGCGGCGAGAGGACCGCGCGCCTTGATGCCCTTGTTGACGTTCTTGTGCTTGTCGAGCTGATACCAGCCGGTGCGGTTTGCGGGATCGAGCGTGACCTCTTCCCACGTGAGGAAGCGATTGCACTTCGGCCGCATCATTGTGTAGTAGCCGATGAGGCACAGCCCGCGGAGCGGGATGAACGAGGGCGACCGAAGTCCGCGGTTCTTCTTCTCCTGCGCAACACGCGCGTTCCAGGCGGCCTGCTCGGCTTCGTACGCGCGGAGCGCTGGTCCCATGAGGATGCCGAGCTCCAACTGCGACCACGGCTCCGGCTCGTCGTCGTGCACGACTTGCGGCACCGGCACACCCTCTAAGTGGTGACGCGGGATGATGCGCTGCGCCTTCGCTCGGTTGAGCATCGCAAGCAGCATGTTTGCGTAGTGGCGTTGCGTCTCGGCGCTGAGGCACCCCACCTCGGCGAGAAGTTCTTCATAGAGCGGATACGTGAGCGTGTCGACGTCGCGCTCCGGCCCGTAGAACGCTTCGATGCAGTCGATGCGCGATTTCGCGTGCTCATAGTCCTTGTTGTTGTCGATGAGATACCGGCGATAGTTCGACGTGACGGCGAGGAAGCGAACGATGCTCGCCTCTTTGACCTCGGCGGCTTTGGCGCGCACAACGCGCGCGTTCAGCTTCTTCTCTTCCGCCTCTTTGACCTGCTGCGCGGCGAGCTTCGAGAGCTTCTTGTTCCGCGGATAAGGCGAGTAACGCTTGATGCGAATATCGATCGGCTCGGCCTCGATCTCCTCGATCGGCTGACCCGTCTTCGCGGCGCGCTTCGCGCGGTACGCGGGGCACTGGTCGCATGTGCAGAAGGCGGGATGCGTAATCGGCGGCTCGATGCAGAGGCTACCGATGCGGCCCGAAACCCAGCTCGGTTCGGATCTATAAGCCACGAGTGTCTCCCTTAGCCGTCGCGCTCTTGGGTCATGCCGGGATGGAGGTGAACCGAGACGGCGCGGCGGAGGTAAAACTGACGGCGAGTCCCTTACATCCGGCCGGTCGTGAGTTGCGCTCGCCCATCGATCACCTGTCAAGCGTTAATTATAGGTTCTCACTTGTGAGAAGACAAGCGTTATCATGAGTGAGACACATGCCAAAGCGGCCGCCGAATGGACGGACTCCCCGCGGAAGCAAGGCGATACTTTCGCCTATGGCAACGCGCACCCCGAGGGGCAAGGGAAAGACGTTTGCGGAGGAGTTCGGAGAGCGGCTCAGGAACGCGCGCGAGCGGCGCGGCCTGACGCAGGAGCAGCTCGCCGAGATGGTGGGGATCACCGCTTCGCGCGAATCGGAGTACGAGAGCGGACGGTTCGCGCCGCAACTGGAGAAAGCGGCAAAGCTGGCGGTGGCGTTAGAAGTCACACTCGACGAGCTCATTGGACGTGACACCCCCGAGGTGACGGAGGACGTGCGCGATCCGAAGCTGCGCGGAAGCGTGCGCGCGCTGGAGGCAACGGCGAACCGGCGATACCTCGATGCGGCGAGCCTTGCCATCGAGGGCTTTGCGTCTCTCGCGCGACATGACGAATTCGAGGCCGGGCGGCCGAGGCGCCGGAAGCCGTAGCCCGGCTGGGCGGGTGGCTCCTGATTCAAGACGAGCAGCCAGACGGAGCAGCCGACGCATAACTGCACGTCCTCTGCGCGGCACCGGCAGGGGTCAAGCCGGCCGGGCGGTGGAGGGCTTGACGCCTGCCGGTGCCGCGCTATCACGTTGCATGCGTCGGCTGATTCGGCGCCCGAAGCATCAGGACCGGGCGGCGGCGGCGCGTTACGGGTTTTGAGAAGCGCGGCGTTTGCCGATGGCGGCGATCTCGAGACGTTGCCGCAGATCGTCGGTAGGCGTCCACGTACCGTCCTCGCGACGGCGAGCATCGAATCGCTCGCGGCCATCGAGGACGGACGGCGACGAATCGAGCTTCGGAATCTCCCACGTCTGAATCGTGAAGTCCGAGTGTTGATCCCACTCCCCCGAGTCGAAGAAGCCGTCGTCGCGGAACGTCATGTAGTTGAACGTGGCTCTGGCGACGGAGATGGGACGCCGGCCGTCGAGCCGAACGTGGATCGTGGCGAGCCGGACGCGTTGACCGCTCAGCTCAGGGAACGGCACGGCGACCTTCTCCAGGATGAGGTCGTAGAACGCGGATCGAGCCAGCCGATGAATCGTGCCGTCTTCCGCGAGGAGGTAGTAGCGCGGCGACGTCGCCATACGGCAATTTTACCTCGGGGCTTCCGCGCTCACGCTACACCGATGCGAGCGTCCCTGACGATGCGTCTCGCGGTGAAGCGAGATTGTTCAATCTTGAACAATGACAGGTGTCGATGGAGGAGCGACCATCGGCACGACTGTGGCGGTTAGGTCGTACGCGACGCCAGCAAATTTTCCGGTCGGACCATCGGCGTTGTAGATGTAGATATGTCCTGCTGCGCGATGCGCAACGCCTTCAAGGTTCCCTAGGACAATCGTGTAGATCGGCGCCGGCCAATCTTCGGTGATGAACGTCTGCACGTGAGCGAGACACTCGCCGTTCTTGATCTCCGCAGCGAGGACGTGGGCTCGCCAACCATCCGGGCGCGCGTTGGGAATCATCATGTGGCCGAGGAGTGGGAAGTTACGTTTGCGCAGGAAGCGGTTCGCCTCCAGGACGGGACGATCCTCGGTGATGAAGTCGCGGATCTCCGCGAATGTCGATTCAGCACCGGAGAACTGAGGGAACTGGGTAAGGAAGTAGTGGAACCCCATCTTGGCGACGGCGCGAAAGTAACGACCGGAGAGTCGTACGACCACTTCGCCGCCGTTGTAGCTGTTGGAGAGTTGGCCACGGTCAACGACCGACACGGTCGGCCATGTGTCGCGAACAAGCTTCTCGACCCACTCCCATTCGTCCTCGGAGCAACTCATTCGTACATCGATCGGCTTGTTCACGCCGAGGCGGTCGTACGCGGCTTTCAGTGTGTCAGGCGTGGAGTCTTTGCGAATCGGAAGGTGATGCACGGTGCCGTCGTCGTCAAAAAAGATGAGCTGTCTGGCCTGCTGGTACGTACCGTTCTCGCACTCCATGAGCACGTGGAAGCCAGCGGCTTCGTCGTACGCCAGCATCTCGAGACGGTGGCCACCGGCGCTGCCGCGATAGAACGGATTCACCTTCTCATGCTTCTCCCTGCCGCGAATCCCATAGTGACGACGCAGGAAGCTTTCGGGACCGCATCGGGCGTACTGCTCATCGAGCAGACCGAGACGCTTACCGCCGTTGCAGCGGGTGCAGATGCGCTGCTGGAGCAGCGGCGCATCCTCGAACTCTCCCAACGCGGCGATCAGCGGATGTTCCAGCGAATCGGCGTGGGCTCCGCAATAGATGCAGGTGGTCGTGGTGCTCATCAGAGAGGGGAAACAACCAATCGGAGGGAGGAATTCGACGCGCAGTCAGCGCGGAAGCGTAGCGGTCGCGGCCGCGTAGCAGTGCGCGAACCGCGTCAGAACATCTGAGGCTGCGCGAACTCGGCGACGTGATCGTGGATGTACTCCTCGGCGCGCGAGCGAACGCCGGCGTCGGCGGACGAGAGGAGCGCCGCGAGATCGTCTGGCGTCTTCAACGTGGAGAACGTCTTCGTCGGCGCGATGTAGACCACCGCGGGCTTTGAGCGCGCGACGAGACGCGCGACGTTCACGAGCGTGCCGGTGCTCTGCCCGTCCCACAGCGCCAATCCAACGTCGGCTTCTTCAGCCATCGCTGCGTCCTTCGCCGTGAAGAAAGCGAAGTCGCGCGCACGGTGCGGCGCGTCGATCGCATGCACGGGCCAGTTGCCGACGTTGTTCCGGCAGTCGCCCGCGGTGCAGAACACGAGAACGTTCGGATAGTGCTGCTCGGCGAAGTAGGTCTGAATCGCTTTGTCGGCACCGTTGGCGTCACCGACGAGGATCGTCAGCTCGCGGCGGATCATCTCGTCGAGCCGAGACTGAACTTCGGCCGGGAGGCGGGAGATTCGTCGAGAGCCGGAGAGGAAAACCTTCTTCATACGCGTCGTGTCTTCGTGAGAGCGAATGCAAAGATGATAGCCGCTCCAGCGTCGGCGAGCGCGGTGGCGACGGCCCCGAGCGTCGCGCCCGACCGGATGAGGTCGTCGAGGAGCAGCACGCGCTTGCCAGCGATCGCTCGAGCGTTCACGGTGAGCGCACCCTGGAGGACGGATTGCCGTTCGTGGAACTCACGAAGGTTCTTCAACTCAGCCGCACCCGCAGCCTTCTTCGACACCGCCTTGACGACGGGAACGTTGAAGCGGCGCGACAGCTCGTCGGCGATCTGGTGAAGCGGCT
>DATFHJ010000183.1:0-8116 GCA_035248585.1 Thermoanaerobaculia bacterium
GGTAGTTGCGGCGCTGCACCGGGTTCACCGAGAGCTCGGGGAACATCAGGTTGTGGGCCTGGATCTCCGCCACCTGCGCCATCGTCAGATCGTCGGCGACTTCGAACGGATGCGTCGGCGGCAGCTGTTTGCCGCGGTCGAAGCGCGTTTCGACTTCCTGCGGCTGGACGCCGAGCACCTGGGCCAGGAAGTTGATCAGTTTCGGGCGGTGTGTCGCGTCGCCCTTCACCAGCGGCGACATGATGATGCGGTCGAGCGTGAGCGAATACGCCGGCTGGTTGTCCGCGAGGATCTTGCCGTAACGGTCCATGATCAGGCCGCGTTTGGCCGGCGACACGATCTCGCGCAGGGCGTTCGATTCCGAGAGGCCGCGGTATTTCTCCGCCTGCACGCCCTGGACGAACCAGAACGAGCCGGCCAGAAACACGAACATGGCCACGATCGCCCAGAGCAGGGCGTTGATGCGGAACTGGAGGAACTTCTGGTCGTCTCGATATACGCGCATGGCTGATCACCTAGTGGAGGACAGGCAAGAGTGCCTGTCCTCCACTTCACCACCCCGCCGGTCGTCGTGTGGCCTCGATTGGTTCCTCACGGAGGAACAGTGTCAGTAACTGATACACCAGCATTCCGAACAGCAGCGTGAAGATCGTCTTCACGAAAAGCGCCTGCTCGAACATCTCGATGCGTTGCTTCACGAGAATGTTCACGAGGATGTAAATCACGAGCTCGTTCACGACGACGGCGCCGCCGAGGCAGGCGCCGAAGGAGAGCGTGCCGCGGAGCATCAGGCGGGCGTTGATCGAGGCCACGATGTAGGCGCAGAACGTCAGCGAGAACGCGTGCAGGCCGAACATCGCGTTCGAAAACGCGTCCTGGACGAAGCCGGCGGCGATGCCGGCGAAGATCGCTCCGACGATGTTCCCGCCCATCGAGTAATAGATGACGAGGATGATGTACGGGTTGAAGAACGCGAGCGCGTTCGGATAGAAACTGTCGAGCAGCGAGTGCAGCGTCAGCGCGATCAGGAGACCGATGGCGAACCGGAGCCACCTCAAGGCGTGTACCTCACGATCCCCGGCGGCACCTTGCGCGTGTGAATGACGATCACTTCCTCGATCGCGCCGAAGTCGACGGACGGCTTCACCGTCACGGTCTTGAACAGCGACTGCCCCGGCTCCGACTTCGTGATGATGCCGATCGGAATCCCGCGCGGATAGACGCCGTCGATGCCGGCGGTGAGCACGCGGTCGCCCGGCGCCACATCGGCGAGGGATGGAATGTCCGACATCTGCAGGGTGGTGGAGCCGTTGCCGCGCACGACGCCCTGCCGCCGCGTCCGCTCGACGAGCGCGCCGACCGAGCAGTTGTTGTCGCTCACGAGTTGGACCTTGGCGAGGTCCTTCGTCGTCAGCACGACCCGGCCGACGAGCCCGTTGGCGTTGGCGATGACGTCGTTCACTTCCACGCCGCCGGACGAGCCGCGGTCGATGATGATCGATTTGAAGCGGCCGGCGGTGTCGAGCATGATCGTCTGCGCCATCGACGTCGACATCGTGAACTGCTCGGAGTAGGCGAGGAGGCTGCGCAGCCGCCGCAGATCGCCCTCGGACTGGCGCAGCTTGAGATTCTCGGTCGTCAGCGACGCCACTTTTCGCTTCAGCTGAATGTTCTCGTTCGCGGCCCCGCGCACGTCGACGTAGCCGTGATACATGTCCTGCAGCGACCCGCCGACGAGGTGCACGAGCTTCGGCACGGGCGAGAAGATGGTCATGACCGTGCGCTCGAACATCGTGCGCGTCTCGCCGACGTAGCGAGTCTGGCTGCTGACGCTCATGAGAACGAAGAGCAGCGCGAGCACGACGATGAAGAGGAGCGTCGGGCGGCGGGGGATGACGTCTGTCGGTACAGCCATGTTTATCCGCGGGCGAGATCAGCAGATTTCCTGCCAGTGGAGCGGCGGGCTTTAGCCCGCCGGATCTGTCGGCGGGCTAAAGCCCGCCGCTCCACTATTCGATCGAGATTTTGCGCAGCAAATTGAAGTCCGTCAGCATCTGGCCCGTGCCCAGTGCGACGCACGCGAGCGGGTCCTCGGCGAGCGTGACCGGAAGGCCGGTTTCTTCGCGCAGGCGCTTGTCGAGGTTCTTGAGCATCGAGCCGCCGCCGGCGATGATGATGCCCTTGTCCATGATGTCGGCGGAGAGCTCGGGCGGCGTGCGCTCGAGCGCCACGCGCACGGCCTCGACGATCGTGGCCACGGTCTCGCTGAGCGCCTCGCGGATCTCTTCGTCGCTCACGACCAGCGTCTTCGGCACGCCTTCGACGAGGTCGCGGCCTTTGATCTCCATCGTCATCTCTTCGTCGAGCGGGAAGGCGGAGCCGATCTCCATCTTTACCTGCTCGGCGGTGCGCTCGCCGATGAGGAGGTTGTACTTGCGCTTGATGTACTGAATGATCGCGTCGTCCATCTCGTTGCCGGCGACGCGCACCGAGCGCGAGTAGACGATGCCGGCCAGCGAGATCACCGCGACGTCGGTCGTGCCTCCGCCGATGTCGACGATCATGTTGCCGGTCGGGTCCGTGATCGGCAGCCCGGCCCCGATCGCCGCGGCCATGGCCTGCTCGATCAAGTACACCTCGGTCGCGCCCGCGCGCAGCGCCGAGTCCTTGACGGCGCGCTTTTCGACCTGGGTGATCTCCGACGGCACGGAGATGACGATGCGCGGCTTCACCAGGAAGCGCCGTCCGTGCGCTTTCTCGATGAAGTACTTGATCATCTTCTCCGTCACTTCGAAGTCGGCAATCACGCCGTCTTTCATCGGGCGGATGGCGACGATATTGCCGGGCGTGCGGCCGAGCATCTCCTTCGCTTCCTTGCCGACGGCTTCGACGTTGTTGTTGATCTTGTTGACGGCGACGATCGACGGCTCCCGCACGACGATGCCTTTGTTCTTCGCGTAAACGAGCGTGTTCGCTGTTCCGAGATCGATCGCCAGATCGTTCGAGAACATCGAGAGGAGCGATTTCACAGCCATTGACGTTGATTTTTCCTTGTTTGAATTAGCTTCCGGAGCGCGGGGGTGCAAAAACGATGACCAGTGGAGCGGCGGGCTTCTGCCAGCCGGGAAGGTCGGCGGGCTAAAGCCCGCCGCTCCAGTTTACTCTTCCACGTTCACGGACTGCGATTTTACCGTCGTGTTGCCCGCGGCATCCGCAGCTTTGATGACCACCGTGTTCGGTCCGAGCTTGGCCAGGCTGATGAGCTTCTGGAACGCGCCGTTCGAGTCGACGTCGACTTCTTCGTCGTTCACGAACACCGTCGCTCCGGGCTCGGTCGTGCCGGCGATGATGTAGAACTGGCTGCCGACGAGGAACGCCTGCTTCATGTTCAGCGGCGGCGGTGTTTTGTCGACGCTCGACACGCCGCCGCGGCCGCCGCTGACGCGGAAGCGCCGGAACGTCGAGAAGGGTCCGACGTCGCCGTCGGCGCCGACCGACGCCACGCGCCAGTAGAACGCGCCCTCCTGCGTCACTTTCGCGCCCGCGCTCGTGCGGATGCGGCGCGTGTTGATCTCCTGCGTCGTGAAGAGACGCGAGCGCGAGACCTGCAGCACGTATCCCGTCGCGCCGGCCTGCGGCTCCCACAGGAGGTCGACCTTGAGCTCCGGCCCGAGTTGGAAGACCTGATTGTCGGCCGGCGAAAGAAGCGCCGGCGCGTACGCGACCTTCTTGACAGGTGAGACGGTGCCGACCGGCGTGGCCGTGACTTTTTCGCCAGAGGTCAGCCGCACGCCGGGACCGCCCTTTTCGGGAGCGACCGAGGCGGTACCGCGCGTCGCGACGACCGACGTGCCCTGCGCACCGTCGACGCCCACCTGCGTCGTCGATTCCGATTCGACGATGACCTGCGTTCCCGGCGTGCGCACCGTCGAGGTGTCCTTGGTCGTTGCCACTTCGACGGAGCCGACTTTCATCTGCACGGCGTTCGATTTCTTCGTCGAGCCGGGACTGAGCGCCGCGTAAATCTCGAGCAGCGCGTTCGGACCGATCGTGTAGAGCGAGCCGTTCGACGAAAAGATCAGCTCGGCCGAGGAGTGATCGCCGGTCTTCACCCAGTCGCCGTTGAAGAGCGGCGTGCGGGTGTCGGCATCGCGCCATTCGCTCGCCGCTGCTTTCTGATACTTCACGTCGCCTTCGACGGTAAGGAACTGCGCGTCGTTGTCGAGACCGCTGTCGCCGCTGCGCGCCGTGCGGCTGATGGTGTGCGATTCGACCGCCGCCCCTTGCGCCTCGGCGAATCGCGCGGCGTTGAAATGCCCGTTCGCTTCATCGAGCTTCTGCTGCGCCCGATTGAACTCCGCGCGGTGCGTGTTGAAGTCGGTCGAGGCCGCGAGCGCGTTCAGCGCCTGCCGCGCATCCGCAATCGCCGCCTCCGCCTTCGCCTTCGGGTTGTCCTTCTGTTCCTTCCAGAACCACCACCCCGCCCCGCCGAGGAGAAGAATCACCACCACCAGACCGATCTGTTTCAACCGGTCGATGGAGATCAGATACCAGTCGATGCTCGCAGACGGATTGCTTTTTCGCTTCGCCATGGAACCGCGCGGGAGAGTGTACCAAGCGGAGAGGGCGGAGAGCAGAGGGCGGAGGGCGGAAGAACGAGGTTTTGCGTCTTTGCCCTCTGCTCTTCCGCCCTTTGCCCTCCCGCCGGGTGGCGGCGCGGGCCGGGAATAGGTAGACTGCGCCGCTTTTTCTGCAACTTCGGCCAGACCTCTGGACCCTCGAAAGGTAGTATCTTCACATGCTCAAGTTGATGCGGGAGAGTTTCAATCAACTCAAGTGGATCCTGATCGCCATCGTGGCGGCGTTCGTGTTCGGGTTCGTGTTCCTGGACATGGGACTCAGCGGCGCGCTGGGCGGCCAAAGCGACACGACCGTGTTCGCTGCGCGCGTGAACGGCGAGACGATCACGTACAACGACTATTACCGTGCCCTCAAGAACTACGAGGACATGTACCGCCAGATGTACGGCGGCCAGTTCACCCCGGAAATGGCGGCGGCGATGAAGCTGCCGCAGCAGGTGATGGAGTCGCTGATCGAACAGCGCCTGATCGCGCAGCAGGCGCGCAAGCTCAATCTCGCGGCCACGCCGGAAGAGGTGCGCAAGAAGCTGCTGGCGATCCCGGTCTTCAATCAGGACGGGAAGTTCGTGGGCATGGAGCTGTACAACCGCTACGTGACCGGTCCCCTCGGCTATCCGAGCGCGGCCGAGTTCGAAGCGGCGCTCGCGCGCGACATCGCCACGTCGAAGATGGACAGCGTGCTCACGAACGCGGTGGTGATCTCGCCGAAGGCGGCCGACCTCGAGTACAAGCGCGTCAACGAGAACGCGAAGATCCGCTACGTCGTGCTGCCGGCGATGCAGCAGGCGGCCGGCGTGACGGTCACGCCGCAGGAAGTCGACGCGTACTACCGCAACAATCAGTCGAAGTACACGCACGGCGAGCAACGCACGGTTCGCTATCTGCTCGCCGACTACGCGAAGCTGCGCGCGCAGGTCCAGCCGACCGAAGCGGATTTGCGCAAAAAGTATGAAGAGTCGAAAGATCAATACACCACGAAGGAAGCAGCGCACGTGCTGCACATCCTGATCAAGGTCGAGCCGAATGCTCCGCCGCCGGCCGTGGCCGCGGCGAAGGCGAAAGCCGATGCCATCGTGGCGCAGCTGCGCGGCGGCGCCGATTTCGCGACCGTCGCGCGCGCCAACTCGCAGGATCCGTCGTCGGCCGGCAACGGCGGCGACATGAACTGGGTCGAGCGCGGCGTCACCGTCGACGTCTTCGACCAGGTGATCTTCCAGATTCCTCTGAACACGATCAGCGATCCCATCCGCTCCGCCGACTACGGCTTTCACATCGTGAAGGTCCTCGATCGCCGGGCCGGCGGACAGCGGCCGTTCGAGGAAGTGCGCGGCGAGCTGGCGGCGCGGACCGCGGAGACGATGGTGCGGGAGCAGGCGCAGAACGAGATCAATCGTCTCTCCGCGATTCTGGCCGGCAAGAAGATCGGCAACGCGCCGGAGTTCATCACCTACGCGAACGACAAGGTGACGTCGAACGACTCCGGCTGGGTGCAGAAGACGGACGAGATTCCGGGCATCGGCGCGCATCAGCCGCTGCAGGAGTGGATTTTCTCGGCGTCGAAGAATGACGTCAGCCCGTCGATCGGTACGCCGCGCGGTCCGGTGATCGCGTATCTCGAGAACATCCGTCCTTCCGGCGTTTCGGCGCTCCAGGAAGTGCGCGCGAAGGTCGAGGAAGACGTGCGCCAGACGAAGGCCGCCGATGCCGCGAAGAGCACGCTCGCGCAGATGATGGTCGGCGCGACGTCGGTCGATCAGATCGCGGCGAAGGCGGGACTCGCGGCGCAGGAAGGAAGCGCGAACCGGCAGGGCTCGATCCCCGGGATCACGGGCGACATCACGCCGCTCGTCGATGCCGCGATCGCCGCGAATGTCGGCGAAATGAAGGGACCGCTCAGCGTGAAGGAAGGCGCGGTCGCGTTCCAGGTGCTGGAGCAGAAGAAGGTGACGGAGCAGGAGTTGACCGCGAACCGGGCGACGTTCATCAACCAGCTGCGCCAGCAGCAGGCCCGCAGCCTGCGCCAGTCGCTGGTCAAGCGCCTCCGCTCGCAGTCGAAGATCGAAGTGAACGACCAGTTGGTCAACCCGCCCGCGCAGCAACCGCAGCAGCAGGCGGGGCTTTAGTGGAAGTTCGGAACGCCGGCGTCTCGCCGGCTGGTCAGGCGGCGTTCCGCCGCCTCGGGCGCCGAGACGGCGCCCATCCAGCCGCCGGGGACGGCGGCGTTCCGGCGCTTGGGCACAGCCGCTGATGGCCGGCGAGGGGATTCTGCCGAAATGGAACGAGCCCGCCATCCGCGTGCTCATGATGCCGCGCGACACCAACGCGCACGGCACCATCTTCGGCGGAGTCATCCTCTCCTACATCGACCAGGCCGGCGCGATCGAAGCGCGCCGCCAGGGCTGCCAGCTGATGGTGACGGTCTCGATGGACAAGGTCGTCTTCCACGAGCCCGTCTTCGTCGGCGACCTCGTTTCGTTCTGGACCGAAACCCTCCGCATCGGCAATACCTCGATCACGACGAAGGTCGCGGTCGAGGTCATCCGCAACTACACCCAGCGCGTCGTCGTTACCGAGGCGGTGGTGGTGTACGTGAACGTCGGCGACGATCGGAAGCCGAAGCCGATTCGGGGATGACGTGCCGTCGCTGCCGCTGGTGCTGCTGCCCGGACTCGACGGCACCGGCACGTTGTTCGAGCCGCTGACGTCCACCGCGCCTCCCGGCATCACGCCCATCGTCATTCGCCTTCCGGAGCTCGCGTCCTACGACGAGCTTCTTCGTGAGATCCGGCTCCCCATAGGCCGCTTCGCCATCCTCGGCGAATCCTTCTCCGGCCCTCTCGCACTCTCGATTGCCCGCGTGTATCCCGATCGCGTGGTTGCCGTGATTCTCTGCAATACGTTCGTGTCTCCACCGATCACGCGCTTGCTTCGCTTCTTTCCGTGGAGCGTTCTTTTCCTGCTTCCGATTCCGCGCTTCATCATTCGCTGGTTCTTCGTCGGCCGCGCCGCCTCCGCGGATCTCGTGTCCGCTGTTCGCTCCGCAGTCGCGGCCACTCCGCGCCGGGTGCTCGCCGCGCGGATGCACGCGGTCTTTTCGCTGCCGAAGCCGGACTTTCGCATCGAAGTGCCGGTGCTCGTCCTCTCCGGCAAACGCGATGCGTTGGTTAAGCCGAACGTGCGCGAGTTTCAGAAGATCGGATGGCGCGTTGTGCACAAATCGGTGGATGCGCCGCACCTGCTGTTGCAGGCGGCGCCGGTGGAGGCGTGGAGGGAGATTTCCGCGTTTCTCGAGAAATCTTCTTAGCCCTTGCGCGCCTTCCTGATCCTCTCCAACCGCTCCCGAATCTCCGCCTCCGCCCCGACCTCCTTCGGCTCGTAAAAGCGGCGCCCGGCCAGCGCGTCCGGCAGGCAGTCCATCGCCGCGGTCTGATCTTCGTAGTCGTGCGCGTATTGGTAGCCGTGGCCGTAGCCGAGGT
>DATFHJ010000184.1:0-15681 GCA_035248585.1 Thermoanaerobaculia bacterium
GGCGTCTGCGCGCCTCAGCTATCTGAGGTGTTCTGTCAAGTACGGATCGTTGAGGCGTCTGCGCGCCTCAGCTATCTGAGGTGTTCTGTCAAGTACGGATCGTTGCCGCGACGGGCGAATGGGCCGCGAACAGACGCTGAGTGTAGCGGGCCTCGTCGTACCGAGCGTGGTCCTGCCAGCAGCGGACAATGACTCGAATCCAGCGAAAGGCAAGCGCACGGACGGCGGCGTGATGGCCCTTGCCACGAGCCCGTTGCAACCGATAGAACGCAGCCGCCCATGGACTCTGCGGAATTGAGCATGCCGCGAACTCGTGAAATGTCTGTCGAAGGAACTTCGGACGCTTCCAGCGTGAATGAACCCATCGTTTGGACCCGCTCGTCACCGTCAACGGCGCGATGCCGCTGAACGACTGCAGTGCGGATGCGCTCCAGCGAGCTCGATTGGTTCCGAGAGCGACCGCAAGACGCGGCGCCAGCACACGGCCGGCACCGGGCAGCGAGTCAAATACCTCGCGATCCGGATGCGAGTTCCAGAGGCGCTCGATCTGAGCATCGACCAACACGATCTGTTCGGATGCCGTGCGGATCAGAGCAACGAGCGACTGCGCCATCACCGAGAGCGCTCGAATCAATGCGCCGTCCGAGTGCAGCGGCATCGCCGACGCGATCAGCGCTACGCGCTCTTCGATCCGCTCTTTGGAGCGGCATCCATGAGTGGTGTAGAAGCTTCGCACTGTCGACAGACGGCTGGTCTTGAGCTGCTCGATCGTCGGCCATCGCTCGAGGAACGCCCAGGTCATCGGCGAGTCCAGCTCGCCGACCAGCTCCAGCGCTTGAGGAAAGTACTGCTTGAGCGTGTCGCGCAGCTGGTTGCACGAGCTGGTCCGGCTATCGACGAGCTTGCGTCGCCACTCGACCAGCAGCAACAGCTCACGAGTCAGCGGGTCGGCGGCGTGCCACGAACGCACCTGATCGCCGTGCCGTTCGACGAAGTCGCAGACCAATCCCGCATCGATCGGGTCGCTCTTGGCACCGCTCGGCCGAATGACCTCGCGGTATGCCGCCGTCTGGGTCGGGTGCAGCGGCACGATCTCGATGAAGTCGTATCGAGCGAGCGCGTACACGAATGCACCGCGCGATTGCTCGACCGCCACAGCGATCGTTCCCTCTGGAAACCGGGCACGCAGCTCTGCCACCCATGCGTGCAGCGCCTCCGGACGCTGCTCGAACGATCTGCTCCACCGCCCGCCGTCCCTGGTCCGAACCTCGAACGCGTGCTTCTTGTCTCCCCAATCCACTCCGACCAACGCCGCACGATCCGCCATCGCATCCTCCCTCCCGTTCGTGTCGGGCACGCTGGCTGTGATCGCGCGCAGGCCTTATAGTGAGCCTTGGTCGAGTCCGTACCTGAGAATGCGTCTTGACCACAGCGCATCGCCTTGCCCGCGCAGCTGAGGCAACGCGTCGAACCGCGTGGATGACAAACGCGTGGCAAGGCGATGCGTGCCCCTCCTACTCTCGCACGAGACCCGTGGCTCGAGCCTCGCTGCGCCACCTCTCTGCCGCCTCTCGGTACGCATCAAGAGGAACGAGGAGAACGGGGTGGAGTACCTATAAGAATGACGGCAACCTCATTCGAAGTACCCAAGGATGTCGATGACCAGGTGAACGCTCCCGCTCCCGCCGGCGAAGAACGGCGTCACCGTCACGTCTCCGGATGGGCCGAACGCGACGATCGCGTTGTTTCCGCGCGTCTCCCCCATGCGGAAGTTGAGCGTGCTGGTGTTCGGCAGCGGGATTCCGCCGGGATAGAACACCAGCCTTCCCGTTCCTGACGGAGTCACCGCCGTGATGTTCACCGCGACCGCGGCGGCGGTGATCGGAATGCCGCACTGTCCCGCGATCACGAACGTGAGCGTCGAAGACAGCTGCGGCCCGGTGTCTCGCGTGTCGAGGAAGCGGCACGACGGCAGCAACGGGAAGTAATCCAGCCCCGTCGTCGGTGTGAAGCTGGCGGTGTACGTCGCCGGCGTTGCCGGCGTCACGATGGTATGCGTCTGCGGTGCGCCGTCCGACCAGGAGTCGAACACATACGACGAGCCATAGAACGTCTGATCGAAGGCGGCAATCGAAAGCTGCCAGTTGTCCCACGACACGACTTGCGCGGTCGTGGTGAGATCGGTGCCGTTGACGCGAACGCTCATTCCGGGCGGCTCGGTCATGAACGTGAGCGTGACTTTGCGCGGATCGAGCTGCCGCGTCACCGTCGACGACAAGCCGCCGGAGTCCGTCGCGGTCAGTTGAATCTCGAGATACGAGTTCGTCGCCGCAAACAGATCCTCGGGGGCCGGCGCCGTGAACAACACGTTATTGCCGGTCGTCGGGCCGAGGAACGGATGCGTATGCGTGTCGTGGTGCAGCAGGATCGTCCAGCTCAGCGACGACGCCGGCAGCGTGCCCTGCTCCGCGTCGGTCGCGCTGCCCGTGAGTGTGAACTGCTGGCCGACGGCGAACAGCGTTCCCGCGGCGGGCGCCGTGATCGTCGGCGCCGGCGGCGTGTTGCCGGACGTGATCGTCACGGTGGCCGGCGTCGAGAACGCGAAGTTGTTGTCGCGCGCGCGGAGCGACGCCGTCCAGACGCCGGCCGCATACGTGTGCGAGATCGTCAGCGACGTCGTCGAAGTCTCGGGCGTTCCGTCGCCGAAATTCCAAAAGTACGTGAGCGTGTCGCCGGGATCGGGATCGCTGCTCCCGGCCGCGCTGAGCGTCGTCGTCAGCGGTGCAGCGCCGCTCGCCGGCGAGGCTCCGGCAACCGCGGTCGGCGGATCGTTGCCGGCCGGATTGTTGTACGAGATCCGATGCACGGTGCCGCCGCTCGCGTAGCTCGTGTAATAGAGCGCCTGAGTCGATCCGTGCGGTCCGAAGAGCAGATGCACGGCGCTGCTCGAGCCGAGGGCGGTCGCGAATGCGGATGCCGTGCTGCCGGACGTGTACGAGAAGATCGCGCCGCAAACGTAGTCGCTGAAGAGATACGCGTTGTCGTATCCCGGCCAGATTCCGTTCGGCACGAACGCGCCGCCGGTGATCGAGCCGCATCCGCCGGTGCTCGTTCCCGGCACGTTCCCGCTGTGCGAGTACTCGAAGACCGGATCGACCATGCCGGGCGGAGTCGGGTTGCACAGGCCGGTCGTGCTGTTCGTGTGCGCGCCTTCGCGGCAGTTCCAGCCGTAGTCCACGCCGCTCTGGCCGAGGTCGATCTCCTCCCACGCGCCCTGCCCGACGTCGTTGATGAAGAAGCGCGTCGACGCCGCGTTCGGATCGAACGCCAGGCGGAATGGATTGCGGAGGCCCCAGGCGAACGTCTCCTGGCACTTGTTGCCCGCGGTCGTCGATCCGGTGACGTTGCAGCGCGCGGTGCCGGCGCCCTGGAACGGATTCGCCGGCGGGATGCCGCCGGTGCTGGTGATGCGCAGGACCTTGCCGGTCAGCACGTGCTGATCGCGCGAGGCGTCGTTCGTGCCGGCGCAGCCGCCGCCGGCGTAGTCGCATCCGCCGTCGCCGATCGTGATGTACAGGTAGCCGTCCTTGCCGAACTGCACGTCCCCGGCGTTGTGGTTTCCGGCGGGCGACGGCATGTTGTCGACGAGCACCAGCTCCGACGCGGCGCTGACGGTATTGCCGCTCATCGTGAAGCGCGACACGCGGTTCACGCACGTGCCGGAGTTGTTGAACGTGCGGAAGAGATAAAGGAAGCCGTTGCTCGCGAACGCGGGATCGACGGCGACGCCGAGGAGGCCGCGCTCGGAATTCGTGCAGATGGTGCCGGCGGCGAACGTGATCGCCGGAGTGGCCACGAGCGCGCCGCTCTGATAGACGCGCAGGCTGCCGCTCTGCTGCGTGATGAGGAGGCGGCCGTCGGGTGTGAAGGCCAGCGCGGTCGGGCCGCCGACGGTTGCGATCGGCGCATCGGTGAAGCCGGCAGGGACCGTCGCGTGAACGGTTGCGGACAGAAGCAGAGCGAAACCGAGGGAGAGCGCCGCGCGCATGATGTTCCGCGTCGCAGCATAGATCGGGCCACGCGCGCGCGACGTGAGTTAGCGCACGTCGCGCTATCATTCGCCTCCGCAATGCCTCGTTCTTTCGAAGGCGATCTCGATGCGCGCGGTCTGCGCTTCGCCGTGATCGCATCGCGTTTCAACGACGAGATCGTGTCGGGTCTCCTCGACGGCGCGCTGGAGTGTCTGCAGCGCCACGGCGCGGACGACGGCGCGGTCGCCGTCTATCGCGTTCCCGGCGCCTTCGAGATTCCCTCCGCCGCGGCGAAGCTCGTCGGCGAATGCGACGCGATCATCACCATCGGCTGCCTGATCCGAGGCGACACGCCGCACTTTGATTTCATCTCCGCTCAAGTCACCAACGATCTTTCGCGCGTTGCCGCCGACGCCAAGTTCCCCGTCACCTTCGGCGTCATCACCTGCAACACCTACGAGCAGGCCGTCGAGCGTTCCTCTCCGGGCACGAAGAACAAAGGCTGGGAAGCGGCGCTGGCGGCGATCGAGATGGCGAATCTCTGGCGCGCGATTTCAGAGGGCGGAAGGCGGAGGGCAGAGGGCGGAGGTGACGACGAATGATGTGCTACCGCGTCTGCCGTCCGCCCTCCGCCCTCTGCCCTCCAATCATGGCGTGCGAATCGCACAAGGAGCGTCCCTGAATGGGTGCCCGTCGCAAAGCACGCGAGCTCGCACTGCAGATGCTTTTTCAGCACGACATGTCGGGCAATGCTCCGGATCAGATCATCGACACGTTCGAGGAGCTGCAGAAGTCGAAGGCGAACACGCGCGAGTTCGCGACGAAGATTTTCCGCGGCACGATCGAGCACATGTCCGAGATCGACGAGATGATCCAGAACCAGGCCGAGAACTGGCGGCTCTCGCGCATGGCCGCCGTCGACCGCAACATCATCCGCATGTCGATCTACGAATTCATGCACGAGAGCGACACGCCGAAGCTCGTCATCATCGACGAGGCGATCGAGATCGCGAAAAAGTACGGCACGCAGAAGTCGTCACAATTCATCAACGGAATCCTCGACGGCATCCTGAAGCGGTATAACCTCGCGGGAGCGTGAAGCGCCTCGGGTTTGCCGTCTTCCTCCTCCTTGCCACGTTGCCGTCCGCCGCGCAGAAGCGGCGCGCGGTGATTCCCGGACTGCCGCGCGAAGATCGCATTCTCTTCATCGGCAACAGCCTCACCGACGCGAATGAGCTGCCGGCGATCGTCTGCCGGCTTGCGCAAGGAAAACAGAAGGCGACCTGCGATGCGGTGACGGCCGGCGGATACGCGCTCGAGGATCACTTTTCCAACGGACGCGCGCTCGAGCGGCTGCGGCGCGAGCGCTGGACGCTGGTGGTGCTGCAGCAAGGGCCGTCGGCGCTGGAGTCGAGCCGCGTGAATCTGCGCGAGTGGACGGCGAAGTTCGCGCCGCTCATCGCCGCTTCCGGCGCGCGGCCCGCGCTGTACGCGGTCTGGCCGGAGAAGGCGCGCTCGTTCGATTTCCCGCGCGTTTCCGACTCCTATCGCCTCGCCGCCGCCGACATCCACGGTCTCTTCTTCCCCGCCGGCGATGCCTGGCTCGCCGCGTGGCGCCGCGATCCGACGCTGCCGCTGTACAGCGGCGACAACTTTCATCCGTCCGCCGCCGGCACCTATCTCGCCGCGCTGGTGATCTATCGCGTGCTGTGGGGCCATCTGCCGCCGCAATTCGGCAATCGCAGTTTCGCCGCGTCCGCCGCCGGCACGGACCTCGGCCTCGACGACGCGCGCCTCGCGCTGCTGCTCGCCGCCGCGGAAGAGGCGGTCGAGACGCTACAATCCGGCCAGCGCGAATGAGTCTGCTCGGTCGATTAGAGGATCTCTCCCTCACCGACATCATCCAGATCGTCTATCTCTCCCGCCGCACGGGAGTGCTGGAGATCATCAATGACCGCGGGCGGCACACGGTGCTGTTTCGCGGCGGGCTCGTCGTCAACGCCTCGTCGCCCGAGCATCCCGATCTGCTGACGTTCCTCGCCGCCGAGGGACTGCTGCCGGCTGCGAAGGGCGAGATGATCCGGCGGATGGAGGAGCAGGGCATTCCGCCCGGCACCGCGGTCGTGGAGATGAATCTCCTTTCGAAAGACGATCTCTCGAACGCGGTGCGCCAGCGCGTGCTCAACGTCGTCTCGCCGCTGCTGCAGAGCAAGGAAGGGGAGTTCAACTTCATCCTCAGCGAGTCGATGAACGCGATCGACATCGAATACGACCCCGACGTGCTGTTCAAGGATGGCGGCTTCTCGCCGGCGAAGCTCGTCGGCACGCCGGAGGGGGAAAAGATCAAGCCGCTGAAGGGACTCGAAGAGTCGTTGAAAGTCGGCAAGGCTCTTCTTCGCGGCACGGCCGCTCCCGACACGACACCTGCATCGCTGAACCTCGGTCTCGGCCAGCCGCTCGAAGCGCCGGTCGTCGCGCCGCAGCCCGCGCCCACGCAGACCGACAACGTCCTGCCGTTTCCCGCGCGCGAAGAAAAACCGTTCACGGCGATCGAAGAACTGCCCGAGCAGTTCAGTGGAGGACAGGCAATCCTGCCCGTCCAAACCCCCGAGGACAGGCGGGATCGCCCGTCCTCCCCTCCGCCGGCGGGCAGCGGCCAGTTCAAAGTCGCCGGCGGCCTCTTCGAAGTGGAAACGCCGGAGGCCGTGTATCGCAACGTCGTGCTCTTCGAGCGCAACCCGCTCGTGCGCGTCGCCGCGCGGCGCGCGTTCTCGCGCGAAGGCGTGAAGATCTTTCAATTCGGCACGCTCGACGACGTCCGCTCCGCGCTCAACGAGCTTTTCTCCGCGAACAGCTTCTTCGTCATGTTTCTCGAAGTGACGGAAGACGAGTCGTCCGTTCGCTTGATGCAGCAGGTGAAGCGGAAGAATCCGCGGCTGCCGGTGGTGATGATCGACGCCAGCGCCGACCTGCGCCGCCGCCACAATCTCCTGCGCGCCGGCGCGGACCTCTACGTCACCAAACCGTCGCCCGCGCATCTGCAGCCGGGCCTCATCGAAGAAGAGCTCTCGCTCTTCGCCGATGAGCTGGTGCTCTTCGCCGGACGCGCGTTCGATCAGTGGGAGCGCCTCGTCAGCGGACTCGGTCCGGAAGCAGGAAAGAAGTTTTACGAGATGGCGACGAAGGAGACGATCGACCGCTCCTTCCATCTGCTGCGCCAGCTGATCAACGAGCTCTCGAATCCGAACGACATCGGACAGGTCTCGGCGACGATCCTTCGTCTCTCCGCCGAGTACCTCGACCGCGGCGCGCTCTTCATGACCCGCTCCGATTCGTTCGTCGGCCTCGGCGGATTCGGCGTCGCGGGTACGGGCGACGATCTCGACACGCGCGTGCGCCAGCTGCGCATCGCCGCCGAACAGCCGTCGCTCCTCGCCGACGTCGCGAAAAGCGGCGAAGCGCATCGCGGAAAAATGCGCCGCACTCCCGCGAACGTGGAGCTGATCGAGCGCCTCGGCGGCCTCCTGCCGACGGAAGTCGTTGCACTTCCGATCATGCACGACAAGCGGGCCATTGGTATCCTGTACGGCGATAACGCCGAACATCGGGCGCCGATCGACAGCATGACGGGACTGGAGATCTTCTTGTCGCAGGCCGGCTACGCGTTCGGCAACGCCGTCTTCGCTTCGGAGAGACAGCGGCGATGAAGATTCTGGTGGTGGAAGACTCGTCGTCGATGCGCGCGTATCTGACGACGATCATCGAAAGCGGCACGGAGAGCTACGACCTCGAGATCGTCGAGGCCGCGAGCGGCTTCGAGGCGCTGAAGACGCTGCCGCACCACAAGTTCGACGCCATCCTCACGGACATCAACATGCCGGACATCAACGGCCTCGAGCTGGTGAGCTTCCTCAAAAACCACCCCGTCTACAAAAACATCCCGATCATGGTCATCTCCACGGAATCGACCGAGGAGGACCGGCGGCGGGCGGCCGCGCTGGGCGCGGAAGAGTATCTCGTCAAACCGTTTCAGGCGGGCGAGCTGGTGGAGAAACTGCGGCGGCTGTTGAAAGTCGCGTAAAAAAAGTTATTATGCGTGAGTGATTCACGCATTCGCCTCCATCCTCGCGGTTCTCACACTCGTCGGCGGTCCCGAAATCCCGCTCTCCGATCCCGTCATCGGCCCGCGGCCCGGCGTGCGATCCGCGCCGCGCGTGGCGACGAACGGCGAGGACTACCTGATCGTCTGGGCGGAAGTGGGGGAGATCCGCGCGGCGCGTGTCGATGACGAAGGACGCGTGCTCGACGCGTCGGGGATTCGCGTCGCGAGCGGAACCGGCACCGCGCTTTCGGTGGCGTCGGATGGCCGCGACTACGTGATCGCCTACGAC
This sequence comes from Thermoanaerobaculia bacterium, assembly GCA_035248585.1. Lineage (GTDB taxonomy): Bacteria > Acidobacteriota > Thermoanaerobaculia > Gp7-AA8 > Gp7-AA8 > QHVT01. The sequence continues at coordinate 8,423 of DATFHJ010000184.1, forward strand.
TGTGCCGGCAACGTCTCGCCCGCCGGGAAAGCGATCTGCACCGCGCGCGTCGACGCGGCCACCGGCCACGTCCGGCCGGGCGGCCGGCTCGCGCTGGCGGCCAACCCGGCGATCGCTTCGGCGAACGGCCGCTATCTGGTCGTGTATCAGACTACGTACCTGGGGAGCCTCCCGCAGGCGTACGGGATCGAAGTCGGAGACGATGCGGCGCTGATCGGCGAGCCGTTTCAAATCTCCGCCGTCGCGGATCGCCCGGAAATCGCATCGAACGGCAAGGACTATTTCGTCATCTGGAGCGTCTACGCGCATCTGAAAGGCGTGCTGATTCGCGGTCGTGAGATCGCGGGGCCTGAACAGACGATCACGTTCGAGTGGGTGTCGTGGGGACCGGGACCGTTCTCCTGGAGCGTCGGCTCGAACGGCGACGCATTCATGGTCGTGTGGCAGCAGAACATCGGTCTTCGCAACAACGCGTACATGACCGAGCTTCGCGCGGCTCCGATCACCGGCGCCGGCTTCCTCGAGCCGCAAAAGCGAACGACGCTCGTCACCGGCGATCAGCCGACATGGAATCCGCAGATCACGTGGGACGGCGCGAGCTACGCCGTCACGTACACAGTCAGTCCGCTGCGCGCGACCGCGCCCTATCTCGGCGAGCGCGGCGCGAGCGACATTCACGAGCTGCGGCTGAACGCGAACGCCGAGGTCGTGACGCCGCCTTCGACGGTGGCGGCACGGGAAGGCGGCGAGGCATTCAGCAGCGCCGCCTCGAACGGAACGTCGACGCTCATCGCGTGGGAGCGTCTGCTTCGCACCGATGTTGCGACCATCGAGGCGACGCTTTCCCATTCGGCGCCGCTCGCGATTCCGGTGAGCGCCAGCGCGCAACAGAATCTTGCCGGCGCCGATGCCACCGTGGCGTGGGAGGAGATTCTCGGCGAGGAGCAGAAGCGGACGCTGTTCGTGCGCCGCCTGCAGGAAGGTGGACGCGGCACTCCGGTCGCCGCGTCGGAGAAGCATCAGGTGTTGCCGGCGCTGAGCCGCTCGTTCATCACCTGGATCGAGCGCGACTTCGAACAGAAGACGGCCGAGGTCTTTGCGAAACGACCCTTCACGAACGAACAGCCGTCTAGGCTCGGCGACGCGGAGCGCACCTCCCCCGTAGCGATCGCCGAAACGTCGTCCGACGCGCTGGCGGTCTGGGTTTCGCCGCAACAGCAAATCGTCGGTGCATGGATCCAGCGCGGCGGCGCGCCGTTCGTCATCAGCAGCGAGGGACGCTTGCACAATCCCATCGTCACGACCGACGGCGAAAACTTCCTCGTGGTCTGGGGAAAAGAAGAGCCGTGCGCCATCTTTTGTCTCTGGACCTCGCTCCACGCATCGGTCGTCACCTCGTCGGGCGTGGTGCAGCCCGCGATCGAGCTGGCCGAGGAGCCGGTCTCGAACGCGTCGGCCGTCTGGAACGGCAATGAGTACGTCGTGTTCTGGAACCAGCGCGGCGTCAACGCGCGCCGCATGCAGCGCAGCGGTTTGCCGATCGGCGCGACGATCGAGGTTCGCAAAGACATGTTCGCGAACAACGTGATCTGGAACGGCCGCGAATATCTCGTCGCGGTCACCGGCTCGCTCGGCTTCGCCCCGCTCACCGCGGCGCGGCTCGACCGCGATCTCCGCCTGATCGACTTTGCCGCGATCAGCAACACCTACGTCGGCGGCACGCGCGTCGTCCTCCTCGACGGCTGGATCGCCTATCAGTCGAGAACCGCCGACGGCATCTCCCGCGCCGTGGCCCGGACACTCGACCTCGCGACCGTCGGCAAGCGGCGCTCGGCGCGATAGCGTTACTATGACGCCGGTCCATGGCACGCGAAGACGATCGCGCACGGGAAGAGTTCACCAGCGAGGCGGAGGAGCTGCTCGACACGCTTTCGCGTGACCTCGTCGAGTTCGAATCGCAGGGCACGAACGTCCGCCCGGAGCTGGTCAACAAGATCTTCCGCGAGGTGCACTCGCTCAAAGGCCTCGCCGGCATGCTCGGCTTCACCGAGATCTCCGAGCTCTCGCACAGCCTCGAGGACATGCTCGACAAGCTGCGCATGGGCCGCATCGCCATCTCCAAAGATCTCGTCGACCTGCTCTACGACTCCGTCGACAGCCTGAACCGCCTGGTCATCGCCATCAACGACCCGTCCCTCGGCGCGCTCGTCGACATGACCGGCCTCACCCGGCGCATCCACCAGATCATCACCAGCCAGCCGCAGCAGAAGCACAGCGACGGGCTGTCCGAATTGACCCTCGACGAGCAGACCCGCAAGTCGCTCACCGAATACGAAGAGCATCGCCTCCTCGAAAACGTCCGTTCGGGCAAGCACATCCTGTCGCTCGAAGTCACGTTCGACTTCTCCGACTTCGACGAGCGCCTCCGCGCCATCACCGCGTCGCTCAGCGAAGCGGGCGAAGTGATCTCGACGTTGCCCGCGATCCCGACCGGCAACGTCAACGGCATCGCCTTCCGCCTCCTTTACGGCTCGACACTCGACGCCGACGCCGTGCAGGTGCTCGCGCCGCAGGCGAACGTCACCTCGCTTCGCAAATCGAAGCCCGCGGCGGCTCCCGAGGCCCCCGCTCCCGCGGCCCCCGAGCCGGTCGAAGAAGAGATGTCGCTCCGCTCGCTCTCGCAGACCGTGCGCGTCGACATCGCCAAGCTCGATCACGTCATGAACATCGTGGGTGAGCTGATCATCGAGAAGACCCAGCTCGAGTCGCTCACGCGCGCGATGGCCATGCAGCAGGCGCGCATGGCCTCGCACGAGCTCGGAAAAATCGCCCGCAATCTCGACCGCAAGCTCAACGAGCTGCAAAAGTCCGTCATCGAGATCCGCATGGTGCCGGTCGGGCAGATCTACTCGAAACTGTCGCGAACCGTCCGCAAGGTCGCCCGCGAGCTGAACAAAGAGATCGAGCTGATTCTGCGCGGCGAGGACACGGAGCTCGACAAGATGATGGTCGAGGAGCTGACGGACCCGCTGATGCACATCATCCGCAACGCGCTCGATCACGGCATCGAGCCGCCGGACGAGCGCCGGGCGAAGGGAAAGAATCCCGTCGGCCGCGTGACGCTGAACGCGTATCAGCAGGGCAACTCGGTCGTGCTCGACGTCACGGACGACGGGCGCGGAATCGATCCGGAGAAGATTCGCGCCGTCGCCGCCGAGCGGGGATTGGTCGGCGAGAAAGACGTCGTCGATCAGTCGCGCGCGTACGAGCTGATGTTCACCGCCGGGTTCTCCACCGCGGCGACGGTCAGCGAGATCTCCGGCCGCGGGGTCGGTCTCGACGTCGTGAAGAAGAACATCCAGGAGCTGAAGGGCACGATCGACGTGATCACGCACCTCGGCGAGGGCACGACGTTCCGGATCTCGCTCCCGATCACGCTGGCCATCATCCAGGCCCTGATCGTCGATGCCGGCGGGGACAAGTTCGCCATTCCCCTGACCTCGGTCGAGGAATCGCTGCGCATTTATTCGCGCGACATCCGCACCGTGGAGCGCCGCGAGGTCTTCACGCTGCGCGACTTCACGCTGCCGCTGCTGCGCCTCTCCGATGCCTTCGGCCTCGACGACGATCACGACCACGGCCCCGACACGAAGTGGTTCGTCGTCGTGACGCGCGCGGGCGAGAAGACGATCGGCATCCTCGTGAACGCGCTCGTGCGGCAGCAGGAAGTCGTGATCAAGTCGATCGGCGAGCGGTTGAAGACCATCCCCGGCATCGCCGGCGCGACGGAGATCGGCGAAGGCGAGATCGTGCTGGTCGTCGACGTCGGGACGCTGATCGATCACTTCGGCGGGCGCGCAAGGGAGTCGCGCGCGGCGGCGGCGCATGTTTGAAGAATTCTTCGGCCTCGCGGCGAAGCCGTTCGGCAAAACGCCCGATCCGTCATTCCTCTACGAATCGCACCAGCACAAGGAAGCACTGGCGCGGCTGGAGTACGCGGTCGAAGAAAAAGAGCTGGCCCTGCTCGTCGGAGACATCGGCTCGGGAAAGACGACGCTCAGCCGCGCGCTCATCGACCGGATCGGCGAGTCGCGGCCGATCGTCCTCCTGATCAATCCGCGGCTCACACCGGCGCAACTCCTGCGCGCCATCGCCAAAGGGCTCGGCATCGAGCCGGCCCGTTTCAAGAACGATCTGCTCGATCAGATTCACACGCGGCTCTACGAGCTGTACGAAGAGAAGCGCGAGCCGGTACTGATGATCGACGAAGCGCAGCTGATTCCGACGAAGGCGACGTTCGATGAGATCCGCCTGCTGACAAATTTTCAGCTCGACGACCAGAACCTGCTGTCGGTGATCCTGATCGGCCAGCCGGAGTTGGAAAAACGCATCGAGCGCGAACACTACGCCCCGCTGCGGCAACGCATCGGCATGCGCTACTCTCTCGGCCCGCTGTCGCTGGAGGAGACGATCGAGTACATCGAGCATCGCATCCGCATCGCCGGCGGCACGCGCAACCCGTTCGACCTGAGCGCCATGGAAGAGATCCACACCCTCAGCGGCGGCATCCCCCGCCTCATCAACACCCTCGCCACCACCGCCCTCCTCGACGCCTTCGGCGAAGACGCCGAGACCATCGACCCCGGGCGCATCGCCTCCGCGGCAAGAGAGCACAGGATGGAGGCGGCGCATGGTTGATTTGGTGAAGATCAGGAAGAAAAAAGCCCGGAACGCCGGCGTCTCGCCGGCTGATGCGGCGGCGTCCCCGCCGCCGCCCCCGGTGGTGGAGGAGAAACCCGGCGGCGAGGACGCCGCCGGGCCAGCCGGCGGGGACGCCGGCGCTCCGAACGAACCGAGCAAGCTCGAACGCTTCAAACAAACCGCCGGCACCAAACGCGAAAACAAAATCGCGCAGGAAGCCACCCAGCCCGCCCAACGACTCGAGCTCCTCACCTTCGTCATCGCCCACGAGCACTACGCGGTCGACATCGAGCGCATCGTCGAGATCGTCACGCCGCGCGCGGTCACGCGCATTCCGAATGCCGACCTTTCCGTCGTCGGCATCATGTCGCTGCGCGGCACGATCGTCACGCTCGTCGACGTGCGGCGGAAGCTGCGCCATCCGCCCGCGGGCGAGCCCGACGCCGACACGCGCATCGTCGTCATCGACAACAAAAATGAGATGATCGGCTTCGTCGTCGACCGCGTCCTCCGGGTCGTGAAAGCGGCCGCGGACGAGATCGAGCCGCACCCGGTCGTGCACAGCGCCGAGCTCGATGAGGCCGTACGAGGAGTGTTCCGGGCCGGCGACGCGTTGACGATCCTCCTCGATTTGGACAAGCTGTTGGCCTCTCAATGGAACTGACCTGCAAGAAATGCGGCTCCTCGTTTCGCGCCGCGGTGAGCCTGCCGCTCACCACCGCCGTGCGCGTGGCCTGTCCGCGCTGCGAATACCAGATGGTGCTCAAGCCGCGCACCGCCAGCGGGATGCATCCCATCGCCGAGGCCGCGGTGCCGCCGCCCCCCGCCCAGATGCCGCGCCGCCGCTTCGCCGTCATCGCCGATGAGCCGCGCCCGTTCCGCCATTTCCTCGGCGAGCATCTCCGCCGCCTCGGATTCGACGTGCAGTACTTCGAGACCGGCGAGCCGGCCCTCGAATACGTCCGCTCCACGCGCGCCGATCTCCTGATCGTCAACGTCTATCTCAAGGGAAAGCTCGGCGTCGAAGTCACCGAGGAGATCAAGGCCGACTCGCAGCTCGTGCAGACGCGGGTCATCCTCATCGGCGCGCTGTTCCGCGCGAACCGCTTCCGCGCCAATCCCACGAACCTCTACGGCGCGGACGAATACATCGAGGAGCAGATCCCGGAAAAAGAATTCCGGCAAATCCTGCACAAGCTCTTCCCGCAGCTCGGCGACGCCGCCGAAGTGCCGCTCGAGCCGCGCGAGTTCGATGACGCGCGCCGCCTCGCGCGCCTGATCCTCTCCGACATCATCATCTACCACGCGCAGAAGGTGGAGCAGGGCATCCGCCACGACAACTTCTTCGAAGTCCTCCACGACGAGATCGAAGAAGGCCGCCGCTACTACGACTCCCGTGTGCCGATGCGCGTCCGCCGCGACACCGAGATCTACCTGGAAACGTTGCAGCAGTTCGTGCAGATGAAACGCGAAGAGCTGGAGAAGCTGAGGACGGGCACGCTATGACCGCGGACCCGCAAATCATCGAACAGGCCCGCAGCGCCGATCCCGACGCGCGGCAGAAGGCCGCGTTCCTGGTCGCGCAGTCGACGGACGAGCGGAACCTGCCGCTGATGTTCGAGCTCCTCGGCGACAAGGACTGGCGCGTGCGCAAGACCATCGTCGACGGCCTCGTCCGCGACGCGCGTCCGATCATCGTCAATGGCCTCCTCAACGCGCTGACCGACGCCGAGAACGCCGGCAAGCGCAACTCGTCGACCGAGGCCTTGATGCGCATCGGCGAGCCGGCCATCGCCCCGATCGTCGAGCGGCTGCGCGACGAACAGGACGTCGACGTCCGGCTCTCGCTCGTCAATCTCCTCGGCGATCTGCGCAGTCCCGCCGGCTTCGAGATCCTCCTCGCGCTCCTGCAGCGCGATCACGACATCAACGTCGCCTCCTCGGTCGTCTCGTCGCTCGGCAAATACCGCGACGCCTCCGCGCTGCCGCATCTCATGCGCGTGCTCCGCGAGCGCGAAGACCTCTGGCTCAAGTTTCACGTCGTCGAAGCCGTCGGCGAGATCGGCGACCGCGCCGCGCTGCCGGCGATCCTGCCGCTGTACGCGGAGAAATCGCTGCGCAAGCCGGTGCTCGAATCGATCGGCAAGATCGCCGACGTCGGCACCGTCAACTTCCTCCTGCGCGTGATCGCGGAAGAAGACAAGCTGAATCTCACGGCGCTGCGCGCGCTCGTGCGGATCGCCGAAGCCAGCAAGCCGCGCATCGTCGAACAGACCGAGCGGCAACTGATTCAGCACCGGTTCAAGGAGTCGTTCCCGCGCGAGAAGCTCGGCGCGCTCATCGAGCACCTGCACACCACGCCCAAACGCGAGGTCAAGGCGTTCATCCTCAAGTTCCTCGGCTGGTCGGCCGATCAACGCGCGCTGCCGGTGCTCATCCAGCACCTCGAACATCCCGACACGTCGGAGGTCGCGGCGCAAGCGCTCATCGACTTCGGCGCCGAGGCTGTGCCGAGCATTCTCGAGGCCCTGCGCAACGCGGAAGAGGATGAGATCGTC
>DATFHJ010000185.1:0-7401 GCA_035248585.1 Thermoanaerobaculia bacterium
CGTCCGGCGATCGCGGCGAGTCCCACGGAATTCGCGGTGGCGACGGCGAACGACAAGCTGATCGACGTCACCCGCATCGGCGCGGACGGAAAGCCCGGGAAGAAAGACACCATCAATCTGCCGGCCGGCGATTGGACGCTGAATGGCGTGCGCCTGTTGTGGAGCGACTCGCGCTTCGTAGTCGCGTACTCGATCGTCGACTCGCAGAAGAACGAGCAGCTCGACCTCGTGCGCCTCGGTCTCGTTCCGTATCGCACCGCGACGTTCTCCATCGGCAGCGGTGGCTTCGCCGCGGCGGTGGCGGATCGCATCACGCTGATGTGGCCGTCGCTCTCCGTCAAACAATTCGAGATCGTGCAGACGGCGCCCGATGCCGTGTCCGTCGAAGGCTGGCGCTATTCGTTCGTGCCCGTCACGACGCCGCGGAGGCCGGAGCTGGTGTGGACGGGGACGGAGTATCTGCTCGCGTGGATCGAGCAGGGAACGCCGTCGACGGTGCGCGCGATCCGACTCGACGCGGACGGTGTGCCGCTCGACGAAGCGCCGCTGGTTGTCGCCGAGGCGAGCGCCGCGTCGCCGGTGTCGCTGGCGGTGACGAAGAATGGAGTACGCATCGCTTATCTTCGCGGCGGCCGTGCGCTGGGCCGGACGCTGCAGGCGGGGGATTAGCTCGTGCTAATCTCCCGCGCCTGATGAACAGCGGCACACTCCGAAAAGAAGATGCCGGGCAGCAGGTGGTGCTGAACGGCTGGGTGCAGAAGCAGCGCGATTTTGGCGAGCTGGTTTTCATCGATCTGCGCGATCGCAGCGGGATCTGCCAGGTCGTGATCGATCGCGAGCGCGGGGCGAGCGACGAGCTGCTCGCGACGGCGAAGGAAGCGCGCTCGGAGTTCGTGCTGCGCATCGAAGGCACCGTCGTGGAGCGCGCCGACGCGCAGAAGAATGCAAAACTGCCGACGGGCGACGTCGAAGTCGTCCCGAGTGCGATCACGATTCTCAATCGCGCCGACACGCCGCCGTTTATGATCGAAGACGACACCGACGCGGCCGAGGAGCTGCGCCTGCAGTATCGCTATCTCGACATCCGCCGGCCGGCGCTGGCGCGCAATCTCGTCCTGCGTCACAAGATGCTGATCGCGACGCGGAGCTACTTCGACGGCAACGGCTTCATCGAGGTCGAGACGCCGATCCTCACGAAGTCGACGCCCGAGGGCGCGCGCGATTACCTCGTGCCGAGCCGTGTTCACAAAGGCAACTTCTACGCGCTGCCGCAGTCGCCGCAGATCTTCAAGCAACTGTGCATGGTGGCGGGGCTGGAGCGCTACTTCCAGATCGCGCGCTGCTTCCGCGACGAAGACCTGCGCCGCGACCGCCAGCCGGAATTCACGCAGATCGACGTCGAGGCCTCGTTCATCGACGAGGAGTTCATCTACTCGATGACCGAGGGATTGCTAGCGGCGATCTTTCCGCTCGCCGGCATTCCGTGCAATCCGCCGTTTCCGCGGATGAAGTGGCAGGAGGCGATGGATCGCTTCGGCATCGATCGCCCCGACACGCGCTTCGGGATGGAGCTGATCGACATCACCGAGGCCGCTCGGTCGATCTCGATCTTCCAGTCGGCGCAGACGATCCGCGCGATCGTGGTTCCGAACGGCGCGTCGTTCTCGCGCAAACGGATCGACGAGCTGACCGAGGAAGCGAAGAAGCTCGGCGCGCAGGGGCTGGCGTGGATGAAGTTCGACGCGCAGCGCGGCTCGTCGCTGAAGAAGTTTGTCGATGACGCGATGTTCGATGCGCTGCGCTCGACGCTGCAGGCGAACGAGAACGATCTCGCGCTGATCGTCGCCGGAAAGCAGACGATGGTTTGGGACGTGCTCGCGAACCTGCGTCTGCGCGTGGCGAAGGACGAGAAGCTGATCCCGGCGGAGACGTGGAACTTCCTCTGGGTGACGGACTTTCCGCTGTTCGAGTGGGACGAGGAGACGCAGCGCTATTTCGCGCGGCATCATCCGTTCACGTCGCCGGCGACGGGACATGTCGATCTCGTCGAGTCGGATCCGGGTGCGACGCTCGCGCGCGCGTACGACGTGGTGTTGAACGGCCTCGAGCTCGGCGGCGGATCGATCCGCATCAATCAGCCCGACGTCCAGCGACGCATGTTTCGCGCCCTCGGCATCAGCGACGAAGACGCGCAGGCGCGCTTCGGCTTCCTCATCGAAGCGTTCCGCTACGGCGCCCCGCCGCACGGCGGCATCGCCCTCGGCGTGGACCGCATCGCCATGCTCATGTCGCGCGCCGAGTCGCTGCGCGACGTGATCGCGTTCCCGAAGACCGCGCGCGCGCAGGACCTCATGTGCGACGCGCCGGGCGAGGTGGATACGAAACAGTTGGATGAGTTGGGAATCGCCGTGAAGCGATGACTCCCTTCCTGACGATTCCCTATCCGATTTACGTAGGCCGCGATCTCCTCGATCACGTCGGAGAGCTCGTGCGGGCGCGGGGCCGCGTCTTCGTCATCACGTCCGAGGCGCTGCGCGACCGGTTCGGCGAGCGTGTCGCGCTCTCGTTTCCGCAGGCGACGATTCTCGAGATGGACGAGGGCGAAGCGAACAAGACGCTCGAGACTGCGTCGAAGATCGTCACGCTGCTGCTCGAGTGCGGCGCGAAACGCGACTCGATGGCGGTGGTGGTGGGCGGCGGGATGGTCGGCGACACCGCGGGATTCGCGGCGTCGATCTTCCTGCGCGGCATCGACCTCGTGCACGTCCCGACCACGCTGCTCGCGCAAGTCGACAGCTCGATTGGCGGCAAGCTCGCCGTGAATCATCCGAAGGGCAAGAACCTGATCGGCAGCTTCTTTCCCCCGCACGCCGTCATCGCCGACACGGCGGCCCTCGACTCCCTCCCGCCGCGGGAGCGCCTGAGCGGCCTGTACGAAGCGCTCAAAGGCGGCGTGATCGGGGATGAATCGCTGTTCGCGATGTTCGAGGAGGGCGCCGAGACGGCGCCCGGCCAGCCGCCGGGACGGCGGCGTTCCGAAGCCGCTGGAACGCCGGCGTCCTCGCCGGCTGATCGGGCGGCGTCCCGCCGCCTGGATCTCCTCGACCTCGATGAGCTCGTGCGCAAAGCCATCCGCGTCAAAGCCACGATCGTTTCCGCCGACGAAAAAGAAGCGGACCTGCGCCGCCTCCTGAATTACGGCCACACCATCGCCCACGGCATCGAAGCCGCGCTGCACTACCAAGGCATCACGCACGGCGAGGCCGTGGCGTGGGGCATGATCGGCGCGAACGCGATCGCCGTGAAGCGCGGCCTCCTGCCGCGCGAAGAAGCGTCACGCATCGAGCGCGTCATCCGCGCGTACGATCCCGCACCACTCCCCGCGCTCGACCGCGCCGAAGTTCTCGCCGCGACGGAGCACGACAAGAAAAACACAGGCGACAGCCGCGTGATGGTGTTCCCGAAGCGGGTGGGGGAGTGTGTGGTGGTGAGCGACGTGACAGCGGAAGAAGTCGCCTACGGGATCGATTCGGTGCTGGACGAATAACGCACGCGGCGGCGTCGTTGAAGAAGACGATGCGCCAGCCCCGCCAAACACGAATCGTCATCGGATATGCAGTGGTGATCCTCGCCATCGCCGTCTCGTTTCTCTGGCAGATGGCCCAGGGAATCTGTCCTGTTCCGTGAAGGTAGCGCGGCGTTAGGTATGCCGACCGACGAAGAGATTGATGCATCGATTCGCGCCTTCATGAATCGCCGTGTATTCGACAGCCTCGACCGAGCAACTCTCGAATCCATTCCGGATGACGAAGTGGAGTAGGCGATCTACGAATGCGCCTGCAATCGCATTGGCAATGATTTTTACAATGTGGAACGGCTACGCATGTTGCCTCCCGGCGTTCGCGCGATCTACGCCACGCTTCATGTGGAAAACGAAGTGAACAATGGCGGGTTCGACCAGTACTTTTGCAATTCGGAGGGGAGGCTCGCGGAGCTTGCCATCGAAGGGTTCGCGTATCTCGAAACGCCGCGATATGCGGAGCTGATGAAACGAGCGGTCGCTGCCTGGCGGCTGGAAGAAACGCTCACCGAGGTCGAGCTCGAGGACTGGAGCCTCGGCGTCTTTGATGACGAATTCTATGAGCTCGGGAAAATGTCCGATCTGAGCCGGATCCGCGTGTCATTCGTCCGCTCGCACACCGACGAATTCTTCATGCCGCCCGCTTGACCGGAAACCGCAGCACCATCGACGTCCCAACGCCTTCCACCGAGGCCACACTCATGTCGCCGCCGTGCGCTTCGACGATCTGCTTGACGATGTAGAGGCCGAGGCCCGTGCCGCCGCCGCCGCGGAGCGACTTGGTGCCGCTCTGCTTGTATTTCTCGAAAATTCTCTGCAGTTCGTCGGCTTTGATGCCCATGCCGCTGTCCGTCACCGTAATCACGATCGCCTCGGGCGCGTCGTTCTTGCGCTCGATCTGCGCGCCGACGGAGATCAATCCCTTTTGCGGCGTGAATTTCAGCGAATTCGAGATCAGATTGATCACCGCCTGCGTCAATTTCTCGACGCTGCCGATGATCTGCGGCACGTCGCGGCCGTGCGCGCTGACGAGGAAAATCTCGTCACGCGCGGCGACTGACTGGAGGCTGCGTACGGCGCGCTTCAGGACGCCCGCCACGCGGATGGGCTCCTGCTCTACTGTGAAATTGCCGGAGCGGATCTTCGAGAAATCGAGAATCTCGTTGATGAGATTCATCATCCGCTCCGACTCGCGCTGGGCCTCCTGCAACAGATCGGCGTACATCGAGTCGAGCTTCGTATCCGCGGAGAGGATGAACTCGAGCGCGCCCTGGATCCCGGAAAGCGGTCCGCGGAGATCGTGCACGATCTGCGCGGTGAAGTCTGATTTCGCCTGCTCCGCCTCGCGCTCGCGCGTCACGTCCTCGAACGACAGCGCCACCGCCGGCGCCTCGCTCTCATTGACGCGCATGATGTGGTCGATGCGGTAGACGCGGCCTTCGATCTCCACGTCCGTCGAGCGCAGATCGTCGCTGTCGACGAAGAATCCGTGCAGCCAGCCGCGCTCGCCGGCCACCGCGCGGGCCGCCTCCTTGATCCATTGCGCGGCGTCGTTGCCGAACGTTTCGTCGAACGCGTGATTGCGATATTCGATCGCGCCGTTTTCCGTAATGACGGCGATCGCGTTAGGCAGGTGATCGAGAAGCGAGGGCGCGTAATTCATTGCGGCACCGTAATGGCCTTCTCGGCCTGCAGTTTCGCCAGGATGAAAATCGTATTGAACGGATCGAACGGGCTGAGGATCAGCAATTTCTGTACGTCGAGCCGGCCGTCGATCAGCGACACGAGATATCCCTCCTGCGCGTTGAGGTTGAAGCGGTCGAAGTTCGACATGAACTCCGCGCTCAATTTCGGGACCGCCTGCATGCCTTTCGGATGGGCGAGAAACTCCCGGACGATCGTGTTGCGCACGATCTCGATATAGCCGCGCAGCGAGAGATCGTCCGGATACGCCCGCCGGGCCTCGAACAGTTTGGCGTAGGTCCGCCACGTGCCGCGCTGCTTGAGAGAGTCGCCCACCAGCCGCGACCAGTCCGGCTTGGACGAAATGATGGGATTCGCCGACATCGGCGCGTAGTTTATATTGACGAGGCGTCATGACCGACCATCAACTCGTTCCCGCCGCACCGCCGTCGCGACGCAAGTCGCGCCTGCTCCTGCTCCTCGGCGCCGCGGCGCTCGGCGTTCCGGCGGGCTTCCTCTTCGCGCACGCCGTCCGGATGCCGGCGGTGAAGACGCTCGCGGACTACCAGCCGGCGATCATCACCCGCATTTACGACCGCAACGGCGTGCCGTTCGCCGAGTATTCGATTCAAAAGCGCATCGTCGTCCCGAAGCGCGAGATGTCGCCGAATTTCGTCAACGCCGTCGTGGCCACCGAGGACGCGGACTTTTACAAACACGGCGGCGTCGATCCGAAAGCGATCGTGCGCGCGCTGGTGAAGGACGTCATCGAGCGCAAGAAAGTGCAGGGCGCGTCGACGCTCACGCAGCAGCTGGCGAAGCAGGTCTACCTCACGCCCGACAAGACGTTCCGCCGCAAGATCAACGAGATGTTCCTCGCGGTGCAGATCGAAAAAGACTTTACGAAAGATCAGATTTTCGAGCTGTACGCGAACCAGGTGTACCTCGGGCACGGCGCGTATGGCGTCGAGGCGGCCTCGCGGCTCTTCTTCGGCAAGCACGCGAAGGAGCTGTCGCTGCCGGAAGGCGCGCTGCTCGCGGCGCTGATCCGCTCGCCGATGTACTACAGCCCGATCACGCACGCCGACCGGGCGAAGATGCGCCGCGACTACGTCCTCGGCCGCATGCTGAAGGAGAAGTTCATCAAGGCCGATGAGTACCAGCACGCGGTGAACGCGCCGATCGTCCTCGGCACGTTCAAGGAAGAGGCGCCGCGCGTCGGCGCGTACTTTGCCGAGGAGATCCGGCAGTACATCGAGCGCAGCTCGAACTTCGGAATCGAGAACCTCTACAAGCGCGGCCTGAAGGTCTATTCGACGCTCGATCTGCGCATGCAGCAGATCGCCGAAACGTCCTTGCAGCGCGGCCTGCGCCGCTTCGACAAACGGCGCGGCTTCCGCCGTCCGGCGCGCAACCTCGTCGCGGAAGGGTTGGATCCCGAGACCTATCGCGACCCGAGCTGGAGCAACGAGCCTTACACGATCGATCGTCTCTATCCCGCGGTGGTCCTCGGTGTCGACGACGCTCGGGTGACGGTGCGCGTCGCGCACGAGCGCATCGACCTCGACCCGAAGGCGTGGGCGTGGACGAGGAAGAAGACACTGAAGGATTCGCTCAAGCGCGGCGATCTCGTGCACATCCTCCTCTCTGAAAACGAAAAGACGAAAGAGCGGAAGTGGATGCTCGACCAGATGCCGCTGGTGCAGGGCGCGATCGTCGTGCTCGACGTGAAGAGCGGCGAGGTGCGCGCGCTGACGGGCGGCTACGACTTCCAGATGTCGAAGTTCAATCGGGCGGTTCAGTCGCGGCGGCAGACCGGCTCGTCATTCAAGCCGTTCGTCTACGGCGCGGCGTTCGAGAAAGGTCTCACGCCGGCGGACACGCTCTTCGACGCGCCGATCGCGATTCCGGTCGGCGACCAGATCTACGCACCGAAGAACTACTACGGCAAGTACGCCGGCATCGTGACGATCCAGCGCGCGCTGGAGCTCTCGATCAACGTGCCGGCGGTGAAGACGTACATGATGACGGGCGGCGATCACGTGGTCGATTTCGCGCGGCGCTGCGGCATCACCGCCGATCTGCCGCGCTATCCCTCGCTCGCGCTCGGAGCGGCGGGCGTGTCGCCGCTGGAGATG
>DATFHJ010000186.1:0-11254 GCA_035248585.1 Thermoanaerobaculia bacterium
TCCCGCAGCGCGCTCTCGACGCCGCGGAGGCCTGGCTGCGGCGCTCGCGCCTCGGCGTCATCGAGCGCGAGCGCATCGTCATCACCGCCGGCGCGCAGCAGGCGCTGGCCATGTTCGCCGCGACGCTGCAGCACGATCATCGCGTCGTGCTGGTCGAAGAAGTCACGTTCTCGAATTTTCGCGAAGCCGCGGCCATGTTCGGCCTCGAGCTCGTGCCCGTGAAGATGGACGCCGACGGCGCCGATCCCGCGTCGATCGTGAAGCAGGCGAAGAAACATCGCGCCGCCGCGATCTACCTGATGCCGGACATGCAGAACCCGACCGGCATCACGATGCCGGAGCCGCGCCGAGACGCGGTGGCGCAGGCCATCGCCGCGTCGCGGCTGCTGCTCGTCGAAGATTCGATCTACGCCGTGCTTTCGCCGAAAGTGCACGCACCGCTCGCGAGCCGCATCCCCGAGCGCACGATCTACATCACCAGCCTCTCGAAGAGCGTCGCGCCCGGAGTGCGCGTCGGTTACGTCCACGCGCCGCGCGAATTCGTGCCGCGGCTGCAAAACGCGTTGCGCACGCTGATCTTCACCCCCGCGCTCGCCGGCGCGGAGATCGCGTCCGCGTGGATCGAGACCGGCCTCGCGGAGCGCATCGTCGCCACGCGGCGGCAGACGATGCAGAGCCGCCATCGCCTCGCCCGCGCCATGCTCGACGGCGTCTTCGACATCCCGCCCGCGGCCTCGTATCACCTCTGGCTGCGCCTGCAGCGTCCCGAGCACGAGCTCGTCGAAGCGGCCATGCAGCGCGGGCTGCTCGTGAACGCGGGCAGCGCTTTCGCCGTCGGCCCGCACCCGCCCGCCGTGCGTGTGTGCATCGCCGCGGCCGCGGACCTCGGGCAGACGCGCGAGGCCGCGGCCATCCTGCGCGAGGTCAGCGTGCCGCAGTCCATGCCGAGGATGATGTAGGCGGCGCGGATCAGTTCCGCGAGCTGACGATCGTCCGCATCGGAGGAATGTCGAGGAACTGCCAGCACGACCCGCCGGGGCATTCCGGACCGGTGTAGCGCAAGATCGCGCCGTTCTCGCGGCGCTGGTACAACGAGGCGGGACCCGCGGCGATCTGACGGGTTTGCGGGTTGCTGTCGAGGAGCGGCCAGCCCGTACACGGTGACTCGTCCGCGCACGGACTGGTGTAGTTACGGATCGCGCCCGTGTCCTCCAGCAGGAAGAGACCTCTGCCGAACTTGTTGGTGCCGGCGACGATGGAGATGGCGTGCGTGTTTTTGCCGATCCGCTGCCACGTCCGGGACTCCTCCCGATACAACCAGATCGTCCCGTCGGCGCGACGCTGATAGAGCCGCGGCACGTTGGGAGCCACGGAGGTGTTGACCAGGGTGGCGGTGATCTGCAGGGTGCTCGAGTTGGCGTCCAGCGACTCCCAGCATGAGGTGGGGTTGCCGCACGGCGTCCCCTTGTAACGCATGATCTTCCCGTCCGTGCGGCGCTGGTAGAGCTCCGCTCCCGTGGCGATGATCTCCGCGGTGGGAACATTGTCCAGTTGCTCCCACCCCAGACACGACCCCTGGCTGCACGGCTTCCAGAGATAGCGCCAGATGCCGTTCTTGCGGTGCTCGTAGAGCTTTATTTTTTTGTCTAAGCTGGCGGCGACGATCGACACAATCTCCTGGTTGTCGTCGATCTGCCGCCACCCCAGACATGCTCCGTTGTTGCACGGCGTGCCGGTGTAGTCCCAGACCGTCCCGTCGGAGCGACGCTGATAGAGCGGTGTTGGGTCGGCGTCGGGGGTGTCCTGCTTGTCGGCAGGAACACCGCCCGCCGCGACCGCGATCTCCACGGTGGTTGGATGGTTGTCCAGCAACACCCAGCCCGGACACGAGACGCCGCTGCACGCAATGCCGGTGTTGACCCAGAGATTGCCGTTGTCGTGGAGTTGATACGCCGGTTGAGCCGAAAGCGCCGCCGCGGCGGCAACGATGATTCCGAGGGCGATGAGCTTGGTTCGCATGACGACCTCCTTGACGTCAGTAGTGAAGGAAGAGGCCGGAACGTTTCGCTCGGTCGATGGGGCGTTCCTACGAGCGCTTCAATCGCCACCCCCCGACCAGCGGAATGGTCGCGCAGGCGGGACCTCCGTCGCGTCCAGTGCCGGCAATGCGCGCTTCGAGCACCGCTCCCGGTGTTGCGAGCAACTGGTCGATCAAGGCCCACGTCACTCCCGCGAGCGGCACCTTCGCGCGGCGATCCCAGGGTGATTCCTGTTGGCCGGCGCGCTTGCCGGAGTTCACGTACACGAATCGGCTCGCCGGCGGGCCTTGCGTGAATGGACCGAGGAAGCGGGGAGGCGCGTTGCCGTCACGCTCCGCGACGCGAACGTCGAAGTCGAACGAGATCGAGTCGCCGTCAGCGATCGAGGGCTCGACCAGTTCGGCTCGGCCTCGCTGCATGCGAAAGATCACGCCGGCGGGCGGATTGAGCACGGTGATTTGCAGCGTGATCTGCATGCCGGCAGGATAATCCGCTCATGCAGAACATGCTCTGGTTCGGACTCGCGGCGGCGTGCGAGATCGCCGGCTGCTATGCAGCATGGATGTGGCTTCGACTCGGTCGCAGCGTCTGGTGGCTCGCTCCGGGCGCGGTCAGCCTGCTCGTTTTTGCACTCGCGCTCACGCGCGTCGATGCGGCGTTTGCGGGCCGGGCGTTCGCGGCGTATGGCGGCGTGTACCTCGTCAGCTCGCTCGTCTGGCTCGCGCTCGTCGAGCGGACCATGCCGCGGCTGACCGATGTGCTGGGCGCTGCGCTTTGTCTCGCCGGCACGGCGGTGATTCTGCGCCGCTGAGCATCGCGCCGCAGTCACCACCGACGACGACGCAGCCGGAGGCGCGAGATCCCCCCACCGCGCGAGATGCCCCCGCGCATCCACGTGCAAGTACGGCCCGTGCGCGGCGTTTGCGTGATACACGCCCGCGCCGCCCTTCAGCCAGCCCCACTCCGTCGAGTGATCGAGGTCCTCGGCGATGGAGAGGAGGTACTGCGCGTCGGCGGTGTCGATGCGGCCGTCGCGGTTCAGGTCGTCCATGGTTCCGTCGCGGTTCGCGTCGACGTAGATATCCATCGCATCGCCGTACAGGTGCCGGGAGCGGCTCGTTTCATTGCCGATCTTCGCGTTGTAGTACGGCGTGCGGAAGCCCGACATCACCGTGAAGCGATCGAACGCGATGCCGCGGCCCTGCAGCTCGTGCTGGAGGATCTCCAGCTTCAGCAGAGCCTCGGGGCGGAGAACCAGATACTTCGAAGTTCCGTCGAGCTTGCACTGAAAATCGCGCAGGCGATAGTGATCCGATACGAACAGCGACTCGTTCGTATTGCTGAGGCGGATGAATCCACTCGGAGCATTGCCGACGTACTGGCCGACGCGATAGCCGTCCAGCGAGCCGTTCCGCACGGCCGTGTACGGCACCACGCTCATCAGCGTCAGCGACAGCTCGCGCTTTCCCGCGCGGACGCGCGCGTAGCCGGCGCGGCCGCTGTCATCGGCGAACGCGACGATGCTGCCGTTGACCACGCGCACATCGAAGCCGGGCGGAACATTGAGCACCTCGTCGAAGCGTATGCCTTTGATGGCCACGCGGTTCGTGGTCTGCGGTACGACCGGAACGAACAGGCGCTGCACGTAAGACGGCAGAGCCTGCAGCTGCACATCTGCATGGGCAGCGGCGGACACACCGAGAGCGACGGCGAGGAGTGCGATTTTTTTCATCATGCGGAAGGCCCAGAAAAACATCCCGCACTCTGCGTGAATTTCGCATAATCCATTCGTATGACAAAGCCACTCATCGGTATCGGATCGGATCTTCAGAGCCCGCCAGGCAAGCGCGAGCGTGCGTTTGCGTATCTCACATACGTCGAAGCGCTGCGCCGCGCGGGCGCGATTCCGGTGCTCGTGCCGCCTCAGCCGGAGAACGCCGCGGAGCTCATCCGTGAGCTCGACGGCCTCCTGCTCGCCGGCGGCGACGATTGCGATCCGGCGTTGTACGGCGAGGAAAAACACTCCACGGTCGAGCCGATGGATGCGCGCCGCCAGGCCAACGACGTCTCGCTTGCCAAGTCCGCGCGCGAGGCCGGCATCCCGACGCTCGGGATCTGCCTCGGCGTGCAAGTCATGAACGTTGCGGCCGGCGGCACGCTCGTGCAGGACATCGACTCGCAGCTCGACACCGAGATCCAGCACGCCAGTCTTCCCGAGGATCGGGCGCGGCATGACGTGATCGTCGAGAAGGGGACGAAGCTCTCGAACATCCTCTCGCAGCACGAGCTGAACGTGAATTCGTCGCACCACCAGGCAATCAATCGCCTCGGCGATGGGTTACGCGTGACGGCACATGCACCGGACGGCATCATCGAGGGACTCGAAGACCCGCGGCATCCGTTCTATGTCGGCGTGCAGTGGCATCCGGAAGATATGACCGGTGAAAACTCCGCGACCTCGATTTTCGGCGCGTTCGTCGACGCGGCGCGGAAGTACGCCGAGGAGAAGACACAACTGGCAACAGAATCGTCACCACGCGGTGGCGGACGCTGATCGCCGACAACCGTCAACCTAACACCGTGAAACCGAGACTCCTCATCCTGATCGTTCTGGCCGCCCTCGCGGCGCCGCAGGCGTTCGCCGAGCGCGCGTGGCTGAAAGACGTCGCCACCGCGAAGAAAGAAGCGATCGCGCGCAAGCAGCTCATCCTCGTCGACATGACGGCCTCGTGGTGCGGCTGGTGCCGCAAGTTCGAGAAGGAAGTCTACCCATCGCCCGTATTCGAGGAGGCGGTCAAAGACGTCGTGCTCCTTCGCCTCGACACCGAGGACGGCAAGGAAGGGACGCTGTTCTCCGGCAAGTACGGAGTGGCGCAGCTCCCGACGTTTCTCCTGCTCACGCCCGATCTCACCGTCGCCGCGCTGATGCAGGGCTACTCGCCCGCGCCGGAATTCGCGCTCAAGATGGAGAACGCCCGCAAGGCGTACGCGGCGTTCACGAACCGCATCACCAACGAAGCGACGATCGTGAAAGATCCGGCCCAGCGGCTGGCGCTGGCGAAAGAGCTCACGCAGCGGCACATGTTCGACAAAGCTGAGCCGCGCCTCAAGAAACTGACGACGGAAGCCGGCATCCCGATCGCGTTCCGCGACGACGCGTACTTCACGCTCGCCATCACCTACACGATGCAATCGAAATTCAAAGAAGCGCTGGCGACGATTCGGGAGCTCACGTCGAAGAGCACCCTCGGCGAGGCAGTCGAGCGCGCGCTTCAGCTGCAGGATCAGATCGAACAAACCCTCGCGGCATCGGGTCAGTAAGGCGGAATACGTCCAATGACATGGGTCGTTTGCCACGACGGAGGCCGCTCTCTTGAACCGTAGACTCTCTCTGGTCGTCGTGGTCGCGCTCGCGTGCGCGCCGCAACTCTTCGCCGGACGCGTGTGGCACAAGTCCGTGGCACCGGCGCAGAAGGAAGCGCAGGCGAAAAAGCAGCTGATCCTCGTCGACATGTTCGCCGAGTGGTGCGGCTGGTGCCACCGCTTCGAGCGGGAAGTCTTCCCCTCGGCCGCCTTCCAGGATGCGACCAAAGACATCGTCCTCCTCCGCCTCGACACCGAGGATGGAAAAGAAGGGACGCAGATGGCGCGCAAGTACGCGGTGACGTCGCTGCCGACGTTCCTCGTCCTCGCCCCCGATCTCTCGATGGCCGGCCTCCTGCGCGGCTACGCCCCGCCGAACGATTTCGTCGAGTCGCTCAAAGACGCGCGGAAAAAGTACGGCGAGTTCGTGAAGCGCTCGAACAACGAAGCGGCAATCGCCAAGGATCCGGTCGCGCGGCTCGCGCTGACGAAGGAGTACATGCAGCGCAGCATGTACGAGAAGGCGGCAGACCGGCTGACCAGGCTCACGACCGAGAAAGGCATCCCGGCGGCGATTCGGGACGAGGCGTTTTACAACCTCGCCATGACCCAGGTGATGCAGAACAAGCTCGACGACGCACTGAAGACCGTTCGCGCGCTGACCGCGGTCAGCAAGCTCGGCACGCACGTCGAGCAGTCGCGCATGCTCGCCGCGCAGATCTATCTCCAGCAGGGCAATCTCCTCGGCGCGGCGAACGAGTTCCGCAGCTTCCGCAAGGCGTATCCGACGTCACCGCTCGTCGCGCAGATCGACATCATCCTCCCGGAGATCGAGAAGAAGCTGGCGCAGTCGGGTAAATGACGAAACGCGTTTTTTCCCTGCTCTTCCTGTTCGCTGCCGTGCCCGCGCTCGCGCAGGTCGGCTTCGCTCCGCCCGACTCCACGCCGAAGGTCACGATCGAAGGCGCGCTGCAGAAGAAGAGCGGCGACGCGGTCGAAGGAACGGTGACGGCGACGGTCGCGAGCGGATGGCACATCAACTCCGCCAAGCCGCTCGAGGAATACGCGATCGCGACCGTGCTCTCGTTCGAAGAAGGCGCGGGCGACGTGCAGGTGAACTATCCCGCGCACGTGATGAAGGCCTTCGAGTTCACGGGCGGGAAAGAGCTGGCGGTCTACGACGGCAAAGTGATTTTTCCCTTCACGGCCAAGCTGACGGCCGGCGCGACGAAGCTGCGCGCGAAAGTGCACTACCAGGCTTGCAGCGACCGCGTCTGCCTGCCGCCGAAGGATGCCTTCGCCGACATCGACGCCAACAAGATCGTCGCCGCAACGCCGGCCGCCTCCGCGAACTTCACGCCGCTCTCGGCGGCGCCGAAGGGTGCGAAGGCGAAGTCGTCGCTCTTCTCCAGCGACGTCAGCGGCACGTTCGCCTCGCGCGGGCTTCCGCTCACGCTCCTGGCGATCTTCGTCCTCGGCCTCGCGCTCAATCTCACGCCGTGCGTCTATCCGCTGATCCCGATCACGATCGGCTACTTCAGCAATCAGAGCGGCGCGCGCGCGCCGCGCCGGGCCGCGCTCTCGTCGCTGTACGTCCTCGGCATCGCCATCACGTACTCCGCGCTCGGCGTCTTCTCCGCGTTGTCCGGAAAGCTCTTCGGCGCGTGGCTGCAGCATCCGGCCGTGCTGATCTTCTTCGCCGCGCTGATGCTGATCATGGCCTCGTCGATGTTCGGCGCGTTCGAGATCCGCGTGCCGCAGTTCATCTCCAACCGCTCCGGCGGACAGGCGGGACTCGGCGGCGCGCTGCTCATGGGACTGCTCATCGGCATCGTCGCGGCGCCGTGCGTCGGCCCGTTCGTGATCTCGCTGATCGCGCTCGTGAGCAGCCTTCAGAGCCCGTTTCTCGGCTTCCTGATGTTCTTCGTGCTCGCTCTCGGCCTCGGCGTGCCGTATCTCTTCCTCGGCATTTTCTCCTCGGGATTGTCGGCGCTGCCGCGCGCGGGCGAATGGATGCTGCACGTGAAGAAGGGGATGGGCTTCATCCTCATCGCCATGGCGCTCTACTTCCTGCGCCCGCTCATCGGCGACTTCGCGTTCCAGTACGGAGTCGCGGCCAGTCTCCTCATCGGCGCGATCTTCCTGTTCATGGCGCGCTCGAAGGGCGCGAAGGTCCTGCGCATCGCCATCGCCATCCTACTGCTCGTTTCCGGCGTCGCCTTCGCGCTGCCGAAGAAGCACGCGGCCGAAGTGCGATGGGACAAATACGACGCGAAGGCCTTCTCCGCCGCGAACGCGGCGAACAAGCCGGTGATCATCGACTTCTACGCCGACTGGTGCCTGCCATGTAAAGAGCTGGACGAGAAAACGTTCAGCGAGCCGGCCGTCGCGGCCGAGCTGAATCGCTTCGTGCGCGTGAAAGCAGACCTCACCGTGCCGAATCCCGCGCTGACGCAGCAGTACGCGATCCTCGGCGTGCCGACGCTCGTGTTCCTCGACGCGAACGGGCAGGAGATTGCGGACCTGCGATTGACGGGGTATGAGCCGCCGGAGAAGTTCCTCGCGCGCTTGAAGCAGGTGCGCTAAACGGCGGAGTAGTGCGCGCCTCCGGCGCGCCTTGGGGCGGGGGGGCGCGCCGGAGGCGCGCACTACTCCGTCAGAACCGCACCGATCGCCGCTTCGGTTTCCCGCCGATCATCCGGTTCAACACATTCCTCGTGATCTGCTGCGCCGCGGGGCTGGTGCGATCGCCGCGCACCGACGGGCCAAAGTCGTCGAGACCCCAGCTCCACTGGATCGAGCCGGTCGCGAAAACGAGGGCGCCCGACGGCGCGGTGTAGATGGCCATGTCCGAATAGCCGCTCTCCTTTCCGTCGGTCGTGACGAAGGGGGAGTGGGCGAGGCGCACGAGGTTCGGCGGCGACTGCACGCCATGGATCGCATCGACCTCGTACCCGAGGAGACCCTTGAGGCGGTCGCCGTCATGAAGGCCCGTGTTGGCAAACACCCAATGCGAGGCGTTCGTGATCGTGATGTCGCCGTCGACCGGCGACTCGACGTACATCACGCCGACCAGCGACTCCTCCGGACGCATGACCGGAACGTTGCGCCACTTCGTCGTCACGCGATTGTCGTTCAGCGGGTTGCCGTCCATGGCCATCGGATCGGACGAAAGCGCGGACTCCTTGTAGGCCACGAGTGTCCGCCCGTTGTCCTCGAGCCGCGCCTGCCAGTAGCAGACGTTGGCGGAGAAGAACGCCAGGTCGATGCCGCGGTCGCGCGCCGCCTCCACGTTCGCGCGCATCTCCCACGTCCAGTATTCGTCGTGGCCGACGGAGAGGAACGCCTTCGCGCGCAGCAGCGTCGCGGGGTTGTTGTGCGTGTCGATGTTCGTGACGTACGTGACGTCGTATCCCTCGCGCTCGAGGAACCGGGTCATGTTGTACTCCCAGCGGTAGAGGTAATCGCCGGCGCCGTCTTCGATCGTGTACGGACGGTCGAACGAAACCTTCTTCGCCTGCGGGCCGGTGCTGTTGTGCGGGTACAGCGACTTGCCGCCCCAGTTGTTGTACGCCTGCCACGTCGTCACGCTGTTCTGAAAAATGAGATCGGCGGCGCGGTCATCGCGCACGGTGAAGATGATGTAGTTCTGATTCCCGCTCGGCCGGCCGGTGAGCTTCACGAGATAGACGCCGCTGACCCAATCGTCCGGAATCGTCATCGAATACGACTCGGCCCACTGGCAGCGAATCATCCCGTTCGCGTCGGGCGACGGGACGGGCTGCACCCCGCCGCCGCGCGTCACGGCGTTCGTCAGGCGGCGTCCGCCGAGGCCGCCGTACCAGCCGGCGCGGAAGATCTCGATCTCGAAGTTCGGATCGGTCGTCGAGACGAAGAAGCGGATCGTCTCGCCCGCGGTGACGCTCGTGGCCGACGCATAGCCGCTGATGTCATCGGACGGCGCGCTGCGAAGACGCCAGCGATCGGTGCCGGCACGCGCGTTCTCGGTGGTGATGAGATTCGCGTGGGCAAACGTGGCGAAGAGGAACGACAGCACAAGACCCAGTCGTGCAGTCACGATCGGGCCTTTCGCAAAGCCTATGCCGCGCGCTTAATGAACCGAACGCCGCTTCGCGATCTTTGCCGCGCTCACGCGCAGTGTGACCACGCTCTCGCGCGTGATTCCACCGCCCGTCATCGTCAGCGCGATGCGGTACGTGCCGGCGACGGCCGTCTTGACCACGAGCGACGTGCCGTTCGTGAAGAGCGTGCCGCTCCACGGATCGAGCGGCGTCGCCGACAGGTTCACGGGTCCGGTGAAGCCGTTGATGCCGAGGAAGCCGAAGCGCGTGCTGCTCTCCGTCCCGGCGATCATCGCGATCTCCGACGGTCCTTCGATCCGGAAGTCCTTCGGCGGGATCGTGGTCGTCGGCGAGGAGCCGCCCGCGAGGAGGTGGAGCTCGCCGACGACGTCCCAGATCGCCGGATCCTCGGCGCCGACGCGCCAGTGCGCGAAGCCGCCGATGCCGCCGTGCCGGGCGATGATCGACTCCACCTTGCGGCGATAGCTCTCCGCATCCTGGAAAAAGACCGTGCGCCCGTCGTAGGTGTACGTCGCCTCGCCGTTCGCATCGCGGCCGACGGCGATGCCGGCGCTCTGCGCCTTGCTCATCGCCTGCGCGTACGTCACGCCCACGCCGGCGGTGCCGAGCCAGTCATAGCCGTACCACGGCAGGCCGATCATCGCCTTCTGGCCGAGGAGGCGCTCGGCATCCGCGGCGACCTTGTCGAGCCAGTCGAGCGGCGCGATCGCGCCGGCTGCGCTCGTCGTCCAGTGGTAGTCGTAGGCCATGATCTTCACGCTGTCGGCGGCCGCGCCGATCGCGGGCCAATCGAGCGCGCTGCTGTTGGCCTGCACGGTGACGGAGAGCTGCTTCTTGCTCGCGTGCAGCTTGGCGGCGAGGAGCTGGATGAACGTCGTGTAGCCCGCCTTCGCCCCCGACGAGATCCGTTCGTAGTCGACGTCGACGCCGTCGTAGCCGTTCTGCACCACGGCCTGCACGATCGCATCCGCATGCTGCGCGCGCAGCGTGTCGGAGTTCACGATCGTCGTCACCATCGCACCGTCGAAGGAGCCGTTCGCGTAGTTCTTGATCGTCGGCATCAGCAGCGTGCCGGCGAGCGCGGAGCGCAGCTGCGCGGTCTCACCGGACAGTCTCACCGTGCCGTCCGGGTTCGCGTACATCCAGCCCGGATTCGTCTCATGGAGATCGCGTGCATGGATGCCCATGATCGCGGGCGCACTCGAGTCCCACGACGGCACCCACGCGGACATGCGGTAGGCGTAGGCCGGGGAAGCGACAGCGAACATCAGCACGACGAGCGACTTGAGCGACCGCAAGGTTGCCTCCGGTTGCGATCGCCGCTGGCTGGTTCACGTTCGGTAGTCCGGCCGTCTCCCTGGTCAGGAGATCCGTGACATTGCGCCCCCTCGTCGCCGAGGGTTTGCCCTTATCGCGTGATCGCGTGTGTTGTGACCGATGAAACCCCGCACAGTTATTCTGAATTTCAGCGGCCTCATCTTCGAATAAGATGCACGGCGTGCTGACCGCGAAACAACGTCAATTTCTGAAGGGCCTCGCGCATTCACTCTCGCCCGTGGTGCGAGTGGGGAAGGGCGGAGCGACCGCGGCGGTGATCGAGGAGACGAAGAAATCGCTCGAAGCGCACGAGCTGATCAAAGTGCGCATCGACGTCGACGACTCCGCCGGACGCCGCGCCGTCGCCGAGCAGCTCGCCGCCGCCACGGACGCGGGGCTCGCGGCCACGATCGGCAAGATCGCGGTGCTTTA
>DATFHJ010000187.1:0-23909 GCA_035248585.1 Thermoanaerobaculia bacterium
ATAGGCATCGAGCGCGAGTTGAAAACGGCGATCCTGGCGCAGCACCGGACCGAGGATCTCATTCTGTCCGGCGCGCGAACGCGATGACGGATGGCGCGTCGTGTTGATCGGCAGCTCGAGCGTCAGCGCGACGCCCGCCCACGGCTTCACCGCCATCGCCCAGAGGAACATCTCGATGTCGGCGAGATCGAACTCGATCGAATGCCGCAGCCCGGGGAACAGCGAGCGCGCGACTTCGACCGAGCCGTGACCGACGAGCGCGAGCGGCCACACTTCCATCAGCGGCCACGTACGCGCGTAGTACGAGAAGATGCGCGCCAGCGGACGCCCGCCCGCGTGCTTTTCGAAGACGTCGATCGCCTCGGCGGGGAGGAAGTGCTCCTTCATCCGCTTCTCGCGGAGCCAGGCCGCGAAGGCCGGCGCGTCGTCGAAGAGAAAGTCGGGGAACGCGGCCACAAGGTCGGGACGCTGGCTGAAGAAGTGCCGGATCGCGCTGATCGGCGTCGTGTAGAGGTATTCGAGCGAGCCGTCGCGGACGAGCTGCGCTTCGTGCGGCGCGACGGCCTGCAATCGCGCGACGAACTCGCGGCGATCGGCATGCATCGGATCGGCGAGTCCTTCGAAGAGACGCGGCCATTTCTTGCGCAGCGCCGCCATCAGCACCGCGCCTCGGTGCGCCGGCACGGCAGGGCGATGGAGATCGAACAGCGCCTCGTATCCATCCGCGTCATAGATGCCGCTCGACTGCATCCAGTGAATGAGAGGGCGCGGATCGAGCGTGAAGTCGCCGAGGGCGCGCAGGTCGGGGCGGAGGTCGTAGATCGTCTGCAGCAGGATCGGCGCGAGCGAGCCGGTGTATGGCGCGGGCGAGAGCAACGCGCGGCCGTAGTACGCCTCGCCTTCCGGCGTCCACGGACTGATATCGGCGCGCAGGAAAATCTCGTGCTCGCGAAAGGCCTCGCGCATGAAGGAATTGATGCGGACACCGGACGGGAAGGTGTCGAAGCGATACGGCGTCCTGAGCTCGCCGCGATCGTGCGTCTCGAGCTGCTCGAGATAGAAGTCGCGCAGGCGCGCGACGCTGGGGAGGATGTAGAGCCCGTAGCGAGTGTCGTGATTCGACAGCTGCCACGGCCGCGAGGGCGAGAAGCCGCTGAAGTGAAACGCGACCAGCGGCTCGCCGTCGACGGTCCACCGCCCGCCGCCTTCGTAGCGCAGCGAGCGGTCGTGCAGGTTCCAGTAGGCGACGTTGTACGCGGTGTCGTGCAGCACCGCCACCGACTCCGTGAAGCACGTCACCCAGTTGAACGCGTTCTGCTCCGCCTGCCCGCCCTGGCTCTTCATGAACGCG
Organism: Thermoanaerobaculia bacterium; assembly: GCA_035248585.1. Taxonomy (GTDB): domain Bacteria; phylum Acidobacteriota; class Thermoanaerobaculia; order Gp7-AA8; family Gp7-AA8; genus QHVT01. The sequence goes on from DATFHJ010000187.1 coordinate 1,352, forward strand.
CCCGGCCCGACGACCAGCCCCTTCCAGGTCGCGATGAATTTCTCCGGCGCTTCGCCGCGCCGCATGCCGAACATGCCGGCGTTGAAGACGCCCGCGTGCGCGAGCTCGCCGAGACTCGGCGTCTCCCAGAATTTCTCCGGCGTCGGAAACGGCGCGAGCGTATGCGGCGTGACGACGAAGTCGGCGTCGTCGAGTCTGGCGATCATCGCGCGCAGCGGCGCGAAGACGTAGATGTCGGAGTCGATGTAGACGAAGCGTTGCGCCGGCGAGTGCCGCAGCAGGTAGTCGATCAGCTGCGGCTTTGCCGCGCAGCAGAGCTCAGCGGCGTTGAATTTCAGCGAGGGGTATTCGAAGTCGGAGCCGAACACTTCGCGGCCGGTGAGCACGATCGCCCCATCGATGGCGACGGCATCCCGCGACGGCGCATCGACGACGGCGACGACGACCGGCGCGGACGGATGATGGCGGCGGATCGACTCGACGAGCGCGCGGGTGAACGGCGCGTGATTGATCGAACAGACGCTGAGGAAGTACACGTCCTCGGCGGGCCAGACCGGCGGCGGCAGCGGCGCGGGCTCCGGTGTGCGGCGCGCGGGACGTGGCGGCGCATCAAAGCGATAGCCGAGCTGCCGCAGAAACTCAGGATCGGGGGAAACGCTCCAGTCGAGCGTCGACGTCGGAATCGTCGCCGCGACGGCGCGGCGCCTGGCGAGGTACTCCCAATACCGTTTCTGAAGATAGGGCCCGATGACCGGAACTTTGGCCATCGCGCGCGTGAGCTGACTCAAACGAGGACACTCCGGGATGAAAGAATGACCGTTGCATTGTATGCAAAAATGCCGGGGCGCATGAACGAGATCGAGAAGCGCGTCCTCAGCACGAAATGGTTCTATCACTTCAAGTTGCCGAGCGGCGCCGTCACCGAGGTTTACATCCCGGAAGAGATCGCGGGCATTCATTCCACGCGCGAGCAAATGATGGGGAATGTGCTCGATCCGCTGTTCGGCGGCCGGTGGAGCGAGACCACCGCGGTCGACCTCGCATGCCACGAAGGCTATTTCTCGATCGCCCTCGCGCAGCGAGGATGCAAGCGGGTCCTCGGCATCGACGCGCGTGAGGAGCACATCCGCGACGCGGAACTGATTCGCTCCGCGTACGGCCTCCCCAATCTCGAGTTCCGCACGGGCGATGTCACGAAATTCGATCCCGCCGAGGTTGGGCAATTCGACATCGTGTTGATGTTCGGCCTGATCTATCACCTCGAGAATCCGATCGCGGCGCTGCGGGTGGCGCACGCGCTGACGCGGCGCGTCTGTCTGATCGAAACGCAAATCGCGCCGAACCTCGACGCCACCGTGGAATGGGGCTCTCAGCACTTCGTCAAACCGACCGTCGGAGTCTTCGCCGTGGTCGATGAATGGGAAGACCTGCACGGCGCGCCGAAGCAGGCCGGCCTGGCGGACATCGCGCTGGTCCCGAGCCTGGAGGCGGTGCTGTGGATCATGAAACGCGCGGGCTTCACGCGCGTGGAGGTCGTTCCGCCGCCGCCCGATTCCTATGAGCAGCTCGCGCGCGGGCAGCGTGTCATCGTCGCGGGATATATCGATTAAAAAAAACCGGGGCGCGGCCGGAAGACCGCGCCCCGGAGGAGCAGTTGACCGCGGGTCCCTCGCCCCGAGGTCAATTTAGGCGCACTGAGGGGTGCACCGAGCCGGGTGCGATGGTCCCGGCGTTAAAACGCTAGTCACTCAGGTTCCTGATCACCGTCGGAATATCGAGGTCATTGCCGAAATCACTCGACGCCATCGGTCCGAATCCTCCGGAGCCGTCGGGGCGGGTGAAGCCTCTGCGAAAAAACGGGGGATCGTAGATCTCTCCTTCGGCGCCGATCTGCGGCGGCGGCTCTTCGTGAGCCGCGGCGATCTCTTTTTCCTTCGGCGGCGCGAACGGGCGATACGGCGCGGAACGCTCCTGCGACTGCTGCGGCGGCATGCGGCCCGGCTGTGCGGAGAGCGACTCGCCGCGCGTATTGAGCAAACCCTTCGTCGCGTTGTCGAAGCCGGTCGCGATCACCGTGACCTTCACTTCGTCCTTCATCCGCGGATCGATGACCGTGCCGAAGATGATGTTCGCCTCTTCGTCCGCCGCTTCCTGGATGATCGACGCCGCCTCGTGCACTTCGAACAGCGTCATGTCCGGGCCGCCGGTGACGTTGATCAGCACGCCCTTCGCCCCTTCGATCGACGCCTCTTCGAGCAGCGGCGACGAGATCGCGCGCTGCGCCGCTTCGACGGCGCGATGCTCGCCGGTGGAGACGCCCGTGCCCATGAGGGCCATGCCCATGCCGTGCATGATCGTCCGCACGTCGGCGAAGTCGAGGTTGATCTCGCCCGGCACGGTGATGAGATCGGAGATGCCCTGCACCGCCTGGCGCAGGATGTCGTCGGCGATCTTGAACGCCTCGTTGAGCGAGGTGCCACGCTCGACGAAGTTGAGCAGGCGCTCGTTCGGAATCGTGATCAGCGTGTCGACCGTGTCGCGCAGCGCGCGGATGCCCTGCTCCGCCTGCACGCGCCGCCGCTTCCCTTCGAACCCGAACGGCTTCGTGACCACGGCCACGGTCAGCGACCCGAGCTCCGCGGCCAGCGAAGCGATGATCGGCGCGGCGCCGGTTCCGGTTCCGCCGCCCATGCCGGTGGTGATGAAAATCATGTCGGCGCCGTGCAGCGCCTCGAGGATGCGGTCGGTGTCTTCAAGCGCGGCCTGCTTTCCGATCTCCGGATTCGCGCCGGCGCCGAGCCCTTTGGTGAGCTTGCCGCCGATCTGCAGCTTGATCGGCGCGAGCGCGTGCCGCATCGCCTGCAGGTCGGTATTCGCGACGAGGAACTCTACTCCCTTGATCCCCGCCTGGATCATCCGGTTGACGGCATTCCCGCCACCCCCACCAACCCCAATGACCTTGATCTTCGCCGGAAGCTGCTCTTCGTCGAGCGTGACCGCAAGCGTTCCGTCGCCAGGCCTCTCGTCAAACGTGATCATTGAATCGCCTCTTTATAGTAAATGATTTTCGTATTGCGTTCGAAAACTTTTTACGTCCATGCAAACCATTGCTTCACCGACTCGGCGACTTTCGCCAGGCCTTTGCGCGGGCGCTTACCCACGCGCGTCTTCTGATCCTTGAGTCCCCACAGCAGCAGACCCGTCGCCGCGGCCCATTCCGGCCCGCTGACGGTGTCGGAGAGTCCGCCCACTCCGCGCGGCACGCCTTTTCGCGCCTGCTGGTCGAATACCTGCTCGACCATCTCGACCATGCCGTCCATTTCCGCGCCGCCGCCGACGAGGACGACGCCCGAGCGGATCTCTTTTTCCAGTCCGACTTTCTCGAGATCGCGGTAGACCAGCTTCGCGATCTCCGCGGCGCGCGGCTCGAGGATGCCGGTCAGCTCCTGCTTCGACAGGATCTTCGGGGCGCGGCCCCCGACCGTCGGCACTTCGATCGGATCGTCGTCGGTGATGAGCGACGCCAGCGCGCAGCCGTAACGCTTCTTGATCCGCTCGGCGTCTTCCATCGGCGTACGCAACACGACCGAGATGTCGCTGGTGAAGTGTCCCGCGCCGACCGGCAGCACGTTCGTGTGAATGACGTTGCCTTCGAGGAAGACGGCGTAGTCGGTGGTCCCGCCGCCGATGTCCATGAGCAGCACGCCCATCTCCCGCTCGTCCTGCGTGAGCACCGCCTCGGCCGCGGCGAGCTGCTCGAGCACGAGCTCCTGCACGGCGATGCCGGCCTTGTTCACGCAGGCGAGGATGTTCTGGTTGTGCGTGCGCGCGCCGGTGACGATGTGCACGTTCGCTTCGAGGCGCGTCGCGGTCATGCCGAGGGGATCGTCGATCCCGTCCTGGCCGTCGACGACGAACTCGCGCGGGATCACGTGCAGCAGCTCGAGCTCGGCCGGGATGTTGATCGACTTCGAGGCTTCGATCACGCGGTCGATGTCTTCGCGCCCGATCTGCTTGTGCTTGCCCATCACCGACACGACGCCGCGCGAGTTGACCGAGCGGATGTGATCGCCGGAAATCCCGGCGTACACCGATTCGATCTGCAGCCCCGCCATCACCTCGGCCTCATCGACGGCCTTCTTCACCGCGTCGATGGCCTGGTCGAGGTTGATGATGTTGCCGCGGCGCGTGCCTTTCATCGGCGAGGTGCCCTTGCCGATGATCTCCAGCTGCCCGCGATCGCTGATCTCTCCGACCAGCGCGCAGACTTTCGAAGTGCCGATGTCGAGCGCGACTACGTACTTTTCTTCAGTTCTCGGCATGGGTCGTCTCCACCGTCCTCACAATGACTCGATCGGCAAATCGCAGATCGGCGTATTCGATCCGTGGGTTGTTCTCGGCGCGCAGAATCGCGTAGAGGCTGCGCCATTTCGCCGAGACGTTTTCGGCGTCGGCGTAGACGAACGCGCCGAGGTCGCGATCGAAGATCGCGAAGCCGCGCGGCGGCACGGGCCGCACCTCGGAGATGCGCGAGTAGATCTCGCGGTCGCGCGCGCGGAGATCGCGCAGCAGCGCGATCGTGCGCGTGAGCTCCGTGCCTGTAGCGCCGGTGATGACCGGCAGATCGTCGTCGCCGGCGGACGGCGTGAGCTCGGCGAAGGCGAGGCCGCTTTCGTCGGCATACTTCAGTTGGCTGCCTTCGCGGATGAGCGCAAGCGGCGTCCGCTCAATGATTTGGATGCGGAGCGTGTCCGGGAGCTTCTTCTCGATGTCGATGCGGTGAATCCAGCCGATGCCGCCGAGGTCGCGCTGCACGCGGGCAATGTCGATCTTGAAGAGATTGAGGCCGATGTAGCGCTGGGCGACGCGGTCGATCTCCGCGCGCGGCGCGTGCACGGCGCCCGCGATCTCAATCTGCTTGACGGCAAAGCGCGCGTCGGATTGCGTGTGCCTCCAGATCCAAATGCCGCCGGCGATGAGCGCCACGATCACGCCGGCATTGCGCAGCAGGATGAGCAGGCGCCCGATCTGAATCTGCCGCTGGTTGCGGCGCAGGCGCGCGACGTCGCTGGGACGGAAGAAGCGGATATCGACGCTCACGCCGCCTCCTCCCGCACCAGTTGCTCGGCGACTTCGTGCACGTCGCCCGCGCCCATGGCGATGAAGATGTCGTTCGCGCCGAGGCGCCGGCGCAGTTCGTTGACGATCTGCGCATTGCTGCGGTCGATGAACTCGATGCCCGGCCCGGCGTCGGCGATGATGCGCGCGGAGACGCCTTCGACCGGCCGCTCGCGCGCGGCGTAGATCGGCGCGACGAGCGGCACGTCCGCGATCAGCATCGCGTCCGCGAACTCTTTCGCGAAGTCGATTGTGCGCGAGTAGAGGTGCGGCTGAAACAGCGCGACCACGCGGCGGCCGGGATAGCCGGCGCGCGCGGCGTTCAGCGTGGCGCGGATCTCGGTCGGATGATGCGCGTAGTCGTCGACGATGATGCAGCCGTGGTACTCGCCGAGAATCTGGAAGCGGCGGTCGACGCCGAGGAACTTTGCCAGCGCCGCGGCGATCGTCTCCGGCTTGATGCCGACGGCGCGGCCGACCGCGATCGCGGCCAGGGCGTTGCGCACATTGTGCTCGCCCGGTACGAACATCTTGAAAAATCCGACGCCCGGCACTTCGAACGAGACGCCGCGGTCGTGGTACTCGAGATTGATCGCACGGACGCTGGCGTTTTCCGATAGGCCGTAGCTGACCGGCTTCACCTCGGCGTGGCGCAGGAGGCGGGCGACGTTTTCGTCGTCGCAGCAGCCGATCACGATGCCGCCGCGCTTCACGCCGCCGGCGAAGATGCGGAAGGCCTCGAGGATGGCCTCGAAGCTGCCGTAGTACTCGAGGTGATCGGCCTCGATGTTCGTGACGACCGCGATCTCCGGCTTGAGCTGGTGGAACGTACGGTCGTATTCGTCGGCTTCGACGACGAGGTAGTCGCCGGTGCCGCGCTTGGCGTTCGTTTCGAGGTTGCGCACGATCCCGCCGACGAGGATGGTCGGATCGAGCCCTGCTTCTTCGAGGACGAGCGAGATCATGGCCGACGTCGTGGTCTTGCCGTGCGTGCCGGCCACGCCGACGGCGCGCTTGTCGTTGACGATCGCGCCGAGGAGCTCGGAGCGTTTCATGAGGCGGATACCCTTCGCGCGCGCGGCGTCGATCTCCGGGTGCTCGCCTTTCACCGCCGATGTCATCACGACGAGGTCCGCGCCTTCGAGGTGTGCCGGGTCGTGGCCGATGGCGACGGAGATCCCCCGGCCGGCGAGCAGCTCGGTGGTCGCGGAGCGCCTGATGTCGCATCCGGAGACGGCGATTCCCTCGCCGGCCAGAATCTCCGCGAGACCGCTCATTCCGATTCCGCCGATGCCGACGAAATGAATGCGCCTAATTTGATCAAAATTCATCCTGAACTGATCTCTTGAAATTGTAAGTTAATCTGCCTGAATTGTTTCGATGAAATCGACAATGTTTTTCGTGGCGTCCGGAGTGGCCATCGTCTTCGCCGCCGCGCTCATTTGCGCCAGCCGCTCCGGATTCGCCATCAATTCGGTGATCGTCTGGGCCAGTCGCTCGGGCGTCAGCTCGTTTTCCGTGATGACGACCGCACCGCCGACGCGCTCCACGGCCCGCGCGTTGATCTCCTGATGGTTGTTCGTCGCCAGGGCGAACGGCACCAGCACCGCGGGCCGCCCGACCGCCGCCAGCTCCCCGAGCGTCATCGCGCCCGCGCGGCAGATCACCAGCTGCGCCGCCGCAAGCTCGCCAGCCATCGGATCGAGATACGGCACCACGCGTGCGTCCGCGAACGAGGAGGTGCGATACGCCTCCCGCACGTTCGCGAGATCGTTAGGGCCGGTCTGATGAACGATGTCCAGCGGCGGCCGCAAAAACGCGAGCGCCGCGGTCATCGTGTTGTTGAGAATCCGCGACCCCTGCGACCCCCCGAAAACCAAAACCCGGTGGAGGACAGGCAATCCTGCCTGTCCAAAAAATTCACCGCGAATCGGATTGCCCGTGACCACGGCATCCTTGCGCTTCATCCGCGCCGCCGCTTCCGCAAACGCGACCGCGACGCCGGTGACGAATCGCGCGACGACGCGATTCGCGAGACCGGGAAAGGCGTTCGATTCGTGAATGAGCGTCGGAACGCCTCGCAGTTTCGCGGCGGTGATCACCGGCCCGCTCGAATAGCCGCCCACGCCTAACACGAGGTTGGGCGCATGTTTCTTCACCAGGCCGAAGGCCTGGAAGAAACCGCGCGGCAGGCGCAGGACGTTGCGAATCAGGTCGACGCCGCCTTTGCCTTTCAGTCCGCCGACGTCGATGAACTCGAGCGGGAAGCCGGCTTTCGGGACGATGGTCTTTTCGAGCCCGCGCTCGGTGCCGACGAAGACGACGCGGCGATTGGCGGGATCGCGCTCGAGCCATCCCCGGGCGATGGCGATGGCGGGATAAATGTGGCCGCCGGTGCCGCCCCCCGCAATCATCAGTGTCTTCACGCCCATCGCACCCATCCCGCCGTCAACCGGCTTGTTGTGAAAAATTCAGCAGTAACCCGATCGCGATCAGACTGGCGATCAGCGACGATCCTCCGTAGCTCACCAGCGGCAGCGGCAGGCCTTTCGTCGGAAGAAGGCAAAGCGCGACGCTGACGTTGATCAGCGCCTGGATCGCGATCATCAGCGTGCAGCCGAGGGCCGCGTAAAACGCGAAGCGGTCCTGCGTCGAGCGCACGATCCGGAACGCGCGCCAGACCAGGAACGCGAACGCGCCGAGCAGCGCCAGCGCGCCGATGAATCCGAGCTCTTCCCCGATGATCGCGAAAATGAAATCGGTGTGCGGCTCGGGGAGGAAGAAGAGTTTCTGCCTGCCGTTGCCGATGCCGAGTCCCTTGAACCCGCCCGTGCCGAGCGCGATGAGCGACTGCAGCGCCTGGAATCCCGCCCCCTGCGCATCAGCCTCGGGGTTGAGAAACGACAGCAGCCGCACGCGGCGATAGGCGGCGTTGAGCGCGAAGTACGCGCCGAGCGGCACGAGCGCGAACGCGAACGCGGCGACGTAGCGCCACGCCAGTCCGGCCGCGAAGACCATGCCGGCGACGACGACGATCAGCACGGATGCCGTACCGAAGTCCCGGCCGAGGAGAATGAGGCCGGCGAAGAGCGCGAGGATGAAACCGAGCGGCAGCAGCGTCGTCGTCAGCTCGTTGATGCGCTCCTCGCGGCGCGCGAGATACGACGCGAAGAAGAGCACGATCGCCGGCTTCGCCAGCTCGGACGGCTGCAACTGGAACCACGGGAACACAATCCAGCGATGCGTGCCGTTGATCGGCGACTGGAACAGCGCGGCGATGAGTCCGAGGGCGATGACGGCGAGCGAGCCGTAGACGACCCGCTTGTCGCGCAGCAGCGCCGGATTCACGTGCATCAGGAACACCATCGCCATCGCCCCGGCCACGAGGAACGCGCCCTGCCGCATCAGGAAATACGTCGGCTCCTTCTCGAAGCGCTGCGTGGCGATGATCGCGGACGCGCTGTAGATCATCACCAGGCCGATGACCACGATCAGCATCGCCGCGCCGAAGAGGTACGTGTCGTACGTGAGCTTGCGACTCATAACGACCTCACCAACTCTTCAAAGTGCTCGCCCCGATGCTCGAAGTTTCTGTATTGATCGAAGCTCGCGCACGCCGGCGAGAGCAGCACGACATCGCCTTGCTTCGCATTCGAACGTGCCCATTCGATCGCGTGCTGCATGTCGCCCGCTTGCACAATGCTCGCGGCACCATCCAAAGCCTCGGCGATGCGCGGCGCGGCCTTGCCGATCGTCAGCACCGTGCGCGCCTTCGACTGCACGAGCTCGCGCATCCGCTCGAACTCGCCGGCCTTGTCTTTTCCGCCGAGGATGAGAATCACACTCGAGGAGTCGAAGCCTTCGAGCGACTTGAGCGTGGCGTCGACGTTCGTGCCTTTGGAGTCGTTGATCCAGCGCACGCCGTCGATCTCGCGCACGAGCACCATGCGGTGCGGCAGGCCGGTGAACGTGCCGAACGCGATCTGCACGTCGACGTCGTCGATGCCGACCGCACGCGCGGCGAGCCAGGCCGCGAGCGCGTTCTCGACGTTCGCGTTGCCTTCGAGCCTCAGCGACGCGCGCGGAATGCGGCGCTCGCCCAGCACCATTTCGTCGCCGTCGAGATACGCATCCGCCTTGTCGCCGTCGGTTGCCGAAAAGCGCGATGTCTTCGCGTGCGGCTGGTAGTCGACGGACGTGTTGAGGATCGCCGTGTCGCCGGCGTCCTGATTGCGGAAGACCCGATGCTTCGCCGCGGCATACGCGCCGAAGTTCGGGTAGCGATCCATGTGATCGGGCGTGATGTTCAGCAGCAGCGCGACGTCCGCGCGGAACGTGTCGATGGTCTCGAGCTGGAACGACGAGAGCTCAAGGACGTAGGTGCGCGGGCTCTCGAAGTCGATCGCGGAGATGAGCGGGTTGCCGATGTTGCCGGCAACAATCGGCCGCCGTCCCGCGACTTTCAGGATCTCGCCGATCAGCGCCGTCGTCGTCGATTTGCCGTTCGAGCCCGTGATCGCGATGACCGTTCCTTTGAGGTGGCGATACGCGAGCTCGATCTCGCCGACGACCGGAATTGCGCGCGCGGCAGCGTGCTGCAGCAGCGGGATCGTCATCGGCACGCCGGGGCTGAGCACGATTTCCCGCACGTCTTCGAGCAGCACTTCATCCTCGGCGCCGAACGCGCGGACGACGCGATCGTCGAGATCAAACGGCAGCGACGGATTCGCGTTCGAGTCCGCCAGCACGACGGACTCCTCCCGCTCGGCAAGGAAGTTCGCCGAGGCGACGCCGGACTTGCCGGCTCCGAGAACGAGGATGCGGCTCATCTCAGTTTCAGCGTCGCCAGCGAGATCATCGCGAAGATGATGGCGATAATCCAAAAGCGGACGACGACTTTCGTTTCCTTCCAGCCTGCCAGTTCAAAGTGGTGATGCAGCGGCGACATCTTGAAGATGCGCCGGCCCGTGATCTTGAACGAGGCCACCTGCAGGATCACCGACATCGCCTCGAGCACGAACAGTCCGCCGACGAGGACGAGCAGGATCTCCTGCTTGATCATCACCGCGAGGCAGCCGATCGCGCCGCCTAACGCAAGCGACCCGACGTCGCCCATGAAAATCTCGGCGGGGTGCGCGTTGAACCAGAGGAAGCCGAGCGATGCCCCGACCATCGCGCCGCAGAAGACGGCCAGCTCGCCGGTCTGCGGGACCCAGGCGATGCGGAGGTAGTCGGCGATGCGCGCGTGTCCCGAGGCGTAGGTGAGGACGGTGTAGGTGACGGCGGCGATGAGCGTCGAGCCGATGGCCAGGCCGTCGAGGCCGTCCGTCAGATTGACGGCGTTCGACGCGCCGACGAGCACGACCATCACGAACGGAATGTAGAGGATGCCGAGGTTCAGGACGACGTTCTTGATGAACGGCAGCGTGACCGCCGTCGAGTAGTTGTTCTTCAGCATCGGCAGGTACGCGATGGCCAGCGCCGCGAGCAGCGCCACAACGAACTGCGCGCCGAATTTCTCCTTCGCCGTGAGGCCGAGGTTCCGCTTCTTGGCGAGCTTGCGGTAGTCGTCGACGAAGCCGATCACCGCGTAGGAGGTGGTGATGAAGAGGATGATCCAGATGTACGGGTTGAGGATGTCGGCCCATAACACCGTCGGAATGATGATGGCGATGTTGATGAGGATGCCGCCCATCGTCGGCGTGCCGGCTTTCACCTGGTGCGACTTCGGACCTTCCTCGCGGATGTACTGCCCGAGCTTGATGCGGCGCATCCGCTCGATCAGCCACGGACCGAGGATGAACGAGATCAGCAGCGCGGTCAGCGCGGCGAACGCGGTGCGGAAGGTGATGTAGCGGAAGACGTTGAATCCGACGAAGACGTCGCGCAGTTTGAAGAGGAGGTAGTAGAGCATTAACGGTTCTCCTCCAGCATCGTCACGATCCGGTCGAGGCCCACACCGCGCGAGCCCTTGATCAGCACGAGATCGCCTTCGCGAATCTCGTTCTTCAGAAAATCGCCGGCGCTCTGCGCGTCGGTGAAGTGATGGGTGTTCGCGTGTCCCGCTTGTTTCGCGCCTTCGAGCAGCGCCTCGGTGCGCTTGCCGACGCCGATGACCATGTCGATCGATGACGGGATCGCGGCGCCGGAGTCGCGATGGAACTGCAGTTCCTGCTCGCCCAGCTCCAGCATGTCGCCGATGACGGCGATGCGGCGGCCCGTGACATCGGCCTGCGTCATCAGCTCGAGCGCCCGCTTCAGCGCGTACGGGTTCGAGTTGTAGGTGTCGTCATAAATCGTGGCGCCGCGCCACTCGACGATCACTCCCCGGTGATAGGCCGGCTTCACGTTCGCCACGCCGCGCTCGATGCCCTCCCAGGAGATGCCGAGCGTGCGCGCGGTGGCGATCGCGGCCAGGAGGTTCTCGAGGTTGTGCCTTCCCGGCAGCGCGAGATCGAACTCACGGTCGCCGAGAGTGAAGTGCGAGCCGAGGAGACCGCGCTCGCGGATGTTCGTCGCGCGAAAGTCGGCGTCGTGGTCGATGCCGTACGTGACTTTCGGCCCGGCGTAGTCGCGGCTGATGCGCACGACGTGCTCGTTGTCGTTGTTGACGACGACGGTGCCGCCCTCGCGCAGGTTTTCGAGCAACTCGCGCTTCGCCTCGGCGATTTTCTCGACCGTTCCGAAGAACTCGATGTGCACCGGCCCGATGTTCGTGTAGACGCCGATGTCGGGACGCATCAGGCCGGCGATCTGCGCGATCTCGCCCTTGTGATTCATCCCCATCTCGCTGACCACGACTTCGGCGTCGTCGGGCACGTTGTCGAGGCAGAGCGGCGCACCGATCTGGTTGTTGAAGTTGCCCCACGACTTGTGCGTGCGCCGCTCGGTCGCGATCAGCGTCGCGATCATTTCCTTCGTCGTGGTCTTACCGGCCGAGCCGGTGATGCCGATGAGCGTGAACGGCTGCCGCGCGCGAATCGACTGCGCGAGCTGCTGCAGCGCGGCGGTCGTGTCGGCAACCTGGATGATTCCCTTGTTCGCGGGGATCGTTTCCTTGAACCGCGAGACCACCACGCCCCGCCCGGCCTGCAGCGCCTGGCCGACGAACGCATGCCCGTCGAGACGATCACCCTTGATGGCGAAGAAAACGGAGTCGGGTTTGACCTCGCGGGAGTCGATGACGACGGAAGAGGTTTCGATCGCGTCACCCTGGAGGACGGTGCCGCCGATCATTTCGGCGAGTTGGGCGAAGGTCAGCGTAGGCACGCGACCCTCCTTACCGATGCCGCGATCCGGCTCCGCCGCGTTTCGTCGCCACTGCTCGTCCCCTTCCCCAGGAACTGCCCGGCGAACCCCATCCAGCCACCCACGCAGAAACCGACCGACGGAGCCGGAACACGACACCTGATCGGGCTTGAATTAGAGTAGGTCATTTTCGTTGTGAATATCAAGCAATATTTCTTGCTGTCTTTTTTTGTAACGCCAGTTCCGCTTCTTCGCGGTCGTCGAAGTGAATGACCTGATCGCCGGTGACCTGGTAGGTCTCATGGCCTTTGCCGGCGATCACGATCACGTCGTCTTCGCTTGCCTCTTCGATCGCTTTCGCGATCGCCTCGCGGCGATCGGCGATCGCCGCGTACTCCTTGCCGTCGATGCCTTTCGTGATCTCGTCGATGATCGCGCGCGGGTTTTCGCCGCGCGGGTTGTCGCTGGTGACGATGACGCGATCGGCGAGCCGCGCCGCGATCTCGCCCATCTGCGGACGCTTGCCGCGGTCGCGGTCGCCGCCGCAGCCGAAGACGACCGTTACTTTCCGTTCATCGGCAATGTCCCGCACTGCATGCAGCAGTTTCTCCAGCGCATCGGGTTTGTGCGCGTAGTCGACGATCACCGTCGGTCGCGCGTCGCCGACGCGCTCGAAGCGGCCGCGCACCGATTTCAGGTTGCGGATGCCGGCCTCGATGGTCTCGAGCGGCATGCCGGCCACGAGCGCCGCGCCGATGGCGCCGAGCCAGTTGTACAGGTTCGGCAGGCCGAGGAGCGCGGAGTCGACGCGGATTTTCCCGAGCGGCGTGATCACCGTACCGCGGAGGCCGTCGACGTCGATCGTGAAATCGTCCGCCGGACGGATGTGCGCGTTCTCCCCGCGGCCGAACGTGATCGCCGCATCGCCGAGGTCGTCGATCAAGCGGCGGCCGTATTCGTCGTCGATGTTCACGACCGCGGTCTTGCGCGTCCCATCGATCTGATCGAACAGGATCCGCTTCGCCGCGAAGTAGTCCTCGAAGTCTTTGTGAAAATCAAAGTGCTCGCGCGAGAGATTCGTGAAGACCGCCGCCGCGAAGCGGATGCCGTAGGTTCGCTTCAGCGCGAGCGCATGCGAGGAGACCTCCATCACCGCGTGATGCACGCCGGCGTCGACCATCTTCGCGAACCATTCGTGCAGCACGACGGCGTCGGGTGTCGTGCGATCGGCGGTGAGCTTTTCGTCGCCGGCCCTGTATTCAATGGTCCCGATCAATCCCACGGGCTCAACCATGCCGTTTACAGGCGCATCGAAGACCGACTCGATCATCCGGGTCGTGGTCGTCTTCCCCGAGGTGCCGGTGACGCCGACGAGCGAGAGCTTTTCGGCGGGACGGCCGTAAAAGTTCGCGGCGAGGAGCGCGAGCGCGGCGCGCGGATCGTCGACGTTCTCGTGCGAGAGGACCGCGGCCGCGCCTTTTTCGCGCGCCTGCGGAATGAACTGCGAGCCGTCTTTGGCGGTGCCGGGGATGGCCACGAAGAGCCAGCCCTTTTTCACGAGGCGCGAGTCGGGCGTGACGCCGCTGATCTCGGTCTCGAGATCCTCGCGCAGGTCGCGCACCGGAACGTCTCGCAAGAGGTCGCGCAATTTCATGACAAGTTCAGCCGGACCTTTCGATCCTGCGGCAAGGCTCCGCCGGGCTCGGGTTGTTGTGAAGTCACCACTCCGCTTCCGCTGGCCTCGACCGTGAGGCCGCTCGCGACCGCCCGCGCGATCGCGGCGCGGGCATCGAGGCCGCGGAGATCGGGAACGCCCGCCGTCGCCGCCGCGACGTTCTCTTTGTGCGAAAACGCGGCCAGCGCGGGCGGCGTGACGCCGATCGATCGCGACGGGATCGAGGGCTGGACTCCGAGGTACCGCAGCGCCGCTTCGGCGATCTCGCGGAATGCCGGCGCCGCCACCGCGCCGCCGTAATACTCGCCCCTCGGCTCGTCGATCACGACGAGGATCGCCAGGCGCGGACGATCGGCCGGAACGTAGCCCGCGAACGAGCCGACGTAGCGGTCGGCGTAGTAGCCGCCGCGTCCCGCCTTCTGCGCCGTCCCGGTTTTTCCCGCGACCACGTGCTCGGCGAGCGCGGCCCGCTCACCCGTGCCGCGCGCGACGACGTTCTTCAGAATCTCGTTCAGCACCGCCGCGGTCTTCTCCGACATCACGCGCACCGGCGCGTGGCGCGGCGGCTCGTAGACGGTGTTGCCGTCGTCATCGAGCACGCGCTCGACGATGCGCGGCTCGACGCGCTGGCCGCCGGTGGCAATCGCGCCGATCGCGCGGACGACCTGCAGCGGCGTAACGCCGATCTCCTGTCCGATGGAGATGCTGGCCGGCGAGACCGACGTCCATTTTTCCGAGCGGCGCAACAGGCCCGTGGCCTCGCCGGGCAGCGCGATGCCGGTACGCTCGCCGAAGCCGAAGCGGCGGATCCAGTCGTAGAAGCGGCGCTCGCCGAGGGCCAGGCCGACGCGGGCCGCGCCGACGTTGGACGAGTTCACCATCACGTCTTCGAAGGAAAGGAAGCCGTAGCGGTGGCCGTCGTGCTCGTGGATCGTGACGTTGGCGATCGTGATCTCGCCGTTGCCGCAGTCGAGCATCTGCGACGGAGTGACGATGCGCTCCTCGAGGCCCGCCGAGGCCGTGACGATCTTGAACGTCGAGCCGGGCTCGTAGGCATCGTGCACGTTGCGGTTGCGCCACGCGACCGGCGGGTAATCGCCGAAGTGATTCGGATCGAACGTCGGCCACGACGCCATCGCCAGGATCGCGCCGTCGTTCGGATCCATGACGATGACCGAGCCGCCGCTGGCGCGATGTTTCGTGATCGCGCCTTGCAGCGCGCGCTCGGCGATGAATTGCACGACCGAGTCGATGGTGAGAACGACGTGGTGTCCGTCGCGCGGACGGTTCGCGCCTTCGCCGCCGACGAGATACATCCCTTTGCGCGCGTCCTTGAGCAGCGTGACTTTGCCGGGCGTGCCGTGGATGTCGCGGTCGAACGAGTGCTCGATGCCGGCGAGTCCGTCGCCGTCGAGACCGGTGTAGCCGATCACGTTCGCGGCGAGCATGGCGCGCGGGTAGGAGCGGCGGTGGGCCTCGAGGAAGTAGATGCCGGGGAGGCCGAGCTTGCGCACTTCGCGCGTGGTCTCGAGCGGGAGCTGGCGCGCGATCCAGGCGAAGCTGCCGTCGCCGCGCAGTTTCGCCTCGATCTCGCGCGGGTTGCTGC
This sequence comes from Thermoanaerobaculia bacterium, assembly GCA_035248585.1. GTDB lineage: Bacteria > Acidobacteriota > Thermoanaerobaculia > Gp7-AA8 > Gp7-AA8 > QHVT01. The sequence continues at coordinate 16,999 of DATFHJ010000187.1, forward strand.
CGAGGACCGGCGCGAGCTTCTTCGCGACCGCGCGTTTGTCGGCGATGGCCTGCGGATCGGCGTAGATCGACTCGGCGGCGACGCTCTCGGCGAGGACGCGATGGCGGCTGTCGAGGATCGAGCCGCGCACGGGATTGAGCGCGAGCGTCCGCTCCTGCTGTTTTTGGGCGCGCGCGACGTAGTGATCGTGTTTGACGAGCTGGATCTGCACGAGGCGCGCAACGACGATCACGGCCCACGCGGAAAGGAAGGCGAAGAGATAGAGGAGGCGACGCTGTTGGAGGGACATCACGCCCGCCCACCCGGAGGGCAGAGGGCAGAGGGCAGAGGGCCGAGGCTCATGGCACACCTGTCGTGGTTGATGGTGTACCTGCCCTCTGCCCTCGGCCCTCCGCCCTCTGGACCGTCACGATGGCTTTCGGATCCGTGGCTTCGAAGCCGAGCGTTTTCGCGTTCGTCTCCACGGTCTCGAAGCTCGTCATCTTGTCGAGCTGGAGTTGCAGTGTTTTGTGCTCGGCCTGGGTGTCTTTGAGGGTTTTCTGGAGGCGCGTGGCTTCGCGGCCGAGGCGGATCACTTCGATGTTCTGCCAGGCGAAGAGGAGGAGGAACAAGCCGATGGGCACACCGAGAAAGAGGACGGCGAGGAGCTCGCGGAAGCGCTGGCGGTCGCGCTCACGAACGATGTGGGTATTTTCGATCGGCTTCTTCTGCGTGTACATGACCGGGGACCGACTTCCTCACGAAGTCAACGAACAAGGGTGAAGATCTGCCTGCAAGCACGGCGCGACGAGCCATCCACACACACCCACGCCCCACGCTCCACCCCTCCCGAGCTCCCCGGCCGCACACACACCCAACCCTTCCCCAACCTCCACCCTTGCTCGTTGACTCCGCCGGCACGGCCGGCAGCGCTGGTTGGCCAAGCCTTCTTGTCCCCCTGCTGCCAGTCGGGCCGCTTACTACGAACCCTCGAACTTCTCCGCGACTCGCAGCTTCGCGCTGCGCGATCGCGCATTCCTTGCAATCTCCTCTTCTGAAGCAGTCACCGGCCTTCCGGTCAATACGTTGACGATCTCTTTCGCGCCGCAACCGCACACCGGCAGGTTCGGCGGACAGGTGCACTCCCCTTCCAACCTGCGGAACGCGCGCTTGACGATGCGATCCTCGAGCGAGTGAAACGAGATGATGGCGATGCGCGCGCATGGTTCGAGCACGCTCACCGCGTCGTCGATGAACCGGTCGAGCCCTGTGAGCTCCTCGTTCGTCGCGATGCGCAACGCCTGGAACGTCAGCGTGGCCGGATCGATCTCGTTGTAGCGCGGCTTCTTGACGGTGCGGATCACTTCCGCCAGCCGTGTCGTCGTCTCGATCGGCGCCTCATCGCGCGCTCTCACGATGGCCCGCGCGATCGGCCGCGCGAACGGCTCCTCGCCGTAGTCGCGCAGGATGCGCGTGAGCTCGTACTCGTCGAGCGTGCTGACGAGATCCGCGGCCGTGCGGCCGTCGGGGCCCATGCGCATGTCGAGCGGCGCGTCGAAGCGGAACGAAAACCCGCGCGCCGCGTCGTCGAGCTGCATCGAAGAAACGCCGAGGTCTGCGAGTAGACCGCTGATCGTCTCCGTGCCGGACTGCTTCAGGATGTCAATGAGCGATTCGTGCCGCCCGCGGACGAGCGTCACGCGGTCGCTGAAGCGGCTCAGCCGCTGCCGCGACCGCTCGAGCGCCTCCGGATCGCGATCAATCCCGGTCAGCCGGACATCCGGATGCCGCTCCAGCAGCCCTTCCGCATGTCCGCCGAGACCGAGGGTCGCATCGACGATCGTGCCGTCCCTGCGGTTCGGTTGGAGGTACTCGAGAACTTCGTTAAAAAGAACCGGCTCGTGTTTCATGGCTACACACCATGAAGCTCGAGCTCCTTGAAATCTTCCTCGGTCAGCGGCGCGCTGGTGAGCCGCTTCTTCATCCGCTCCTCGTTCCAGACGATCAGGTGATCCTGGCTGCCGAGGACGACCACGTCTTCGGTGATGTGGGCGACGTCGCGCAGCACTTGCGGCACGAGGACGCGGCCCTGCGCGTCGAGCGTGGAGACCTGCCCGAAGTAGTTCACGCGCTCGAGCAGCTTCGCCTTCGCCTGTGACGTCGACGGGACTTTCGAGAGCCGGCCCTGGAACTCGAACCAGACCGGCAGCGGATAGACGAGCGCCCGCTCGCCGTCCATCGACGTGATGAAGCAATCGGCGCCGAATCGTTCCTCGATGATCTTGCGGAACGAAGACGGGACCTTCAGCCGACCTTTCTCGTCGATCTTCGCGGGGCTGTGCCCCATCAGTACGCTGAGTTCCACTATTTTTCTACGCTTTGGAGAGTGTTTCTACCACCGATGGCCACTTTAGTCCACAAATTTCCACAGCGAACGCAGCCGTAACCTGTGGAGCGGTGGGCTTTAGCCCACCGGGTTTTCGGCGGGCTGAAGCCCGCCGCTCCACGGTGCTAGATCACTTTTTTGATCTTGCCGAAGATGTCCTTCCCCACCAGCGTGTCCGCGGCGTTGAGGACTTTCGTGATCACGGCGAGGACGTCTTCGGAGCCGCTCCAGTGCTGGCGCAGGACTTCGGCGTCGGTGTCGCCGAGGATCTTGTTCAGCATGAAAACGGCGAGGACGAGGTCATCGAGGTAGCCGGCCGGGCCGATGAGGCCCTCGGGCATGATGTCGAGCGGGAAGAAAAAGTAGGCCAGACCGCTGCCGAGGAGCAGCTTGTTTTTCGCGTTCACCCGGGCGTCGTTCACGAGACGCCACAGCAGGATGAAGACGTCGGGAACGAGCAGCAGATACTCCGTCGATTTGTCGAGATGCGCACGCTTTTCGAGAAAGCCGCGAATGCGCTCGCGCAGCCGATCGTAGAAACGCGACGCGCGGTCGTTCGAGACCGGACCCACGGCCTCGGTCATTTCATCCAGCTCTGACATCCGTTCCTCCCGCCGGTAAATCGGCGCCGCCTCTGCCGAGCGTGACGGCGAGTCCGCCATCGATGATCCAGATTTTCTGGACGTCGGCGCTCACGAAAGATGGCAAAAAGCGATCCAGCGACAACACCAGCGTCGCCGGCTCTTCGAAACCTACTTGATCTTTCGGCAGGCGGCTGCGCAAGAGCCCGACGAGGATCGTCGGAATCGCCAGCGGCCCCGCCGAAATGCGCGCGAGCGGCACTTTCACCGTTGTCCCCTTGGCCTCGAAGCGCGTGATGTCGACCGTGAACGGCACACTGATGATCTTACGGATCGCGCCTTCGACGCGCAGCAGTCCGTTCGAGAATTTCAGGCTCAGCTTCTCGATCATCGGCTCGCTTTTCATCATCTCGCGCGCCATCGCCGCGACCTTTTCGCCGTCGACGCGGACGTCGATCGAATCCCACTCGATGAAGTGCTTCACGTCCGTATACTATGCCGCCAGTGCCGAAGCGGACCGATCTCCATTCCATTCTCATCATCGGATCGGGCCCCATCGTCATCGGCCAGGCGGTCGAGTTCGATTACTCGGGAACGCAGGCGTGCAAGGCGCTGAAGGACGAGGGCTACCGCGTCATCCTCGTCAACTCCAACCCCGCGACGATCATGACGGATCCGGAGTTCGCGGACCGCACGTACATCGAGCCGCTCACGCCGGAAGTGCTCGAGCGCATCATCGAGCGCGAGAAACCGGACGCGATCCTGCCGACGGTCGGCGGACAGACGGGAATCAATCTCGCCACCGCGCTGCATGAAAACGGCGCGCTGCAGCGCCACAACGTGGAGCTGATCGGCGCGAACTACGAGGCCATCAAAACCGCGGAAGACCGGCAGTTGTTCAAGGACTGCATGAACCGCATCGGCGTCGAAGTGCCGCAGTCGGTGTACGCGGCCTCGGTCGACGACGCGGAAGGCTTCGCGGCACGCATCGGCTATCCGCTGGTGATCCGCCCGTCGTTCACGCTGGGCGGGTCGGGCGGCGGGATTGCCTACAACGTCGAAGAGCTGCGATCGATCGTCGCCCGCGGGCTCGATCTCTCGCCCGTGCACCGCGTGCTCGTCGAAGAGTCGGTGATCGGCTGGAAAGAGTTCGAGCTCGAGGTGATGCGCGACAAGGCCGACAACGTGATCATCGTCTGTTCAATCGAGAACTTCGATCCGATGGGCGTGCACACCGGCGACTCCATCACCGTCGCGCCGCAGCAGACGCTGACGAACGACGAGTACCAGGCCATGCGCGATGAAGCGAAGCGCATCATCCGCGCGATCGGCGTGGAGACGGGCGGCTCGAACATCCAGTTCGCGGTGCATCCGAAGACGGGACGGCGCCTGGCCATCGAGATGAATCCGCGCGTGTCGCGCTCGTCGGCGCTGGCGTCGAAGGCGACCGGCTTCCCGATCGCGAAGTTCGCGGCGAAGCTCGCCGCCGGCTATACGCTCGACGAGATCCCGAACGACATCACGAAGAAAACGCCGGCGTCGTTCGAGCCATCCATTGATTACGTGGTCGTGAAGATCCCGCGCTTCTCGTTCGAGAAGTTTCCGAACACGCCGCAGCTGCTCAGCTTCTCGATGCAGTCGGTCGGCGAGTCGATGGCCATCGGCCGCACGTTCACCGAGGCGCTGCAAAAAGGATTGCGCTCGCTGGAGATCGGCGTCGCGGGACTGGAGACGCGCAACTACGCGCGCGAGCAGATGACGGAGCTTTTGCGGACGCCGACGCCGGAGCGCATCTTCGCGGTCGCCGACGCGTTCCGCGCGGGGATGAACGTCGAAGAGATCCACGCGCTGTCGTACATCGATCCGTGGTTCCTCCGCGAGATCCGCAAGATCGTCGAGCTCGAAGTCGGCATCCACGATCTCCGCACGTTGAAACGCCACGGCTTCTCCGATCGCCAGATCGCCAAGCTGCAGGGCCGTACCGAAACGGAAGTGCGCGAGGAGCGGCACCAACTCGGTTTGCGTCCCGTCTACAAGCGCGTCGACACGTGCGCGGCCGAGTTCGAGGCCATGACGCCGTATCTCTACTCGACGTACGAAACCGAGAACGAGGCCGATCCGACGTCGCGCCGCAAGGTGATCATCCTCGGCTCGGGCCCGAATCGCATCGGCCAGGGCATCGAGTTCGACACCTGCTGCGTGCACGCGTCGTTCGCGCTGCGCGAGATCGGGTTCGAGACGATCATGGTGAACTGCAATCCGGAGACGGTGTCGACCGACTACGACACGTCGGACCGTCTCTACTTCGAGCCGCTCACGCTCGAAGACGTGCTGGAGATCGTGCAGCTCGAAAAGCCGGAAGGCGTGATCGTGCAGTTCGGCGGACAGACGCCGTTGAAGCTCGCGAAGTCGCTCGCCGACGCGGGCGTGCCGATGTGGGGGACGTCGGTCGATTCGATCGACATCGCCGAGGATCGCGAGCGGTTCGGCGAGCTCGCGAAAACGCACGGCATCCTCGTTCCGAAAAACGGCAGCGCGATGAACGAGAGCGAAGCGCTCGACGTCGCGCGGCACGTCGGCTATCCGGTGGTCGTGCGCCCGTCGTACGTGTTAGGCGGGCGGGCGATGGCGATCGTGTACGACGAGGCGGCGCTCTCCGCGTACATGGCCCGCGCCGTCGAAGCGGCGCCCGGGCATCCGATCCTCGTCGATCACTTTCTGGAAGACGCGATCGAGATCGACGTCGATGCGGTCGGCGACGGCCAGGAGGTCGTCGTCGCCGGCGTGATGGAGCACATCGAGGAGGCGGGGATTCACTCCGGCGATTCGACGACGGTGATTCCGCCGTACATCATCGGCCACTCGCAGCAGGACAAGATCCGCCGCCGCACGATCGAGCTTGCGCGCGCGCTGAACGTGATCGGCCTGATGAACGTGCAGTACGCGATCTACAACGGCGAGCTGTATGTGCTGGAAGTGAATCCGCGCGCGTCGCGCACGGTGCCGTACGTGTCCAAGGCGACCGGCGTGTCGTTCGCGAAGATCGCCGCGAAGGTGATGGCCGGCCATTCGCTGCGCTCCCTCGGCCTCACGACCGAGCCGCGCGTGCAAGGCTACTTCGTGAAGGCGCCGGTGTTTCCGTTCAACCGCTTCCCGCGCGAGGACACGGTACTCGGTCCCGAAATGAAGTCGACCGGCGAGGTGATGGGCAGCTCGCACTCCTTCGGCGAGGCCTACGCGAAGGCACTGTTAGGCGCGGGCACGAAGCTGCCGCTCGAAGGCTGCGCGTTCATCTCCGTCAACGACAACGACAAGCGCCCGATGGTCGCGCATCTCGCGCGCGAGCTGACCGCCCTCGGCTTCCGCATCATCGCCACCGGCGGCACGCGCGAGTTCCTCATGAAGAACGGCGTCGAATCCGAGTTAGTGATGAAAGTGCACGAGGCGCGGCCGAATGTCGTCGACCGCATGATCAACGGCGAAGTGGCGCTGGCCATCAACACGCCGTTCGGGAAATCGGCGTTCGTCGACGACACCTACATCCGCCGCACGGCGCTGCAGATGAACATCCCCTGCATCACCACGCTCACCGCGGCGACGGCGTGCGTTGAAGGGATCCGTTCGCTGAAAGAAGGCGCGAGCTCGTTCGCCGCGCTGCAAGAGCAACACGCGCTGATTACGCGGTAATCGTCACCCACAACTTCGTCGACGCCAGCTCGGTCTTGAACGCCGTCATCGCGCGCGCCGTGTACTGAACGCGCTTGCCCGCGGCGGAGGCGATCGCGCCGCCGGAGAGCTGGCGATGCGGGCGCGCGCCGCCGGGTCTGCGCGAACGGAATGTGGTCTGCGAGAACGGCGAGGGGCGCTCGAACTCGATCACGACTTCGTCGCACATCACGTCCGCGCCGCCGACGTAGCGGAAGTCCCACTCCAGTCCTTCGCCGACGCGCACGCTGACTTCCCCG
>DATFHJ010000188.1:0-7125 GCA_035248585.1 Thermoanaerobaculia bacterium
GCCTCATCTCGCAGCTCTGCGAGAACGTGATCTGGCTCGATGCCGGAAAGATCGTGAAACGCGGGCCGACGCGCGAAGTGATCGCCGCGTACATGGCGGAGGGCGTGAGCGGAAATGCGGAGTGGCGGCCGGCGACGCAGACCAGCGATGCGTTCGAATATCACTGCGTGTCGATCGAAAGCGACTCCGCGGACCGCGTCACCATCGCCGCGGACACGGGATTCGAGATCGTCTTCGACTTCACGGTCAAGAAACCGCTGCCGGCGGGACGGCTGGCGATGCTGATCGCGGGCGCCGACGGCACCGTGGTTCTCGCCTCGGCGAATACCGATCACACGACCGCGCTGCGCGGTCCATGGACGCTCGGACGCCACCGCGTGCGCTGTGTCATTCCCGGACATCTGCTCGTCCCCGGCCAGTACTACATCACCATCACCGAGCCGGTCGAAGCGTGGGATGAGATTCACGAGCGCGTGCTGGCGTTCACGATCACGGAGGAGAACAGCCTCATCGCGCGCGACGGCCGCCGCGGCGTCGTCGCTCCGCTGCTCGAATGGAGATCGGAGCCCGTGGCATGAGTCTGCTCTGGCGCCTGCTCGATCCGCTGCTGCTGAAAGTGCGCTCCCGGCTCGATCACCTCGGCGTGCATCACCCGTCGCAGTACGCCGAGGAGCTGATGCGGACGCGCGGACGCTTCGATCGTGAGGCGATCGTAACGGGCAACGCGCGGATTCAAAGCGTCGCGCCGCCGGAGCAGTTGAACATCGGGCCGTACAGCTACATCGACGGCGAGATCTTCATGCTCACGCCTTCCTCGGTCTGCACGTTCGGCCATCACTGCTTCCTCGGCGTGGACTCGCGGTTGTGGGTGCAGCAGCGCGTCACCATCGGCAACTTCGTGCTCATCGCGCCGCGCGTCGACATCTTCGACAACGACTCGCACCCGCTCGACGCCGCGCTGCGGCGCAATGATGCGATCGATCAGTTCGAGCGCAAGCAGCCCATGAGCTACGACCGCGTCGCCGCCGCCGAAGTCGTGATCGAAGATGATGTCTGGATCGGCACGAAGAGCACGATCACGAAAGGCGTTCACCTCGGACGCGGCGCCGTGGTCGCGGCAGGATCGGTGGTGACGCGCGACGTCGAGCCGTTCACGCTCGTGGGCGGGAACCCCGCGCGGGAGATCCGGAAGCTGGCCTGACGAAGACGAGGTCGCGCGAAAACTCGCTGCTCACGGGCGTGGCGATGTATCCGAAACGCGACATGAACTCGCACAGCTCGCGCTCGGAGCCGCCGAAGGTCTCGAGGTGATGCACCTCGGCGATGACGGCCGGCCGGAATCGCTCGAGCGTCGCCGCGGCTCCTTTCAGAATCTCGAAGTCGGCACCCTCGGCATCGATGAGGATCACGTCCAATCGATCGAGCCCGGCGGACTGCACGTATTCGTCGAGCGTGATCAGTCGAACCCGCGTTCCGCCGTCTTCGAAACGGATACGCGCCGCGCCCGGATCGCCGCGATGCTCGATCGCCGCTTCGCCGCTCGACGAGAAACAGCCCGCCTCCACGACCGTCACCACGTCTTCGAGTCCGTTCCTGGCGATGTTCCGGCGGAGCACTTCGGCGATCGCGGGCTGCATTTCAAAGGCGTAGACATGGCTCGCGGTCGCCGCGGCGAGCAGCGTGTAGTAACCCGTGTTCGCACCGATGTTGAAGACCACCGCGTCCGAACGGACCAGCGACAGAAACGTCTCCGTCTGCCGCGGCTCCCACTCGCCGCGCTCGAACAGGGTCCACCCGACGAGCGACGGCTCGAATTCCATGACCAGTCCGCGGCCGGCCGTCACCAGCGGCGCGGGCCAGCCGCGGCGTTTCAGCAATTCGATGAGCCGGACGAACACTCCCCTGCCGCGATGAAAGGGCACGAGCCGCGTGTAAAGGCGCAGCGCCGCGGCGCAGGCGCTCATGATTCGCGCTTTCATCGCACGCGCGTCCAGTGGTGTCCCGGATAGGGCGAGTGTCCGAGATCGACGGCGTAATGAAAACGCGGGTTGAGCATGCGCGCGAATCGCGTGAACGCGCTGCGGTCGATTCCCGGAATCGGATTCGCGGCGACGACGATCGCGTCGCCGGAGACGGCCGGATTCCGCGTGAGGATGAATCGCGCGGTCGGATTCGCGGGAACGAGTCCGGTGAGATTCACCGCGCCCGGCGATGCCGGCCACACCACCGGCTTTTCGTCCGCGTATTGCCGCCCGACGTAGCTGAGGAACGGCCAGCGCGGATCGACGCCCACGAGCTCGGCGCGCATCCAGAACGAGCGCTCGAAATCGGGATCTTCGAGCACCACCACGTCACGGCCGGACGCGAATGCGGCGGCGAGTTGATTCAGCAACTGCCAGTCGGCGCGCGTGGACGCGCGCATCGCCGCCGCCTGGGCGATGAGATTCGCACCGCCGAAGATCGCCAGCAGCACGATCGCCGTCGCGGCCATGACGACGGCGAGACGCGGGCGCAACGCGTCGACGCCGGCGGCGATGCACGGCACGAGAAAGAGCGCGGCGGGATAGGCGTAGCGGATCGCCGGGTACGGCGCGGCGACGGACATGCCGATCGAAACGACGAGCAGGATCGCGGCACCGAGCGGCAAACGCCGCACTCCGGCGATCATCAACACGAGCAGAATCAGCGAGAGCAGCGGAAACGACGTGGCGACGAGCAGCCACACCTTCGCATTCCAGAACGCGCTCAGCGGCAGCCGCGCGAGGAGACTGCCGGAGCCGCGCGCGTAGGGATCGGCGAGCATCAGCGCGCAGCGCGCGATTTGATTCACGAGCGCCAGGAGCATCAGCGCCAGCGCCGCACGCGCGAGGTTGCCGCGGCGCCAAAAGTGCGGCGCCAGCAGGACGAACAGCACGGCACAGAGCGGAGCGGCGATTTCTTTCGAGGTCGTGGCGATGAGGAACGCGGGCACGATCCACCAGCGGCGCGCGCCGGCGTCACGCCTGAGGCGCAGCCACCCGAGGAACGTCGCGGCGAGGGCGGGCAACAGCCAGTTCTCCGCGCGCAGGAGATCGATCTCCGGAAACGCGGGAAAGAACGCAAAGTACGCCGCGCCGGCAGCGGCGGCCGCCTTCGACGTGGAGCTCTCCTGCGCGATCCGGAAGGCGAGGCCGACCGACACGAGACGCACCACGACGAGCACGACGTGCCACGCGCCGGAATGCGCGCGGAACAGCGAAGCGAACACGTAGGCCATGACGTCGGGAAAGGGGCGGAACAGCCCCGCGCCCGGCGCCGAAACGTCGAAGAGCGACTGGAGAATCGACGACGGCCACGCGCCGATCCGGATCATCGTGAATGCGATGTAGTCGTTGACGAGCAGAAACTCGCAGCGCGCCGCCTCGACGGCCACGAGCGCGTACACGACCGCGATCAGCACTCCCAGTAGGACGTACCAGCGCCGGCTGCTCAACGCATTCATCGTCTCATAGTGCAAAATGAGGCGTGCTGCGCGCGGGGCTGGTGAGCATCGATCCCGAACAGAAATGGATCGGCGGCCGCTATTACCTTCACCATCTCGTCCGCTCGGTCGCGGCGCTTCCTCCGGAAGAGCGCGTGGCGCTGTTCGACCTCTACTGGCAGGGCGCGCCCGACGACGATCCCTTCGCCGAAGTCCGCCCGCTCCTCGCCGGCCGGCGCGTGATCGAGCTGCCGCAGCGGTTCGGCCCGCGCCTCCGGCGCAAGCTGCGCCGAAGCCTGCGCGGCTGGAGCGACGCGCGCGATCTTTTTCTCGACGCCGGCATCGACGTGATCTTCCCGATCGCGCCGTGCGAGTCGGCCGGCATCCCGTTCGTGTTCTGGATTCCCGATTTTCAGTACCGCCGCCTGCCGGAGCTGTTCAGCACCGAGCTGCACGCGTGGTACGAGCGGCACAATCTCGAGAACGCGCGCGCCGCCGATCGGATCGTGGTCAGCAGCGAGGAAGGGCGGCGCGATCTCGAGCAGTACCTGCCGCAGTTCGCCGAGAAGACCCGCGTGCTGCATTTCTGCAGCGTGCCGACGGACGAGTGGTGGGCGCTCGAACCGGCCGCGGTCGCGCAGAAGCACGCGCTGCCGGACAAGTTCTTCGTGCTCTCGAATCAGTTCTCCCATCACAAAAACCACATGGTGGCGTTCGAGGCGCTGCGTCTTCTACGCGATGCGCACGGCATCGAGGCCACGATCGCCTGCACCGGCAGCACGTACGGCTTCCGCGGCGATGACTACTTCGCGCGCATCCAGTCGTACCTTCGCGAGCACGGCCTCACCGCCTCCGCGCGCATCCTGGGACTGATTCCGCGCGCGGAACAGGTGGCACTCATGCGCCGCTCGCTCGCCATGCTCCAGCCGTCGGCGTTCGAGGGCTGGTCGACGATCGTCGAGGACGCGAAGAGCCTCGGCAAGCGGATCCTGCTCAGCGACATCGGCGTGCATCGCGAGCAGGCGCCGGCCGGCGGAACCTTCCTGCCGCTCCACGACCCGGCGGCGTGGGCGCGGGCGATGGCCAAAGCGTGGCAGACCACCGCGGCCGGCCCGCACGAGGATGAAGAGCGCGCGGGCGCCGCGCACATCGAGGCCGCGAAGATCGACACCGGCCGCACGTTCACGCGCATTCTTCGCGAAGCGGTCAGCGGGCGATGAGGATTCTCTTCTGCTCGCAGGCGGCGTACACGGGCGGCGGCGTGGAGACGTGGCTCGAGTCCCTGAGCGCCGCGCTCGCGGCGCGCGGATGGGACGTGGTGACGGGCCTGGCGAAGGGGCGGTTTCACGATCCGGAGCGCTACGCGGAGCGGCATCGCGTCCTGGCGCCGGTCGCGATCGACGGAACGCGCGGTTTTCTCGAAGACCGCATCCGCGAGCTCGTGCGGCTCTTCGAGCGCGTCCGTCCCGACGTGATTTTCCCGGTGAATTTGAACGATGCGCTGCTCGCCGCCGCGTACTGGAAAACGCGCGGGGCCGATGCGCGCCTGGCCATGTGCATCCACGGCCAGGGCGAGGACCGGATCGGACAGGCGCGCGCGTTCGCTCCGTTCCTCGATCTCACGGCCAGCGTCTCCCGGCGGGTTGCGGACCTCGCGCACGCGCGGCACATCCCGACCGGCGTGCCGCTCCCGCTGCGCGACACGCCGCCGCGCGAACGGCTGCAACGCATCGCGTACATCGGCCGCTTCGACTCCGACAAACGCATTCGCGATCTCGTGCCGCTCGTTCGCGCGCTGCCCGAGCTCACGTTCGAGCTCGCCGGCAACGGACCCGACGAGCCGTATCTCCGCGACGCGCTCGCCGGAGCCAACGTCACATTCCACGGCCAGCTGTCGCGCGACGCGCTGTACGAATCGATCTATCCGAACATCGATGCCATCGTCGTCTTCTCCGGCGCGGAGACGGGGCCGATCGTGGCCTGGGAAGCGATGCTGCACGGAGTCGTGCCGGTCGTCTCGGACTACCTCGGCCGCCGCGAAGAAAACGTCATTCGCCACGGCGAGACCGGACTCGTGTTCCCGGTCGGCGATGTGGACGAAGCCGCGCGCCTCATTCGCGCGCAGACGTCGCCGCACGAGCTCTCGCAACGCGCGCGCGCGCTGCCTCCGGCCTACACCGAAGCCGCGTTCGGCGACGCGTGGGACGCGGCGTTGCGCACGGCGGTGCAAATGCCTGCGCGCCGCGGAACGGCACACGATCTCCCTCCGCTCGTCTCCGCCGGTATCCTCGCGCGCCTCGGCCTCGCGCGTCTTCGCCGCCTCCTCGGCCGCTCCTTCGTGCACGGCGACTCCGGCTCAGAGTGGCCGCATTGATCGCCGCCATCGCTGCAACGGCAATTCGACAAAGTGCCACGACGCCGCGGCGATCGCGAACGCGAGCGCGGCGACGAGGAGCCTCTCGATCGGCGAAAGCGAAAACTCGACACCGTAAAACGCGGCCGCCTTCCCGAGACCCTCGGGGATGAAGAGGTGATACAGGTACAAGCCGTAGCTGATCCGTCCGACGTACACCATCGGCGGGCTTTGCAGCCATCGTCCGAACGGTCCGCCGAAGCCCGTCGCCGCGCGTCCCACGAGCCAGACCGACAGCGCCGCGAACGCGGTGTTGATCCAGTTCGTTTTTCCGCTGACGAAGAGCGCGGCGGCCGCGGCGATCGCTGCGACGACGAGAGACCAGCGCAGCACCAGCGGCAACTTCGCCGGCGATCGCCGGAATACGAGCGCCAGCGCCGCGCCGGCCGCGAGATAGTCGAGACACGCGAACAGCAGATAGTCGGCGTACGGAAACGCGGCGACGTGCCGAAAGACCAGACCGCCCATCCCGATCGCCGCCAGCGCCGCCGGCAACAGGCGGCCGCGCAGGAACAGCACGAGCATCGGCCAGATCAGATAGAACTGCTCCTCGACCGCCAGCGACCAGAGATGCGTCGACGATCCCGGCGGCCCGTGGCGCACGATGTAGAAGTTCGTGAGATACGCGGCAAACCAGCCGAACGACGATTTCGTGATGCCGAGGCCCGCGGCCAGCGCGAACGCGAGCACGAGGTAGTAGGTCGGGAAGATGCGCACGGCGCGGCGCAGATAAAAGCGCGTCATCGAGCGCCAGCGCGTGTACTGCCCCGTGGCCACGGCTTCGCGATCGCCGAGGAGAATGCCGGTGATCAGGAATCCGCTGAGGACGAAGAACAGCTCCACGCCGAGGTAGCCGATCGAGGCGTACGGATTCTTCGTCCACTGCGGCGGCGCGAAGTGGGCGAAGAGCACGATGAGAATGGCGAGCGCGCGGATGCCGTCGAGCTGCGGGCGATAGGTCACGGCTCGTCACTGCCCGGGTTGATCGTCTCCAGCGCGATCGACCGCGGCCTGCGCTTCACTTCATCGAAGAGGCGCGAGACGTACAGACCGAGGATCGCCAGCGCGAACATGATCACCGTGCCGACGATCAGCGTGAGCAGAATCACGGTCGTGAATCCCGTCACCGCGCGGCCCGTGGCCCACATCCACAGCGTCTGAATGCCGAGGACCAGCGAGAACAGGGCGAAGACGATGCCGGCGAGCGCGACGAGAAAGAGCGGCCACGGAGTGAACGACGTGATCGCGTCGA
>DATFHJ010000189.1:0-3844 GCA_035248585.1 Thermoanaerobaculia bacterium
GAAGCCGCAGCGACGTGGCCAGGAAGCCGCCGGCACCGTCGCCGTGGAAAACCTCGAGCTGCGGCGACGAGTTTTTCTCCACCGAAGCCAGCGCGACGTCGATGCGGCGGTCTCCGTTGAAATCGCCCGCGCTCATCGCGAAGATCTGGCGCTCCGTCAGCGACGTGATCGGGGGCTCGAGTGTTCCATCGGCGCGGCCGCGATAGAGCTGCACCGAGCCGTTGAACTGCGGGACGGCCATCATCCGCACGTTGTCATAGACCACGTGACCGCTGTTCGCGGCGATGAGGTCGCGGCGCCCGTCGCGATCGAAGTCGACGCTCTGCAGCATGACCCGCTGGCTGCACGGCAGCGGCAGTTCCTGCACCAGCGTGCCGTTCAGATCGTAGATCTGCATCGCGTTGCAGAAGCCCCACGTGACGGCCGCGAATTTTCCGCCGTCGAGCGCGGCCAGCGCGATGACGTCGCCGCCGGCCTTGAACGCCTTCGTTTCCCGCCACCGTTTCTCCTGCGCGTCGCGCGAGAAGATGCGCACCCAGATGCCGGAGCCGGCGATCAGCTGATTGCCGATGGAGGTGACGGAGTAGCTCTCCGCATCGAACGGCACCCGCTCGAAGGTGTACGTCGCACCGTTGCGTGTCCCGACGTCCAGCTGCGAGCCGCCCGCGGTGATCAGCTCGTCGACGCCGTCGCCGTCGAGGTCGAGCGCCGCGAGCGGCCGCGTGGCGACGGGCAGCTCGATGCGCGGCGTGCGGAACGTCCCGTCGCCGCGGCCGAAGAAAACGGCGAACGATGACGCGCCGGCGATGAGGTCGGGCGCGCCGTCGCCGTTGACATCGGCGATCGCGCCCGCGGGTCCGGTCACGTTCGGGCCGCGGCCCGCGAAGTCGTTGCGCGCCGTGAATCCGCCGTGTCCGTCATTTTGATAGACCGTGATGTGGATCCCATACGAATCGCTCCGCGGCCCCCACGCGAGCAGATCCGTGGCGCCGTCGCCGTTCAAGTCCGCGGCGCGGACGGTGTAGAGATTCTTTGCCGGCAGGCGAACGTATGACGCCGCGTCCATCGGCTTGTACAGAATCACCAGCTCGTTGTTGGTGAACGTCACCAGCTCGTCGCGGCCGTCGCCGTTCAGATCCGCGGCCAGACGCGGCGCATACGCACCGAGGAGAGGCGGCAGGTATTGCAACGTGAACTGCCCCTGCCCATCGCCGCGCATCAGCGCGACCGCGTTCACGCCGGCGACGCGTCCGGCGAAATCGAGATGTCCGTCGCGATCGAAATCGCCGGCGACCAGTGCCCCTTCCTGAAACACCACCGCCGCCGCGGCGCGCTCGCCGAAGCGGTCGCTTTCCCTCACGAACAACGCCGGCGGCGCGCCCGACCGGTTGATGAGGACGTCGGCGTGCCCGTCTCCCGTGAAATCGCGGATGACGGCGGCGTCGGATTGAGAAGAGCCCGGTGCGAAGCCGAACGAGTCGAAACGGCGGTTCCCTCGATTCGGGTAGTCGTAGAAGTTCCCGGCTTGATTGCCGATGATGTCGAGGAGCCCGTCTCCGTTGATGTCGCCGATCGCCGCGTTGCTCAGGTACGCCGTCAGCACGGCCGGCGCCTCGAACGAGCCGTCGCCGCGGCCGTAGAAGATCGCGGCGTCGACGCCGAGGGCGAGCACGTCGCGATGGCCGTCGCCGTCGAAATCCGCCGTCAGCAGCTCGGGGATCAGGGTGTCGTGCGTATACGTGCGCGGAACGTCGCTCGCGACGTCCGCGCACCGGATTACCTGCGCCGCAGCATCGCCCGGGAACATCGGAATCAGGAACAGGAGGAGGGAAGACGCTGCAATACCGCGACGCATGTATGCGTTTATAGCATAGTCAAATAACTTGATGCAACGGCTTTTCTCCCCTCAGGAACAGCCGCACGTTCGTCGCCGCGATCCGCGCCATCGCGTTCCTCGCCTCCTCGGTCGCCGAGCCGATGTGCGGCACGATCACCACGTTCTTCACCTGCAGCAGCCGCGGATTCACCTCCGGCTCGTGCTCGTACACGTCGAGCCCCGCGCCGCGCAGCTGTCCGCTCTCCAGCGCATCGCAGAGCGCGTTCTCGTCGACGAGCGCGCCGCGCGCGGTGTTGATCAGATACGCGCCGCGCTTCATCTTCGCCAGCGCCGCGGCGTCGATGAGGTGCTGCGTCTCGCGCGTGAGCGGCGCGTGGATGGAGACGACATCGCTCGTGGCGAGCAGTTCATCGATCGACTCGCCGCGACGCACTCCGAGGATGTCCATACCGAATGCGCGCGCCCGCGTCGCGACGGCCGTACCGATGCGGCCCATGCCGATGATGCCGAGGCGCTTGCCCTGCAGCGACGCGCCGAGGAGCTTCAGCGGCTCCCACTGGCAGCGCCCCAGCGCACGGATCTCGTCATCGCCTTCCACGATGCGCCGCGTGACCGCGAGCAAGAGCGCCATCGTCAGATCCGCCGTGGCCTCGGTGAGCACGCCCGGCGTGTTCGTCACGGCGATGCCGAGCTCGCGCGCGGCGTCGACGTCGATGTTGTTGTAGCCGACGGCGAAGTTCGAAACGATGCGCAGGTTCGGATTCGACGCCAGCACCCTGCGCGTGACCGGATCCTGCAGCAGCGTGATCGCCGCATCGGCCTCGGCGAGGATCATGATCATGTCCTCCTCCGTCCGCCCATGCTCCGTCGGATGCTCGATGACATCGAACTCGCCCGCGAGAATCTCGCGTGCGACGGCGGGAAAGGCGGCGGTGAGGACGACGGTGTATTTCACTCTTCGATGCCCAGGTAGCCGAACAACATCCGCGTCATCTCCTCCTCGAGACTCACCGGCGCGCGAAGGCCGGCCACCTGTGTCGCGTCGCCTTCGACGATCACGGCCTGGATCACCGAGGCGACGGTGAGCAGCGCGAAGTGGATCGCGCCCTCGGGGTTGGGATGCTCGATGCGGTCGCGGTGCTTGAGGATCAGCACCGTGATCGCGGCGACGTTCGCGTGATTCAGCTCGTACGCGGCGCGCTTGAACGAAGGATCAGGATGGGTGCGCGAGAAGTGCAGCAGTGCGCGCAGCAAACTGCGTTTCTTCCGCTGCGCGTCGATCGTGCCGCGGATCATGCCGCGGATGAGATCGGACAGCGAGCAGTCGAGTCCCGCCGTCGCGGCGATGATGGCCTGCGTCTGCTCGCGCTTCTGCGCCAGGAAGCGCTCCCACACCGCGCGCAGCAGCGTGTCCTTGTCGGGGAAGCGGCGATAGACGACGCCGACTGAGACCTTCGCTTTCTTCGCGATCGCCGGCACCGTCGTCGCTTCGAGGCCGTCCGATTCGAGCAACTGCTCAGCGGCATCGAGCAGCCGATTGACCGTCTCCAGGCTGCGGGCCTGCTTCGGCGGGGTGGCGTTGACGCGCTCGAACACCTCGTCGACGTCGACGGTGTCCTGCTTCTTCAGCGTCTCGCGGGCAAACAACGCCTTCACGTCGCGATCGGTGATGACCACCACGCGCGGTTGTTTCATCGGCGGACAGCTTGACACAGCGCGAATGCGAATGTAAATTCGCATTTATGCGAACGGAGATTCACATTTCGGAGCTGCGCAAGCAGTACGGCGCGGTGACGGCGCTCGACGGCCTCGATCTCGACGTCTTCGAAGGCGAGATGTTCGGCCTCCTCGGCCCGAACGGCGCGGGCAAGACGACGACGGTCGGCATTCTCACGACGCGCGTCCGCGCGACCGCGGGTACTGCGATCGTGGCCGGAAAGAACGTCGCCAGCGAGGCCGTGGAGGCGCGCGCGCGCATCGGCGTCGCGCCGCAGCAGCCGAATCCCG